>NZ_CP134398.1:4096330-4411432 GCF_002968335.2 Mycobacterium sp. ITM-2016-00316
TCTTCGTGCGGCCGTTGATCTCCACGTACTGGACGATGTCCTTGTACTCCTTGGGGAGGTACTTGGTCATCGCCTCCGGAGGCTCGTAGAGGTGGTTGTCCGCATCGAAAAGCGGAAACGGTATGTCGACCCGATGCGACAGTTGACCCATGAGATGCTCCTTTTCAGTTCGTGAGAATCATATTCTCATGTTGTGGATGTCGCAATGCCCCTGGGTGCGGCCGAGGCCGAATCGCTCACGGCCTGTCGCACCCTGAATTTCTGCACCTTGCCGCTCGCGGTCCGCGGGAAGTCCTCTCCCTCCGATAGCGCGACCAGTTCCTCGGGCCACTTCTGCCGAGCCACGCCCGCTTGTTCGAAGTGGGCGCGTACCTGCTCGCGCGTGGGCATCTGGGCCCCGGGCCGGATTCGCAGCACAGCCGCGACATGCTCGCCGAGGCGCGCATCCGGGGCCGCCACCACGACGGCCTCCTGCACCGCGGGCATGCTCAGCAGCACTTCCTCGACCTCGAGGGCACTGATGTTCTCGCCGCCCCGGATGATCAGGTCGGCGGTGCGGTCGGTGATGGTGAGGTAGCCGTCCTCGTCGAGGACGCCGATATCGCCGGTGCGGTACCAGCCGTCGTCGTCGAACGATTCCGCAGTCAGCACGTCATCGGTATAGCCCAGGCAGAGGTCGGGGCCGCGGCTGAAGATCTCGCCGTCGGGTCCCAGCCGGATCTCCACACCGGGCCGGGCATTGCCGTCGGTGAACAGCCGCTTGTCCTCCGGCGCTGCCGGTCCCGAACCGGTGATCGAGGGATGCTCGGTGCTGCCGTACGAACGGAACACGAAGAGTCCGAGGTCGGCGAGGCGCCGGGTGACCGCGGACGGGACCGTCGACCCACCCAGCCCAACGGTGGAGAACCGGGCCAGATGCGCGTCGGTGAAACCCGGGTGGTCCATCAGGCTGGTGACGAAGTACGGCGGTCCGCCGCCGATGGACAGCCCGTCGCGCTCGATGATGTCGAGCACCCGGCCGGGATCCCACACATCGCACAGGTCGATGGGCGCGCCTTCGAGCACCGGGATCAGGAACGCGCCGAGCATGCCGATGAAGTGTCCGACCGGGGTGGCGGTGAGTTGGCGACCGCGACCCGGCGGGTAGTTGGCCAGCAGCTGGCGGGTCTCACAGTTCAGCGTCTGGTGGCTGTGGATGACACCCTTGGGTTCCTTGGTGGTGCCCGAGGTGAACGCGATCAGCGCCGGGGCGGCCGGATCGGCGTCCACGGTCCCGGTCATCGGCTCGTCGGCCAGCAGCCGGTCGAAGGCCAACTCGCCATCGGCGCCGACCAATCCGACGATCGGCACCTCGGTGCACAGATCCGGGTGGAACGTCATCCGCCCGAATTCCGCGGTGCTGATGAAAACCTTCGGCCGGGCGGTCGCGATGATGTGACCGAGTTCCTTGCGGCCGTAGAAATGCACGATCGGGACGGTGACCGCGCCCAGGAACGCCGAGGCCCAGAACGCGACGGCGGCTTCCATCCAGTTCGGCAGCTGCAGGGCCACCACGTCGCCCGCGCCGACACCACGCTCGGCCAGGCCGGCGGCCAGCCGACGGGCGCGGTGCTCGACGTCGGCGAAGGTACCGGCGAAGGGCCGGGTCTCGGAGTGTACGAAGAACCCGGCGTCGGGACTCGCCTGCAAGCCGTCGGCCAGCAGCTGGCCGAGTGTTTCCGGTGTCCACCACCCCTGCTCCACGTACCGTTTACTCAGCTCAGCAGGGATTTTTCGGATCGAAATGACAGCACCTCCGCAACGCCGGGCAGATGCTGGTGATGCTATTCTCACCTGCCGAGAATGCCAATACCGAAATCGGAGAACCTTTGATGGTCGACCTCGAACTGGACGGCGAACTGGCGGTCATCACCATCGACCGCCCGCATGCCCGCAACGCCATCTCGCTGGAGACGATGGACCAACTGAACACGGCCCTGGACGGCGCCGCCGGTGCATCCGCGCTCGCCATCACCGGGGCCGGTGACCGGGCGTTCGTCTCCGGGGGCGACCTCAAGGAACTGGCACTGCTGCGCACCGAGCTGGAGGCGTCGTCGATGGCCTGGCGGATGCGGGCGATCTGTGATCGCATCGCCGGCTTCCCCGGCCCGGTGATCGCCGCACTGAACGGACATGCGCTCGGCGGTGGCGCCGAGGTGGCGGTCTCCGCCGATATCCGGATCGCCGCCGATGACATCAAGATCGGCTTCAACCAGATCTCGCTGGCGATCATGCCGGCCTGGGGCGGCGCCGAGCGGCTCGGCCATCTGGTCGGGCGCAGCCAGGCGCTGCTGCTGGCCGGGACCGGGCGGGTACTGGATGCCCCCGCCGCCGAGCGGGTCGGACTGATCGATCAGGTGATACCCCGCGCCGAGTTCGCCACCTCGTGGCGCGAGACGGCCCAACTGCTGGCCCGCCGACCCGCCGGCGAGATCAAACGGGTCATCAAGGGAGCGACCACCACCGAGGCGGTCGCGGCCTTCGCCGGACTCTGGGTCTCCCAGGAACACTGGGATGCCGCCGACAAGGTGATGAACAAGGGCAAATAGCCGCTGGTGGCGTCGAAATCTTCTGTCCACTAAGCGAATTGGTGGAAGCCCGGCCCCGATTCGACGAACTCGACGTGTCGTCGGTCTGCTGGATGAGTTCTATCCGGAGCTCTGCAACGTTGGCCAGCGCGAGGGACACGGTCACCTCGCACGGCGCACCGCGGTAGGTCACCACCCTTGAGCCAGAGTAGCCGATCGGCTACCCTGGCCCCGTGGATAGCCGAACGGCTAGCGACCAGGCGATGGGCAGGTGCCGATGAATACCCGGGGTCAACGCATTCTGCTGTGGACGGCGCCGCCGGCCATGGCCCTTTTCGCCCTTGCCTTCCTACTGTTCCCGATCTTCTCACCGCCGCTGTCGCCGACGATGACGCCCGAGGACGTCGCGGCGTTCTTTCGCGACCACAACACCGGCATCCTCGGCGTGGTCATCCTGTGCAATCTGATCGCCGGCTCCCTGGTGCCGCTCTTCGCGGTGATCGCCGTGCAGATCTCCCGCACCGCGACCTCCAGCAGTGTCTTCAGCTACGCCTACATCATCTGCGTCGGGGTCGGCACAACGGCTTTCATCCTGGCCGACTACTGCTGGGGGGTCGCCGCCTTCAGGCCCGACCGGGACCCACAGTTGATCAGCCTGCTCAACGACATGGCGTGGTTCTTCTTCATCGCGCCGGTCGGCACCATCGTCGTGCAGAACCTCTGCTTCGCGGCGAGCATCTATCTCGACGAGAAACCGCAGCCGGTCTTTCCGCGCTGGGTGGCACATTTCAACATCGCGACCGCCATACTCCTGATTCCCGGCGCGTTCTCGGTCCTGTTCACCTCGGGCCCCCTGGCCTGGGACGGGTCCGTGTCCTTCACGCTGCGTATGGCGGTGCTGGCGGCATATCTGGTGGTGATGTTCCCGGTGCTGCTGCGGATCGTGAATCGCCAAGGGAGCGAACAGGAGCAGGAGGTGTTGGTGTGAGCGATATCGCGACAGCATCTCCCGCCATCGAGTCCCCACCACCGAAACGCCGGAACCGCAAACTCGATCAATGGATCGCCTTCTGCACCGTGCCGTTCTTCTTCAATCTGTTCGGCATCGTGTTCGTCCCGCTGAGCTGGATGATGCCTCCGCGATCTCCGAGCAGTTCGTCGTCGCAGATCGTCGAGTTCATGCAGTCGCCCAATCTGCTGATCGCGTGCGCCATCCTGACGCTGTCCTTCGGTCTGGCCCCGCTGTCCAACGCGGTGTACCTGATCCAGATCAAGCGCATGTCGGTGAGCCCAGTGTTCCGGTACTCGTTGATGGTCGGCTCCATGTCCGGGGCCATCGTCGGCATGCTGTTCCCGATGTTCTGCTTCGGCCTCGGGTCGTTCCGCGCCGGCTACGACCCCGCGGTGCTGGCCATGCTCTACGACTTCGGCTACCTCGCCTACATCGGGTCGCTGGGGTGTTTCTGCGTGATGTGGATGGCCTTCGGGCTGGCCATCATCCTGGACCGCAACCGGGTGTTGCCCAAATGGCTCGGCTACTACACCGTCTGGCAGTACGTCACCGAACTCATGGCCGCTCCGGTCTGGATCTCCACATCGGGACCGTTCGCCTGGAACGGTGTGATGACGTTCTGGTTCGCCATGGTGATCTACGTGCCCTGGCAGATCATCGTCTATGTCTGCATCTACCGGTCTATCAGGAATCAACCCGACCACGAACTCGAGAACGCATGACCGGCGTCACGCACAGCCGGCGCGTCGGCAGCGCGGAACGCAATTCCGGCTTGTACAAACACATCCCGGGCGATTCGAGCATGTGGTTCTTCGTCATCGGCGACCTGCTCATCTTCGGCGCATACTTCGTGGCCTACATGTACTACCGCGGCCAGCAGCCGGCACTGTTCCTCGAGAGCCAGGCACGGCTGAACCTGGACATCGGCGCCGCCAACACCCTCGTGCTGCTCACCAGCTCGCTGTTCGTCGCGCTGGGCACATCGGCCGTGCGGGCGGGCAAGGCCTCGGATGGTCTGCGGCTCTTCGGAATTGCGCTGGCCCTGGGTGTCACGTTCCCCGTCCTGAAACTCTTCGAGTACGTTCCCGAGATCGTCGCGGGCATCACTCCCGGCACGAATCTGTTCTTCATGTACTACTTCGTCATGACGGGACTGCACCTGTGCCATGTCGTGCTCGGCCTGGTCATCCTCTCTTTCGTCATCCGCAACCTGAGAGGGCCTGCAGCACCGAATATCTCGTTCGTCGAGACCGCCGCCACCTACTGGCACATGGTGGATGTGCTGTGGCTCGTCCTGTTTGCTCTGCTCTACGTGATGAGGTGATCATGACGTCGTATCTGCGGAATCCGCTGACCATCGCGTGGGCACTGCTCACCGCAGTCACCCTGGTGTCCTGGCTGACGGCACGCGACACCGGCTCCGCACACGTCCTCAACGCGACGGTGACGGTGGCGGTTCTACTCATCGCCGCGGTGAAATCGCAGCTGGTGATCTGGTATTTCATGGAGGTCCGGCACGCACCGCGGTGGCTGAAAGCGGCCACCACCGGCTGGGTGATCTCCCTCTTCGCGCTGCTGCTGGGGCTGTACTTCGTCGGGGCGTGACGCTAGTGAACGGGACCCGGCGGCAACTTCCCGGCCGCCGCCTCGAAACCACTGCCCGCAAGGTCACCGAAAATCTGCTCCAACGGCAGCGCCTCCCCCTCGAGTTCGCGCAGCCAGCGCTCCACGAACTCCAGTGTCTCGGCATGCCCGGCCGACATCCCCAACGCCTGTTCCATCACCAGCGCCCACGACAGGCTGGTGCCGATGACGGCCCAGACCACCGGTGGGACGTCGCCGGGGTCCACCCCGTAGCGCTCCAGTGCCGCGGACATGGCCACCCGCTGATCCTCCCGGAAGCGCTCCGCGTAGTAGCTGATCTCCGCGCGCAGTTCCTTGCGGTGATTGGCCAGCCCCATGAACTCCATGGTCAGCCGGGTGGACTCCTGATCGGTGCTGAACAGCCAGATGGCCCGCAGCGGCTGCGCCGATTTCAGCGCGGCTTCCAGCACCACCAGTCCCTGCTCGGCACGGCGGCGGAACACCGCCAGGAACAGATCGTCCATGGTCCGGAAGTAGTAGTGCACCAACTGGGGCTTGAGCCCCGCCCGCTCGGCGACCCGCCGCGAGGTGACCGCGGCGTAGCTCTCGTCGATCATCAGCGCCTGCGCGGCGTCGAGTAGGACGCCCCGGTTCTTGGCATCCGGCGCCCCGATCCTGCGCGCTGTGGACATGACACTCCACCCTTTGCTCGACACTTATCCGGTACGTCCGCACGGCCGCCCACCGGATCGTATCGACTCGCCGGTTGTGACCTTGACCACGACTCTATCCACATGCTAAGCAGGTGCACAGCACTTTCAACGGCATTGCTTCCGCCGGATTCTCGGTCCGCCGGCACGACAGCGCTGACACCATCCCACCCACAGCCCGGGAGATCGACCTACATGAGCGAATACGCGACGCTGGATTTCCTCACCGACCAGTCGCTGGTTCCCAATCCCTACCCCTACTTCGACTACCTGCGTGAGCAGAATCCGGTGCTGCAGGTGCCGCCGTGGGGTTGCTACGCGGTCACCGGGTACGAGGAAGCGGTCGCGGTCTACAAGAACACCGATGCGTTCTCCAATGCGGTCGCCCTCGGCGGTCCGTTCCCGCCGCTGCCCTTCACCCCCGAGGGTGACGACATCTCCGAGCAGCTCGAGGCACACCGGCACCTGCTGCCCATGTTCGAGCACATGGTCACCATGGATCCGCCCGACCACACCAAGGCACGTTCCCTGCTGAACCGGCTGCTGACCCCGCGCCGTCTCAAGGAGAACGAGGATTTCATGTGGAAGCTGGCCGACGTCCAGCTCGACGAGTTCCTCGACCACGGCCGGTGTGAGTTCCTCGCCGAATACGCAAAGCCGTTCTCGCTGCTGGTGATTGCCGACCTGCTCGGCGTGCCCGAGGAGGACCACAAGCAGTTCCGTACGGTGCTGGGCGCCGATCGCCCCGGCGCCCGGGTGGGCTCCCTGGAGCAGGAGACCGTCGCGGAGAACCCGTTGCAGTTCCTCGACGACAAGTTCATCGCCTACCTCGAGGACCGCCGGGCCACCCCGCGCGAGGACGTCCTGACCTCACTGGCGACCGCGCTCTATCCCGATGGCTCGGTACCTCCTGTCATCGAGCCGGTGCGCTCGGCGACGTTCCTCTTCGCCGCCGGCCAGGAGACCACCACCAAGCTGCTCAGCGCCGCGATGCGGGTGCTGGCCGAGAATCCCGCGGTGCAGCAGCAGCTGCGCGATGACCGCAGTCTGATCCCGACGTTCATCGAGGAGTCGCTGCGCCTGGAGAGCCCGGTCAAGTGCGATTTCCGGTTGGCCCGCAAGACAACCGAGGTCGGCGGTGTGGTGATCAAGGCGGGTGCCCCGGTGATGGTGCTCCCCGGTGCGGTCAACCGCGACCCGAAACGCTTCGAGAATCCGCACGAGTTGCGGCTGGACCGCAAGAATGTGCGCGAGCACATGGCCTTCGGTCGCGGTGTGCACTCCTGCCCGGGTGGTCCGCTGGCCCGCGTGGAGGGCCGCGTCTCGATCGAGCGGCTGCTGGACCGGATGGGCGATATCACCGTCGATCCCGAGAAGCACGGCCCCGTAGGGGATCAGAACTTCAACTATGAGCCGACATTCGTGCTGCGCGGGCTCACCGAGCTCAACATCAACTACACGCCGCTGCGTTAGACCCCCTCAACACTTCGGCGCGTTCCCGTATGTGCGGGAACGCGCCGAAGTCACATCTGCAGGGCCCGCTAGCCGGCGGGCTTCATGTAGAACGGCATCTCGATGGTGGGCCACTGGTTACGGCCACAGGACCCGCTGGGCCCGACGGTCTTGTCGAACCCGGTGTACTCCTTGGCATCCGCGTCGACGTGGCCGTTGGCGCCGACAGGGTAGAACTTGTAGGTCTGCAGGCCCTCGACGGGTACACCGTCGGCGCAGAACCGCCAGTTGGCCACCTTGCGCTTGACGTACCAGAGTCCGTTGGTGGTGTAGATCGGGGCGCTCCAGCCGGCGTCGCTGTTCACCGTGCCGGTGCAGTCCGTCGGGGAGACGCACTGCGTCGAGATGGTCCAGGTGCTGCGCGTGGATGGCTGATCTTCGTAGCGCTGGTTCAACTGCGCCCAGTCACCGTTGGACGACGTGAGAAACGTGCCGTTGATCCCCCACTGCGGTTCGGGACCCAGCGGGTCGGCGTTGACGGGCGATGCTCCCCCGAGCGCGATGAACGTGGCCGCGGCAATGACCGCGCTCACCTTACTGGCCGACATGGATCCGCTCCTCTGAACCGATAGTGACATTCTCTGTTTTGGAGAATATCAGCGACAGGCCCGCTGACCGGGGGCAACGACCAGATCCGGATGCAGAGATCGGGAGCGGCACATCGCACCGAGATCCCTTGTTGGAGCAATCTTCTCCAGATACAAGAATTTCGTTTCCAAGTGTGCGAGAGTAGAAGCCGTGCGCGTGAGAGTACTGGCGACCAGTGCCTTGATTGTTGCAGGAGCGATGGGTGCTCCGCAGGTGAATGCCCCGCGGGCATCGGCAGAGCCGCAAACCTGCAACGACGCCTTCTGCGTTCCCGGGATCAACCCCCACGCCATCCTCGGCAACACCTGTACCAACACGACGTACTACGTCTTCGGTGTCGACGCCCGAAACGGTTGGGGCCGACTGGTGTTCTGCGGGTCGCCGCGCCGTTATGAGCCGCGTTGGTTCCGCTCCCCGCCGATGGTCGGCATCCGTGACGAGAACAGCCTCTGCATCAACGAGAACAACGCCGTGGCGCAGGCACCGGACGGGCTGTTCCTCAGCTGCGTGACGATGAACGGCGACACGCGCTGGCGGCGCGGGGATTCCTGACACCTGCTACCAGCTCCGCAGTGAACACAGCGCGCCCTTGGGGCCGCGGCCTGTCTTGAGCACCACACCGTCGACCGCCAGCGTGCAGTAGATCGTCGGCGGCGTCACATTCGGGGACTCCCCGCTCTGTGCCGTGACCATCGCCCACATATCCGGATCGGCCAGCATCGCATCGAACACCCATGGGCGTTCGGGTGCGACCTCGACCTGCACGCGGGGGCTGAACACGTACGGATTGTGGCTGTAGTCCGACCAGGTCGGCGGATCGGCCTCGCGGTAGTAGATGTCCACGAAGAACGGCGAATCGGCGGTCACGATGTACTGCACGTGACGCAACGGTGGCGGCGGCGCGGGCGGTTCGGCGGCCACCGGCGCAGCGGTGACCACTGCACCGCACAACATCGTCAGCGCACCCCAGAGCGGCATTTCACGACGCATCGTCACATCCTCGTCAGGTTGAACCGATAGGTCAGCGACCCGCCGGGGGCGCCATCGCAGCCGGCGGCAAAGCTGGAGACCATCTCGCCGGCCAAAGTCGTTGCATCCCATGAGTACACATCGTGGGTGGGGATGGTCGGGCCGTAGTAGATGTTCCCGCAGCGCAGACCGAACGGGTCGTCGATGGTCATCGTGTACCGGCCGTCGACCATGGTGGCGTTCGCGTGTGTGTACTGCGCCTTGGCCACCGGTTGCGGGATGGTGAGCACGTTGATGCAGTCGGGGATGAGGACACGGTCCTCGTCCTCACACGGTGTCAGCGCCGACCAGATCCAGGTGTGGAAGTCCCGCCTGTCCGGGATGTTGACGGCGTAGTTGCCCAGGTACATCGTTGCCGTGGCGGGCGGCGCGACACCGACGGCGACCGCCACGCCCACCGCGCCGAGTACCGCGCCGGCCTTCATCGATGTCATCGGACGCCTCCAGCCCCTCATGTCGGCATCAGGTCCTGCCACGATGTCGCGGTGTTCACCAGATCGGTCTGCTTGTACAGGTGGCCGTCGGCTCCCATGTACTCCCCGGTGCGCGGGTTGTACTTGGCCACGGCCAGCGACGGCCCCTGCGCGCCTGCGCCTTCGAAGGCGCTGGGCGCGGCGGCCGGTGCCGGGACATCAGGTGGCGGAAGCGGTACGCCGCCCTCGGGCACGCCGACGTAGGTGTCCGGGAACACCGGCACCTCGGTGGCCTGCGGCAGTTCTCCGGGTGGCAACGGCACGATCTCGTAATCCGGTTGCGGCGGCGGCGGCTGACCGACCACCGGCGGTTCGGTGTAGAGCGGCCGGCCCGGCAGCATGGGCCCGGGCGGCATGCCCGGGAAGCTGGCAGGCGGCTGCGGCGGCGACAGCGGGTTCGGCGGCGGAACGACGGTGCCCGGTGGCAGCGGCGTGCCTTGTAGCGGACCGTAGATGTTCTCGTCAGGCAGCACCCGGGTGTCCACCGGGACACCCTGCGAGATCAGGTTGGGGTCGATCGGGTAGGGCCCCAGCGCATGCTGGCGCTGGGCCAGTGGCACGAAACCGCGTGGGTCGTTGCACAATTCGACCGTGGGTGCTCGCTTGCCGGGATGCCCCTGGCAGGGATAGTTACGCGCGCCGCGCACGGCGATCGGCGAGTCCTGGGGCAGCTTGCAGTAGATGTTGTCGGGGGTGTCGATGGTCGTGGTGTCGGCCGGCGACCGCCAGGCCGAGGGCGGCAGGAACCCTACGGTGCACGACGGCGGGTCCCCGAGCCCGAGCGAGAACTCACCGTTGGGCAGGCCGGTGGGGTTGTTGGTCGGCGCGTACGTCTGGATCTGGGAGACATACGGCGGCAACAACACCAGCAGCTGCTCCAGCGACGAGTTGTAGGTGACACCGATCTGCCCGATGGTGGTCAGGTTGGCCAGCAGCACCGGCAGCGTCGGCTTGAGATCGTTGAGCAGCATCGAGGTCTCACTGGCGAATCCCGGCCCGTTCTGCAGGATCGAGCGGACGTGGATATCGTTGTCGGCCAGCTGATCCGTGATTCCCGCCAGGCTGGCCGCCCAGGTCCTGGTCTGCTCGGTGGTCTGCGCCTGTGCCTCCAGGAACGGCCCGGAATCGTCGATCAGGGCGCGGAACTGGTCGGAGATTTCGTTGGCGTCGTTCGTGATGGTCTCGGCCGAGTCCAGCAGGGAGCCGAACGCATACCCGGTGCCGTTGAACGCCTCATATGTCGAGTCGAGCAGCTGGCTCAGCTTGTCCTGCGGAATCGTGTCCATCAACGCGCTGACCTGATCGAGCATCGGTCCGACCTTCTGCGGGATGGAGGTGTTCTCCTGGGTGATCACCGAACCGTTCTTCAGAAACGGGCCGGAATCGGTGCGGGGCAACAGCTCGACGAACTGCTCACCGACGGCCGACATGCTGCGCACTTCCGCCTTCAGGTCGGCAGGGATCTCCGGCGAGGTCTCCAGCGACAGGGTGGCTTCCGCTCCTCTTTCGGTCAGTTCGACGGAGGTGACCTTGCCGATCTCCGACCCGCGGTAGGTCACGTTGCTGAACCGGTAGAGGCCTCCGGTGGCCGGCAGCTCCACCTTGACGGTGATGCGTCCCAGACCCAACAGGGTGGGGACCTGCATATAGCTGAAGACCATCACCGAGACGCCGATCACCGACGCGATCGTGAACAGAATCAGCTGGATGCGAACGAACCGGGTCAGCATCAGTTGCCTCCAGCAGACGGCGCCACGGGCGGATTACCTTGCGGCCCATAGGGTCCAGCGAAAATGGGCGCAGCACCACCGGCCATCGGCGTGGCGACCTGCAACGGCCCACCCACCGTGCTCTGCGGCGGGGTGAACGGCAGCACCGGACCCGACGGCAGCGGTGGCGGCGGCGGCGCGGCCGGCGGCTCCCCCGGGTTGATGATCTCCGGCGGCGGCGGTTCGATACCGGTCTTGAGCGGATCGTAGGTGTAGTTCAGGTAAGGCGGATCACCCGGGGCGGGGACCAGCTCCAGACCGGACTCGCCCCAGCGCGTGCCCAGGAACAGGCTGCGCTTCAGTCGGGGAACCGTGAGGTCGATCGTGGCGAACAGGTTGTAATAGTCACCGCGGATCGCCCGATCGATGAAGCTCTGGGTGAACGGGAAATGCACCGCGTACTCCAGGACATCGGGCAGTTGCTTGCCCACATCGGCCAGCGCCTTGATGGCGGGTTCCAGGTTCTTCAGGTTCCGCACCAGATCGGCCTGCGACTCGTTGGCGAGCCGGCTCGCCGTGGTCCCGAAAGTGCCGAGCTTCTGCAGGGCCGTCACGAGTGTGGGACGTTCCTTGATCAGCACATCCATCGCGGGCGGAATCTTGTCCAGGGCCCGGGTGATGACATCCCGTTGCCCGGCGAACGTCGAGGACAACCGGTTCAGGGATTCGATCGATGCCACGATGTTGCCGCGCTGTGCATCCAGCACACCGACGAAGGTGTCCAACCGCGTGATGAGATCCCGGATCTCGGTCTCGCGCCCACTGACGGCGGTGCTGAAGTTGTGGATCACATCGCCGATCTGGCCCAGCCCACCACCGTTGACGACGGCCGCCAACGACGCCAGCGTCTGCTCGGTGGACGGGTACGTCGACGAGTTGTTCAGTGCGACGGTGGCTCCCGGAGGCAGCTTGCCCTCCGGGGCTTCGCCGATCGGTGGATTCAGGGCCACATGCATGGACCCGAGCAGGCTGGTCTGACCCACACTGGCCACGGCGTTGGCGGGCACCGTGACATCGGGCTTCACCGAGACCTCGACGACCGCGTGCCAGTCCCGCACGGTGAGGCTGCGCACGCTCCCCACCACGACATCGTCGATCATCACCGGCGAATTCGGCTCCAGCGTAGCCACATTCGCGATCTCCACCTGGTAGACGAGGGCATCCGCACCCCTACCGACCGCGCCCGGCAAGGGCAGCGAGTTCACGCCCTGAAACGCGCAGCCCGAGCTGGTGATCGCCACACAAGCACCGAGCGCCACGATTGATCGTCTGCCTATCATGCCGGTGGCATTCCTTCCGCTGGCAGCAACGGTGCATCCGGCGCCGGTGGCGGCGGTGCATCGGGTGCGGGGCCGGGTAGCGCCCCTGCCGGATTGAGCATGTCGCGCAACGAGGACGGCACATTGGGCGGCAGCACCGAGACCGGCGGTGCGCCCGGCAGCATCTGCTGTGCACCCGGCGGCGGGGTACCCGGCGGCCGGCCGGTGAACGGCGCCGGCGGTGGTGGCCCGGGGTTGTACGCCGACAGGGTCGGCGGCAGATCCGGCGCTTCCGGCGACCCACCCGCCCCACCGGGCATCAGCCCGGGTTCGGAGTAGAGGATGTCCTCCGGTGCGGCCGAGGGCATCAGGTAGGGCGAGATCGGGAACGGGAGGTGATTGAAGTTCAGCAACCGCAGTGCCGGACCCAGATACTGCGAGCACAGTTTCGCGGTCTCCGGCCCGGTCACATTCTCGACCGCTCCGATCGCAGAGCAGATGAACGACACCGGGTCGGAGAAGTTGTTCAGCACGAACTGGCCGACGGCGCTGCCGGTGGACGGGTTGTAGATGTTGTAGCCGTTGAGGAAAGCGTTCGGCGCGATGTGCAGGACGTTCTCCAGGTTGATCTTGTTGTCGACCAGGTTCTGGGTGACATTGGACAACCGCTGGACCTGTTCTGAGGTCTGATTGCGGCTGCCTGCCACGAAACGCTGTACCTCGGTGATCGCCACCGACAGTTCCTTGACCATCGCATCGATATCGTCCCCGCTGCCGTTGACGACGCTGGTCAGCGTGGCCAGCCGGTCCTGGAACTGCACCACCTGCTGATCACTGTTCTTCAACGCGGTGACGAACTTCTGCAAGTTCACGATGATGTCGACGATGTCGCCACTACCCTCGGCGAGCACGCGGGCCACCCCGGACAGTTCGTTGATGGTGTCGCGCAGCTTGGGGCCGTTGCCCTCCAAGGCATTTGCCGCACTATCGATGAACCTCGACACCGATGTGCCGTCGACGCCGCTCTGCGGACCGAGGTCCGTCGCGAGCCGGGTGAGCTGCGTCTTCACCTCGTCCCATTCGACGGGTACCGCGGTGCGCTCCAACGGGATCACCGCATCGTCGGGCAGTGTCGGACCACTCGACCGATAGGCCGGGGCCAGCTGTACATAACGGGCCGCCACCAGGTTGGGCGCCACGAGCACCGCTTTCGCATCGGCGGGGACCTCGACACCGCGGTCGACCTTCAGCGTCAGCCGGGTCTGGGTGCCCTCGGGCTCGATCGACTCGATGGTGCCGACGACGACGCCGGACACCCGCACCTCATCGCCCGGGTACACACCGGTCGCGGTGGTGAACAGCGCCGAGATCGTGCGCGGCCCGAAGTACATCTCGCGGGCCAGATACGCGGCGCCGGCCACCAGGACTGCCACCACGGCGACCGCAATCACTGCCGAACGTCTACGGTTCATCAGCGCGAACCTCCCGGAATCCCGTTGTAGGGCAGCGGTAGCTCGGCCCGCGGACCGACATTGTCCGGCGGCTGCCCGGCGTTGACGCCGCGCCGGAAGCCGAATGCGTAGTCGATGAAGGGCTGCAGGATCTGAGCCGGTTGCAAGTTGGGCACGTAGGCGTTGTAGAACGGACCGTTCGCCAGCGTCTCGGCCTGGGACAGCATGAATTTCTTGACGTTCGGCAGTGCGTTGGAGATGTTGTCGCGGTTCTTCTCCAGCACCTCGGTCACCGCGTTCAACCGCTCCAGGGTGGGCGCCAACTGTGCCTCGTTGTCGGCGACCAGCCCGGTCAGCTGCTGTGACACCGCCGTCGTGCTGGCCAGCAGGTCGACGATGGCGCCGCGGCGGTCATCGAGGACGCCGAGCAGGTCATTGGCGTTGAGAATCAGGGTGTTCAGCTGCGTGCTGCGCTCACCGAGCACCACGGACACCTCGCTCGCACTCTTGAGCAGGGTGGCCAGATCCTCGTTGCGCCCGTTGATCGACTTTGACAGTCTGCTCAGCCCGTCGAAGGTGGGGCCCAGCTGCGGGGCGAGCTGGTCGATGGTCGCCGACAACGTGTCCAGCGACTGATTGAGCTGGCCCGTGTCGGTGCCGGCCGTGTTGGTGGTCAGATCGCTGACCGCATCGGTGAGCGAATACGGCGAGGAGGTCCGCGATGTCGGGATGACGTCGTTCTGGCTGAGCGTTCCGCTACCCGCCGACTCCAGGGTCAGCACCCGCTCGCCCAGCAGTGACCCGGTCCGGATGTGCGCTGTGGTCTGAGAACCCACCGGGTACTTGCCCGCGGTCGTGAACTTCACCAGTGCATCACCGTTCTCCAGCGACACATCGGTGACCGACCCGATTTTGATGCCCGACATCGTCACGTCGTTACCGATGGCGATGCCGCCGGCCTCGGTGAACAGCGCCTGATAGCGCACCGAGGTGGCCCACTGGATGAGCTTCTCCGGCTGCAGCCCGACCGAGATGACGAGCACGATCAAGACCACGCCCATGATGCCGGCCTTGACGAGATTGGCTCCGCGATACTTCAGCATCAGGGCTCCCCGCACCTTCCGGATTCTTGTTTGAGCATGGGGAAGACCGCCGTACGGCCTTGCAGATCGGTGACACGAATCGAGAGCCCGCAGATGTAGTACATGATCCAGCTGCCGTAGGAGCCCAGCCGCGCGAGCTTCTTGTAGTTCTCGGGGGCCTTCTGCAGACCGGCGTCGAACCCGGCCCGGCCGTCGTAGAGCAGCGGGGCCATCCGATTGAGTTGGTCCACAGTGCCTTTCAACGGCGCACGGGCCTCGGTCAGCAGGCTGGCGATCGACGACGTCCCGTTGTCCAAGGCGGTGATCGCCTCACCGATGGGGTCGCGGTCCTGCGACAGCCCGGTGATCAGCTGCTCCAACCGGTCGATGGTCGCCGAGAACTTGTCACCGTCCTTGGCCAAGGTGTCGACCACGCTGTTCAGATTGGTGATCAGTTCCTGGATGACCTCGTTGTTGTCGGCCAGTGTGTTCGAGAATGACGAGGTCCTGGTCATCAGCGAGCTCAGGGAGTCACCCTGGCCCTGCAGGATCTGGATCAACGAGGTGGTGAGCGCGTTGACATCCTGGGGGTTCAGGCCCTGGATCACCGGCCGCAGGCCGCCCAGCAGCAGATCCAGATCCAGGGCAGCGGCGGTGCGGTCCTTGGGAATCTGTGACCCCGCCGGCAGCGGCTGGGTGGATCCGGGTCCGTCGATCAGCTCAAGATAGCGATCACCCACCAGGTTCAGATAGCGCACCGCCGCCTTGGTACCGGTGGTCAGCCCGATCGTCCGGTCGGAGTCGAACCTCACCAGCACGGAACGGTCCGGTTGCAGCGCCACCTCGTTGACGGTGCCCACCCGCACGCCGGCGACGCGCACCGAATCACCGGCTTCCAGCCGGGACGCATCGTTGAACACCGCCGAGTAACCGTTGGTGGAACCGCTGCGGTACTGACCGAATGCCATGAACAGGAACGCGGTCAGGAGCACCATCACGGCGGCGAACACCGCGAACTTGATGAGAGTGCTGGTCGCGCGCGTCATCCCGGCTGTCCTACCTGTGTGGTGTTGCGCGGCGGACCGTCCAGCGGGCCGAACAACATCTGCTTGAGTCCGTCGGAGTTGAGCAGGATGCCCTGGTTTCCGTACTGCCAGGGATTGGCATCGGTGTCGGTGACGAGATACTTCGCGCGGTTTCCGAATCCGATGTAGGGCAACCCCATGCAGTTGGGCCCACCCTTGGCGGCGACCTTGGGCAGGTTCTGCGGGTAGCGGTAGCGCTCGATCCCCAGCGTGAAGGCCACGTTGACCAGCACGCCCGGATCCGGCAGCGGTGGTTGGTTCTTCACGAACAACATGCCCTCGAGCGCGCAGTTGAGACCGGGGGCGTACTCGTTGAGCAGGTCGGTGGTGGGCGCCAGCAGTCGCAGCACTTCGCTCAGCGCGGGCTGGTTGCCGCCCAGCACCTCGTTGCCGATATCTGCAAGCCCGATCATGCTGACCAGGAACGCGTCGAGGTTCTGCTCCTCGTCGATGATGCTCTGGCTGATCTGTGTCGTATTGTCCAGCGTCCGAAGCAGATCCGGTGCCGCGTCGGCGTAACCGCCGGCGACGACGGCGGTGTTCTCGATGTCCCGGGCCATATTGGGCAGGCTGGGCTCGAGCTTGGCCAGCAGCGCCTCGAAATCGCTGAGCGTCTGCCCCATCTTCTCGCCACGCCCGCCGAAGGCCGCCGACATCGCGCCCAGCGTCTCGTTCAGCTTGGCCGGGTCGATCTTGTCCAGCACCCGGGTCAGCTGCTGGAAGACCGTGTTGATCTCGACGGTGACGTGCTGGCCCTGCAGCACCTGCCCGGCGTACATCCTTGCCGCGGACGGGTCCTCGGGAGGCAGCAACTCCACGAACTTCGCCCCGAACACCGTCGAGGATGCGATATCGGCGGTGACATTGGAGGGAATCAACTTCAGCTGCGCCGGATTGATCTCCAGCTTCAGCTCGGCTCGTCCGTCGGGCAACGCCTCGATGGTGGCAACCTTGCCCACCTCGACGCCGTGCATCTTGACCTTGGCATCGGGGTTCATCACCAGACCGGCACGGTCCGAGATCAGGGTGACGGTCTCGCTTTTGGTGAAGTCGCCCCGGAACAACGCGACCGACAGCCCGATGATCAGCCCGATCACCACCACCGTGACCAGGCCGGCCACGGCACTCTTACTGGTTTGCTTCATCGACCGTTGCCCCTAGCCCGACAGGTTGAAGTTGCCGTTGGAGCCGTAGATGGCCAGCGACACCAACAGGGTCACCGACACCACCACGACCAGTGAGGTCCGCACCGCGTTGCCGACCGCCACCCCGACACCGGACGGTCCGCCGGTGGCGAAGAACCCGAAGTAGGTGTGGATGAACAGCACCGCCAGCGCCATCAGGATCGCCTGCAGGAACGACCACAACAGGTCGATCGGGTTGAGGAACGTGTTGAAGTAGTGCGAGTACAGCCCGCCGGACTGCCCGAACAGCACCGTGGTGGTGAACTCACTGGCCAGGAACGACAGCACCACCGCGATCGAGTACAGCGGGGTGATCGCGATCATCCCTGCCACGATCCGGGTGGACACCAAATATTCGACCGGCCGGATCGCCATGGCCTCCAGCGCGTCGATCTCCTCGTTGATCCGCATCGCACCCAACTGCGCGGTCACACCGGCGCCGAAGGTGGCCGCCAGCCCGATCCCGGCAATCACCGGCGCTGCGATGCGCACGTTGATGAACGCCGACAAGAATCCCGTCAGCGCCTCGATACCGATATTGCCCAGGCTCGAATACCCCTGCACGGCAAGCGTGCCGCCGGTGGCCAAGGTCAAAAAGCCGACGATCACCAGCGTGCCGCCGATCATCGCCAGCGCACCGGCGCCCATCGAGATCTCGGCGATCAGCCGGATCACCTCACGCCGGTAGTGCACCGCGGCCAGCGGGATGCCCCTGACTGCGCGGGCATAGAACAGGGTGTGATCCCCCAGCGAGGCCAGCGACACGACCGGGCGCTTGAAGCTGCGTGCCAACCGCGGATAGGTGGACTTCAGTACGGCGACGTTCCCCATGAGATCAGCTGTCCGTCATCTGGATACCGATGGCGGTGACCACCACGTTGACCACGAAGAGCGCCATGAAGGCGTACACCACCGTCTCGTTGACCGCGTTACCTACCGCTTTTGCACCGCCACCGCTGATCGTCAAACCCCTGTAGCAGGCGATCAATCCGGCGATCAGACCGAACAGTCCGGCCTTGACACAGGAGATGATCACCTCCGGCACCCCGGTCAGCAGCGTGATCCCGGCCGCGAACGCACCCGGGTTGACGTCCTGGACGAAGACCGAGAAGAAGTAGCCGCCCAGGATGCCGATGATCACCACCAGACTGTTGAGCAGCAGGGCCACCAAACCCGAGGCCAGCATCCGCGGCGTCACCAGACGCTGCACCGGGTTGATCCCGAGCACCTCCATGGCGTCGATCTCCTCGCGGATGGTCCGCGATCCGAGATCCGCGCACATCGCCGTCGCACCCGCGCCGGCCACGATCAGCACCGTGACCATCGGGCCCACCTGGGTCACCGCGCCGAATGCCGCACCGGCCCCGGACAAATCCGCCGCGCCCAACTCGCGAAGCAGGATGTTCAGCGTGAACGACACCAGCACCGTGAACGGAATCGCCACCAGCAGCGTCGGTCCCAGTGCCACCTTCGCGACGAACCACGCTTGCTCCAGGAACTCACGCCAGAAGAACGGCCGCTGAAACAGATACTTGACCGCATCCGCGCTCATCGCGAACAGACCACCCACGGCCTGCATCGGCCCCGAGGCGTTGCGCGCTATCGCGATACCCGGAGTCCACCGGTCCGGACCCTTACCTGCCATACCCATCGGGTCCTTCCAAGATCGTGACTGCTGCTACTGCCGTCGGGCCGCCGACGTTGTGCGCCAACGCGACTCGGGCTCCGTCTACTTGGTTGAAGGCCTCGCCGCGCAGCTGCTGAAACAGCTCAACGCACTGTGCCACACCGGTGGCACCCGGTGGATGCCCTTTGGACTTCAAACCTCCACTGGGATTCACCGGCAGCGCTCCCCCGACGCTGGTGACTTCCGCCTCGGCGAGTTTGTACGCGTCGAAGCGGTCAGCAAAGCCAAGATCTTCATAGCTGATCAACTCGATTCCGGTGAAGAAATCGTGGACTTCGGCGACATGAATGTCCTTAGGCGTCATATTTGCCATCCCGAAGGCCTGTTTGGCGGCCCGGACGGTCGCCGGGAAGGTGGTCAGGTCCTCTTTGTGTTGATGCATCACCGAATCCAGCCCCAGGCCGACACCGCGGATCCACACCGGCCGGTCGGTGAAACGTTCCACCACGTCCTCGGCGGCGATCACCAGCGCGGCGGCGCCGTCGCTCTGGGGCGCACAGTCATAGACGTGGAACGGGGTGACCACCACCGGCGCCGCCATGGCCTGCTCCATGGTGATCTCAAACCGTAAGCGGGCCTTGGGGTTCGTGACCCCGTGCCGGTGGTTCTTCACGGCGATCATGGCCAGGTGTTCCCGGGTCGCCGGCGACTCGTGCAGGTAGCGGCGCACGTGCAGCGCGAATCCGGCGGGCGCCACCAGCCCCAGCGGGTAGTCCCAGGCCTTGTCGCGCGCCATCGCCTCCCACTCCCACAGCATGTCTGCCGAGGTGGTGTCGCGCAGCTTGTCCGCCCCCATGACCAGTGCCACGTCGAAGGCGCCCGAGGCGACCCCGAACAGTGCGTTACGCACCGCGTCGTTGCCGGTGGCACACGAATTCTCGACGCGTGTCACCGGGATGTCGGGTAGCCCCAACGTATCGGCGAGGATCCCCGCCGGGAATCCGTCGGCGGTACCCATCGAGCCGTACCAGGCCGCCTGGAGGTCGAACTTGTCCAGGCCCTTGTCGATGCTGTGCACACAGTCGGCGAAGGCCAGTGGCAGCAGATCCTTGAGGCCGAGCGCGAAGTGCTCACCGAAGGTGGTCATTCCCGCGCCGACGATGGCGACGTTTCTCATGGCCTCCCCTCGGTGCCGCGAGGGATAATATCGAATGCTTTACCGTAAAGGTGGCGATATTCGCTGAATCCGCTCATGCCGCCACCTCGTCGGGCGCGAAGGCATACCCGTAGTCGGGCACACCGGAGCGCATCGCGACCCGCCGCAGCGCCATCCGTCCGCGGTCCCCGATGTCGACGGTGCCTGGCTGCACCCCGGTGACCTTGACCAGCGCCCGCACCCCCACCCCGTCGAGCTCGACGATCACCAGCGAGTAGGGCGTCCGCAGGCCGGGGACCGGGACGTGCACGGTCACCTCGGTGTAGACGGTGCCGGTGCGCGGTAACGGCACCAACTCATAATCGGTACCCAGCGTGCCGTCGCGGGCCACCCGGAAACGCGGTGGGAAGTCCAGTTCGTCACTGCCGGCGAAAGTGCCCGCTTCCCAACGCACCTTGGCCTCGAAGGCACGCTCATAGGCGGCCAGCGAGATCGGGATGTCCGCGCCCTTGGCGCAGGTGTACACCGGGCTGGGCCGGGCCGGGATCTCGCGGCGATGAATCGTCGCGCATCCACCGCTGACCGTGATCCCGGACAGGATGGCCTGCTCGACGGCGACCAGCGGACCGGTCTTGCCCGTCTCGGCCAATCCGGCGAGGGCGAAAATGCCGGCGCTGGCGCCCATGGTCGGCAGCACCGGAGGATCGGGCAGACACAGTTCGGCGGCCCGGGCGTGATCGACCCCCGCCACCGCCGCCGGGGTATCCAGCCAGGCGGCCTCCAATGACGCGATCAACCCACGTTCGTGCAACAACCTCGGGTCGCCGTAGTCCTGGATGCCGCCCGCCTCGGTCCGGGTGCGCACCGGCAGACTGCGCGCCAGCCGGGCCGCGGTCCGCACCTGCAGCCCGTGTTCGGCGGTGACCAGGGCGGCGGCGCCGGCCGGATCCAGGTCCACGCCGATGATCAGCGTGCGCGGACGCGCCGAACTCAGCGCGTCGGCGGTCGCGGGTGCGCCGCCCAACCGTTCGTCGACCTCGAGTTCGGGGTCGAGCCCCAACCCGGCCAGCAGCACCGCGGCATTACTGCTCTCGACCAGCGGCAGGTTGCGACTCACCAGCACCACGCGTTCGACGGCGCCACCGGACTCGAGCGCGGCGCGGCCGGCCTCGACGGCGAGGGTGATCGCATCCTCGTCATCGCCGGGCACCCGCCGTGTGGGGGTACCCCAGCACGGCAGGTAGGTGCCGATCGATGAAACGTAGGGCATGAGCTGTGTGGGTACCTCTCGGGACGAACTTAGGTAACGGCGCCTGCGGTTTTGAGCTCGATGATGCGGTCCCAGTCCAGGCCGAGTTCCAACAGGATCTCCTCGGTCTGTTCGGCGAATCCCGGAGCTCCCCCGGTACTCGGCGCGGTGACGTCGAACTGCACCGGGTTGGCCACCAGTTCGAGATCGCCGGCCTGCACGATGTACTCGTTGGACCGGATCTGGGTGTCGTTGGCGGCCTGCAGGGTGTCCTGGACGGGCGCCCACGGCCCGGCGAGGGTGGCGAAGCGCTCGCTCCATTCGGGCAGGGTGCGCTTGCGCATCGCCTCGGTGAGGATCTCGTTGGCGGCGGCGGTGTTCTCACCGATCGATTCCGCGGTGGCGAACCGAGGATCGTCGATCAACTCTTCGAGGTCCATGTGCCGGCACACGTCGGCCCAGAACTTCGTCGGTTGCATCATCACGAAGGAGATGTAGCGGTCGTCGGCGGTCGGGTACAGCCCGACGAGCGGGTTCAGTGGCGAACCCTGCGTTCCCGGCGGGAAGGCTTCCATCCGCTGATTGAGGTGATTGGTCAGCGCGACGGTGTGGCCCAGGGCCCACAGGCCGCTGCCGAGCAGCGAGACGTCCACCACCGACGGTTCACCGGTGCGCTCCCGCTTGAGCAGCGCCGCGGCGATACCGCCGGCAAGGTTCGTCCCGGAGATGGTGTCGCCGTAGGCGGGTCCCGGGGGGCCGACCATGCCCGGCGTGCCGGGTGGCGTGATGGTCGCGGCCGTCCCGGCGCGGCACCAGAACGCCGTCATGTCGTAGCCGCCCTTGCCCGACTCCTCGCCCCGCGGCCCCAGCGCGCTGCCTCTGGCGTAGATGACGTTCGGGTTCACCGTGCGGATGTCCTCGACGTCGATGCCGAATTTCTCCCGGTGCCCGGGCAGGAAGCTGGTCAGGAAAACGTCTGCGCGGCGGGCGAGTTCGAGCAGGACCTCTTTGCCCTCGGGCACCGACATGTCCAGACCGATGCTGCGCTTACCGCGATTGGCGTGCTCGATGTTCGGGTTCGGGTCACCCTCGACCCGCAGCAGACCGGTCTGGCGCAACCCGCGCTGGGGATCGCCGGTGACCGCGTGCTCGACCTTGACGACGTCGGCGCCCCATTCGGCGAGCACGGCACCCGCCGACGGGACGAACCCGTACATCGCCACTTCCAGGACCCGGATTCCGTCCAGCGGCTTGCTCACGCCGGCACCACCGGAACGGCGAACGTCTTGCCCTCCAGGAACTCTTCGAGTCCGGCCACACCCATCTCACGCCCGATACCGGATTGCTTGAACCCACCGAAGGGGCTGTCCGGGCTGAAGTAGTTGCCGCCGTTGATCGAGAAGGTGCCGGTACGGATGCGCCGCGCGACCGCGAGCGCACGCTCCTGGCTGCCGAACACCGCGCCGGACAGTCCATAGATGGAGTTGTTCGCGATCCGCACCGCGTCGTCGTCATCGTCGTAGGCGATGATCACCAGGACCGGGCCGAACACCTCTTCCTGGGCGATCTCACTGTCGGGGTCGACATCGGTGAGCAGGGTCGGTGTGTAGAAGTAGCCCGGCCCCTTCTTCTCGCCACCGGTCACCAGTGTTGCCCCGGCGGCGACGGCTCGCTGGACCATGGCGTCGACCTTGTCGCGCTGTTTCTCGCTGATGAGTGGACCCATGTAAGTGGACGGGTCGGTCGGATCTCCATAGCGCACATGCCCGAAGTTGGCCTTCACCAGTTCGACGATCTCGTCGTGGTGCGTGCGCGGCACCAGCAGACGTGAGGTCAGCGCGCAGCCCTGGCCGGCGTGGGTCACCATGCTGAACGCGGAGAACAGTGCGGCGGTACCGAAGTCGGCATCGTCGAGGACGATCGCGGCCGACTTGCCACCGAGTTCGAGGAAGACCTTCTTGAGCGTGGTGCTCGCCGCGGCCATGATCGCCCGGCCGGTCGGCGTGGAGCCGGTGAAGGTGACCATGTCGACGTCGGGATCGGTGGTCAGCACGGCACCGACTTGCGGGTCGGCCCCGCTGATGACGTTGACGACGCCGGCCGGGATGTCGGTGTGGTTGGCGATCAGCTCGCCGAGGGCCAGGGTGATCAGCGGGGTGTCCGGGGCGGCCTTGAGCACGACGGTGCATCCGGCGGCCAGCGCGGGCGCCAGCTTGGCCAGCGCCAGCTGGTTCGGATAGTTGTAGGCGATGATCGCGGCCACCACGCCGCCGGCTTCCTTCTCGACCCAGCGGTGATGCTGCTGCCCGCGGCTCTCGACGTGACCGAGGTCCTCGGTGAGCGGGTAGTCGCGCAACAGGTTCGTGTAGTACTCGACGATCGCGATCGGCTGATCCAGCTGCGCGCCCAGGTTCAGCGCGGCGGTGGCACCCACCTCCGCGGTGGTCAGCGCGGCGAGTTCGTCGCGGTTGGCCAGCAGTGCGGCGTGGAACTGCTCGAGGCATCGCACCCGCAGGGCCACATCGGTGGCCCAGCCGGAGCCGTCGAAGGCGCGCCGCGCCGCGGCGACGGCGGCCTCGGCATCGGCGACCGATGCGTCCGGCGCGTAGCCGAGCACCTCGCCGGTGGCGGGGTTCAGCGTGGCGAAGGTGCGGGCGGCGTCGACGAGTTGTCCGTCGATCAGCATTCGCCGATCGGCCTTCGTAGTGGCTTCTTCGCTGACCGAATCACTGCCGCTCGGGGCGGTGATCGTGGGGGTCTCCGACATCAGGCTCCTCACTGTGATGGAAATTTCATTCTCATCAGGGGCGAATCTTACATCCGGTTCATGAGAACGCAAGAAAGTGTAGATGCGCTAGTCGTATACCCCGAGCTGGCTTCTGGGCCAAACCTTTGTTCCCTAATTCAGGCCCGCCGATCTTGCGGTATCGCCCGACCCGAGAGTACGGTTCTCATAATCGAAAGGGCGATTCTTGAGATCGCCGCCACACCGAGGAGGCCTCACAGGTGAAGAACGCTGTCGTGACAGGCGGCGGGTCGGGCATCGGACGTGCGATCGCCGACCGTCTGCGCGCGGATGGTTACCACGTCGCCACCCTCGACCTGAACCCCTCGGATACACCGAACGCGTTCATCGCGAACGTGACCGACCGCGCCGCCGTTGACGAGGCGCTGAACGGCATCCGCGACCAGCTCGGCCCGGTCTCGATCCTGGTCAACGCCGCCGGCCTGGACAGCTTCCGCCGGTTCACCGACACCACCTTCGAGCAGTGGCAGCGGGTCATCGACGTCAACCTCAACGGCACGTTCCACTGCATCCAGGCCGTTCTGCCGGAGATGGTCGAGGCCGGCTGGGGACGCATCGTGAACATCTCCTCCTCCAGCACCCACTCGGGGCAGCCCTTCATGGCGCCCTACGTCGCGGCCAAATCCGCGGTCAACGGGTTGACGAAATCGCTGGCGCTGGAATACGGGCCGATGGGCATCACCGTCAACGCCGTCCCGCCCGGCTTCATCGACACCCCGATGCTGCGCAAGGCCGAGGACCGCGGGTTCCTCGGCGATACCGAGAAGCAGATCGAGCAGACCCCGGTGCGCCGGATGGGCAAGCCCGAGGACATCGCTGCGGCCTGTGCCTTCTTCATCTCCGAAGAGGCGAGCTACATCACCGGACAGATCCTGGGCGTCAACGGCGGCCGGAACACCTAGAAGCGAGAAGGGCTGAACATGGGGAGCACGGGAAACACTGCAGGCCGGGTAGCCGGAAAAGTCGCATTCATCACCGGTGCGGCCCGCGGTCAGGGCCGCAGCCACGCAATTCGGCTGGCCGAAGAGGGCGCCGACATCATCGCCGTCGACATCTGTAAGAACTACGACACCGTCGGCTACGCCATGGCCACGGCAGAGGACCTCGAAGAGACCAAGAACTACGTCGAAAAGACCGGCCGCCGCATCGTCACAGCCCAGGCCGACGTTCGCAACGAGGCCGAGTTGCGCGGCGCGCTGGAGGCCGGACTCGCCGAACTCGGCAAGGTCGACATCGTCGTCGCGCAGGCCGGCGTCGCCGCCATGAAGGGCCAGCCGCCGATGCAGGCCTGGACCGATGGCATCAACACCAACTTCGTCGGCACCATCAATGCCATCCAGGTGGCGCTGCCGCATCTGACCGAGGGGGCCTCGATCGTGGCGACCGCCTCAGCGGCCGCACTGATGGACGCCCACAACAAGCCCAACCCAGGCGGCGACCCGGGCGGTATGGGCTACATGGTCAGCAAGCGCCTCATCTCCGAATACGTGCACTACCTGGCCACCGAACTCGCCGTCCGCGGCATCCGCGCCAATGTCATCCATCCGACCAACTGCAACACCGACATGCTGCAGAGCGAACCGATGTACCGGTCCTTCCGACCGGACCTGGAGAACCCGACCCGCGCCGATGCCGAGCCGGTTTTCAGCGTGCAGCAGGCCATGAAGGTGAATTACATCGAGCCCGAGGACATCAGCAACGCCGTGCTGTGGCTGGCCTCCGACGAGTCCCGATTCGTCACCGGCATGCAGTTGCGCGTCGATGCGGGCGGATACCTCAAGTGGTACGACTACCACGTCTGATGGCGCAACCAAACATCCGGAAGGAGCTGGCGCAGTGAAGGTTTCGGTCGACGGAAGCCGCTGCCAGGGGCACACCCTGTGCGCGATGATCGCCCCCGACTCGTTCGAACTCGACGATGTCGACGGTCACGCCTCACCCACCTCGGAAGTGGTGCCTGCCGATCAGGAGGATGCGGTCAACGAGGCGGTGCACTCCTGCCCGGAGCAGGCGATCGTCGTCGAATGACGCCGCCGTCGATGACTTGCTCACCAGAGCGCCGTCCACACCACTGAATCAAGGGAGACACCGCCGTGAGTACCGAGGCCGCCACCGATGACGCGCGTAAGCGGAACACGTACCACTTCGACCGGCACACACCCGAGTACCGGCTGCAGTTCGAGAAGATCACCGAGGAGATGCAGTCCCGGTGCCCGATGGCGTGGACCGACGTCTACGACGGCCATTGGGTCGCCGCGGACAGCAAGCATGTCTTCGAGCTGGCCCGCTGCCCGGTGGTGTCCAACGACCACGACCTCACCGGCGAGGGCACCGGCTACGACGGCATCAGCATTCCGGTCGCCAGCCGCGCCAAGACGGTGCGCGGCGGCATCCTGGAGATGGACGAGCCCGACCACAGCACCTACCGCGGCGCACTGAACCCCTACCTGTCGCCGGCGGCCATCAAGCGCTGGGTCCCGTTCGTCGACGAGATCACCCGCGCGGCACTCGACGAGCACATCGAGACCGGCGAGATCGACTTCGTCGACCACCTCGCCAACGTCGTGCCCGCCGTGCTGACTCTGGCCATGATGGGGCTGGACCTCAAGAAGTGGCACGTCTACAGCGAGCCCACGCACGCCTCGGTCTACACCCCCGAGCACTCGCCGGACCGCGAGAAGATCAACGAGATGCACCGTGAGATGGGCATCGACCTGCTCACCAACATGTTCGCCTTCAAGGAGAACCCGAAGCCAGGCCTGATCAACGCTCTGCTGCAGCTGCGCATCGACGGTGAGCCCGCGCCCGATATGGAGATCCTGGGCAACCTGGGCCTGATCATCGGCGGTGGGTTCGACACCACCACCGCGCTGACGGCGCACGCGCTGGAGTGGCTGGGCGAGAACCCCGATCAGCGCAGCCTGCTCAGCCGGGAACGGGACACCCTGCTCAACCCCGCCACCGAGGAGTTCCTGCGCTTCTTCACACCGGCCCCCGGGGACGGACGCACCTTCGCCGCGGACGTCGAGGTCGAGGGCACCCAGTTCAAGGAGGGTGAGCGGCTGTGGATCTCGTGGGCGATGGCAAACCGCGATCCCTCCGTCTTCGAAGACCCCAACACGATCATCATGGACCGCAAGGGCAACCGGCACTTCAGCTTCGGAATCGGCGTGCACCGCTGCGTGGGCTCCAACGTGGCCCGCACGGTGTTCAAATCGATGCTGACCGCGGTGCTCGACCGGATGCCGGACTACACATGCGATCCCGCGGGCACCGTGCACTACGACAGCATCGGTGTCATCCAGGGCATGCGGAAGCTGCCCGCCACCTTCACACCGGGCAAAAAGCTCGGGCCCGGTCTGGACGAGACACTGGACAACCTGCAGCGCATCTGCGACGAGCAGGAACTGGCCCGGCCGATCACCGAGCGCAAGGAGACCGCGGTCATCGACTGGAAGTGATGCCGCCGAATTCGGACACCCGGATCGGGGAACTTCACCCGTTTGACCAGCGTTACCCCTGGGTAATGGACTTGCGTGGAGCACCGGCGCTCCTGTTAGCCTTTTGATCAGAAGATCTGTAACAAATTAGATGTCCTCCACGACAAGGAGGATGTCGCCCGAATCAGTCGGGTGGGGAAAGGTAAAAACCACATGCTCAAGGTGTCGCGCACGAAGCTTGCCGTCGTGATTGGCGGTCTGGCTCTGTCGGTGCCGATGTCGGTCGGGATCGCCTCAGCCCAGCCCGACCTCGGTCCTGTCATCAACACGACCTGTACCTATGACCAGGTGTGGGCCGCCATGAACGCGGAGCGCCCCGACCTGGCCGCGCAGTTCAACGCCCAGCCGATGGCGCTGGGGATGCTGCGCAGCTTCCTGAACTCCAGTCCGGCGGACCGCCAGGGCACGGTCAATCAGATCGCCGCCTACCCGGGCGCGCAGAGCTACCTGGGAGCCACCCTCCAGTTGGCCGGAAGCTGCAACAACTACTGAGTCGTCGCAAGCCGAAAAAGTCCCGCCTTCCGGTATCGGAGGGCGGGACTTTTTCGTGCGGGCTGCCCGCTAACCGCGGGGCAACCCCAGCACCTGTTGGGCGATGATGTTGCGCTGGATCTCCGACGTGCCGCCCGCGATGGTCCCCGAGAAACTGCGTGCATAGCGCTCGAACCAGCTCGCGTAATAGTGGTCCAGGTTCATGTGGGCGTACGGTCCGCTGAACGACGGGTGGATCAGCCCTTCCGGCCCGGCCGCGACGAGCGCGTTGTTCGCCGCCCGCAGCTCCGCCTCGGCGCCGAGCAGCTTGGGCACCGACACCGCCGCGACGTCGACCTCCCCGCGGGCCGCCTTGGCCAACCCCACCGATCCCAGCAACCGCAGCGCCTGATAATCCATGATGGTCGACGCCAGCTGATCGCGCTCCAGCGGTGTGGAGGGCTTGAAATCGCCGATCGAGTTGGCGATCCGGTCCGCAAACCCCAGCCACATCATGGTGCGCTCGTGGCCCAGCGACCCGTTGGCCACCTTCCAGCCGCCGTTGAGCGGGCCGACAAGATTCTCCGCGGGGACCCGCACATCGGCGAAGAAGACCTCGTTGAAGTCCTTGTTCTCCTCGCCGGTGAGATCGGCGAACGGCCGGCACACCACACCGTCGGTATCGGTCGGGATGATGAGTACGCTGATGCCCTTGTGCTTGGGCGCGTCGGGATCGGTACGCACGAAGGTCAGCAGCCAGTCGGCGTCATGCGCCCCCGAGGTCCAGACCTTCTGCCCGTTGACCACGAAGTGGTCGCCATCTGAATCAGTGGAGCGAACGGCCTTGGTGCGCAAGGACGCCAGATCGGACCCCGCACTGGGTTCACTCATGCCCAACGAGGCGGTGCGCTCTCCCTTGAGCACCGGCACCGCCCACTGCTGCTTCTGTTCGTCGGTACCGAAGGTCAGCAGCGACGCGGCGATGATGTTGACGCCCTGGGGGTTGAAGCTGTGGTAAATCCGTCGCCGGCACAGCTCTTCGAGATGCACGAAGCTTTGCAGCACCGATGCGTTGCGGCCGCCGAACTCCGGCGGCTGGGCCGGCAGCAGCCAACCGTTGTCGAACAGCAGGCGCTGCCAGTCGCGGGCCCATTGCGGCATGTGCGATACCGACCGCGGACGCTCCAGAGTGTCTGCCGCAGAGGGTAAGTGAGCGTCGAGGAAGGCCGAGAACTCGGCGCGGAACTCTTCGACGTCGGGATCAAATTCGAGTTGCATCAAACTCCTCGGCGATGAGGGCGCGGTGTTCAGCGGCACCGCCGAGCAGCAGCTCGCCGGCCTTGGCCCGCTTCAGCGCGAACTGAAGGTCGTTCTCCCAGGTGAAGCCCATGGCTCCGAAGGTCTGCAGGCCGTGCTGGAACACCAGCGTCTGGCACTCCCCCGCACTGGCCTTGGCCATCGCTGCGGCGATCCGGCGCCGCGGGTCATCCGCGGCGATGGTGAGTGCGGCGAAATAGGACAGCGCGCGGGCCCGTTCGATGGCCACGTACATGTCGGTGGCCTTGTGTTGGATGGCCTGAAACGATCCGATCGGCACCCCGAACTGGTGGCGACTCTTGGCATGCTCAAGCGCAAGGTCCAAAACGCGCTGACACGCTCCGACCGTGGTGATGGCCATACCCATCAACGCGATGTGGCGAGACCGCTCGACCAGAGCCAGCGCGGCAGCGGGTTCCAGGTCGAGGCGGTCGGACTCTTCCACGCGTACCCGGTCGAAGGTGACCTCGGCGACATGCAGCACCGGGTCGAACACATCGCGGCGCCGTGTGGTGATGCCTTCCGGGGCGATCACGAAGACCCCCGCGGGCGTGACCACGGCGAGTTGTTCGGCGCGGTCCCCGTCCAGGACGAACTTCGAGGTGCCGTTCAGTTCCCAACCCTGCCGGCTCCAATTGGCGCTGACACCTTCGTATATCGCCGCCCCGGCCTTGGCGGGGTCGTACCGCTCGCCCGCCAGCGGCGCGAACTGCGACAGCGTGGCCAGCAGCGGTGTCGGGTCGGTGGCCCGGCCCAGTTCCTCGAGCACGATGGCGAGTTCGACCGCGTTCTCCGGGTCGGTCAGCTCGGTCCATCCGGCGTCCAGATAGGACTTCCACAGGGGGATCGACGCGTCCCCTTCGCCCCGCCCCTCTGAGATTCCCCGGACCAGTGACGCCGGGCACTGCTTGCCCACCGCGTCACGCACCGTTTCCTGCCATAGCCGCTGATCAGAGTCGAACTCCAGAAGCATCTGGCACCTCCCGCCTGCACTAGTTCCGTCCGCAGGAGAATAGCATTCTCATCAAGGGCGTCGGCATTCTCGTTTCGCGTGTATGCAGTTTCACCATATGCGCGCTACGCGACTGACCAGCAGACACTCTCACCAGCGACGATGTAAGCGATCCGCTGGAGAACAATGTTCTTGCTATTGAAGAACAAGGATCTACACTGAGGTTCGAGACGTCGCGCTGGGCCGTGCCCACGCCCGCCGCAGAGCTGAAGGATGGACCACGGTGAAAGAACTGCAGGACGGCGCGGGGAACGTCGTGACGACGCCCGTCATCGATACCAGCGTCCACATCTTCGTCGAGTCGAACAAGGACCTCCGCAAGAACTTCCTCAAGGAGCCGTTCAGCAGCCGGGGATTCCCGGACTACGAGATGGACTGGTACGGGGCGCCCGGCGGCGAGTACGCCACCCGCACCACGGGCCCGGACGGCCAGTACCCCGGCTCCGATCCCGCGGTCGTGGCCAAGCACCTGTTCGCCGACCGCGGCGTGGACATCGCCATCCTGCATCCGATGACACGCGGCATCATGCCCGACCGTCACCTCGGCTCCGCGATCGCCGCAGCGCACAACGAGATGATGGTGACGCGCTGGCTCGCGCACGACGAGTTCGGCGATCGGTTCCGCGGGACCATCCGGGTCAACCCCGACGATATCGCCGGGGCCCTGCGCGAGATCGACAAGTACAAGGGCCACCCGCAGGTGGTGCAACTCGGCATTCCGCTGCAGTCCCGCGAACTCTATGGAAAACCGCAGTTCTGGCCGCTGTGGGAGGCCGCCGTCGACGCCGGACTCCCGGTCGCCGTGCACTTCGAGGTCGGCTCGGGCGTCGCACTGCCGCCGACCCCCAACGGACTCACCCGCACCTACGAGCAGTATGTCGGGTTCACCGCGCTGAACTTCCTCTACCACCTCATGAACATGATCGCCGAGGGCGTTTTCGAACGCTTGCCGGAACTGAAGTTCGTCTGGGCCGACGGCGCCGCCGACCTGCTGACGCCCTTCATGTGGCGGATGGACTGCTTCGGCCGGCCGCATCTCGAGCAGACACCGTGGGCGCCCAAGATGCCCAGCGACTATCTGCCCGGCCACGTGTACTTCGTGCAGGGTGCACTGGACGGACCCGGCGATGTCGACTTCGCCGGTGAGTGGGCCGGATTCACCGGCAAGGACGACATGGTGATGTACGGATCGAGCTATCCGCACTGGCAGCTCAACGAGCTCGCGGTGCCGCGCAGCTACAGCGCCGAGCAGCGCGACAAGTTGTGCTGGCGCAACGCGGCCGAACTGTACGGGATCCAAAGCCCGGTCATCGCGTCCACCGCCGGGGCACAGTAGAGGGAACGAGGAGGCACACCATGACCACCACAGCCAATCCGCGGCTACCTGCCACCGAGCGCATCGCCGTGCGGTGCGTCGACTCCGACGTGCATCCGGCGCCCCGGTCGGGCGAGCTCGGCCAGTACCTCCCCGAACCGTGGCGCAGCAAGTACTTCGGCACGCACAAGGTCGGCGACCAGATCTACTACGACGCACCCGACTACGCGCATTCCTACGCCATGCGTCTGGACACGTTCCCCCCGGATGGTCAGTTCCCCTGCAGTGACCCCGAACTGGCGTTCAAACAGCTGATCATGGAGGCCGGCGCGGATATCGCGATCCTGGAACCCGCCGCCTACCCGGCGCGCATCCCGGAGGCGCAGCACGCCATGTCGATGGCGCTCAACGACTGGCAGGCCAACCACTGGCTCGACAGCCAGAACAACTGGCACGAGCGCTGGCGCGGGTCGATCTGCCTGGCCATCGAGGAGCCCGACAAGAGCGTCGAGGAGATCGAACGCTGGGCCGACCATCCGTACATGTCGCAGATCCTGATCAAGGCCGAACCCCGTCCATCCTGGGGCAACCCCAAGTACGACGCCATCTGGGCGGCGGCCACCAAGCACGACATCCCGGTGAGCTGCCACCTGTCGCGCAGCCATTACGACGAGCTGCCGATGCCGCCGGTCGGATTGCCCAGCTACAACCACGATTTCATGGTCACCTACTCGCTGCTGGCGGCCAACCAGGTGATGAGCCTGATCTTCGACGGCACCTTCGACCGGCATCCGACGCTCAAGATCGTCTTCGTCGAGCACGCGTTCACCTGGATTCTGCCGCTGATGTGGCGAATGGACGCGCTCTACGAAGCCCGTAAGTCCTGGGTCGACATCAAGCGCAAGCCCAGCGAGTACGTCAAGGACCACATCAAGTTCACCACCCAGCCACTGGACTACCCGGAGGACAAGACCGAACTGACCCGCGCCTTCGAGTGGATGGAGTGCGAGAAGATCCTGCTGTTCAGCAGCGATTACCCGCACTGGACGTTCGACGATCCACGCTGGCTGGTCAAGCACCTGCCCGAACATGCCCGCGAGCCGATCATGTTCCGCAATGGGATGGCCACGTACAGAAATGTGCCGCAGACTGTGCCGGCACTCGAGGGCCAGGTTCGGGTTTTCTGACCGATGAGCAACGAAACAGAGGCGGGACGTGAGCCCCGCCTGGCACAAGGACGCGAGCACATCGTCGCCACTGTCGACGAGATTCCGCACGGCTCACACAAACTCGTGCCCATCGGCCGGCACGGGGTCGGCGTCTACAACGTCAACGGCACCTTCTATGCCATCGCCAACTACTGCCCGCACGAGGGCGGTCCGCTGTGTTCGGGCCGCGCGCGCGGCCTGAACATCGTCGACGAGAACGTGCCCGGCGACGCGGTGATGGTGCGCGACAAGGAGTACATCTTCTGCCCGTGGCACCAGTGGGGCTTCGAGCTGGCCACCGGCACCACCGCGGTCAAGCCGGAATGGAGCATCCGCACCTATCCGGTCCGGGTGGTCGGCAACGATGTGCTGGTGCAGGCATGAGTGCTGAGACCGGGCCGGTACTGACCGCCGGCGAGAAGTCCATCGAGATCAATGGTGGCAACGTCGTCTACGAGATCCTCGGTGACACAGGCGAATTGATCGCCCTGACCCCTGGTGGACGGTTCAGCAAGGACATCCCGGGCCTGCGCCCACTGGCCGAGGCCCTGGTGGCCGGCGGCTACCGGGTGCTGCTGTGGGATCGGCCCAACTGTGGCAAGTCCGATGTGCAGTTCTACGGGCTGAGCGAATCCCACATGCGGGCCGAGACGTTGTTCCGGCTGATCACCCGGCTCGACGCCGGCCCGTGCATCATCCTCGGCGGATCCGGCGGCGCACGCGACTCGATGCTGACGACCATGCTGTACCCGGAGATCGTCCGAAAACTCGTGGTGTGGAACATCGTCGGTGGTGTGTACGGATCGTTCGTACTCGGTGGCCACTACGTGACCCCCAGCATCCTGGCCGTCCGCGGCCTCGGCATCAAGGGCCTGCTGAGCGTGCCGGAGTGGCGTGAGCGCATCGAGCAGAATCCGGCGAACCGCCACCGGCTGCTCGCCCTCGACGCCGACGACTACCTCAAGGTGATGCTGCGCTGGCTCAATGCCTTTGTCCCCAAGCCGGGCCAGACCATCCCCGGCGTCCCCGACGAGATGTTCGACAACATCACCGTGCCCACCCTGATCATCCGCGGCGGCGAGAATGACTGGGACCACCCCAAACGCACCTCTCTGGAGGTGAGCTGTCTGATCAAGGGGTCGACGCTGATCGAACCGCCGTGGCCCGAGGACGCCTGGGAGCGTGCCGGGGAGAAGTTCGCGCAGAGCGGCGGCAAGACGTTCTGCCTCTTCGACACCTGGGTGCAGGCCGCGCCGCCGATTCTGGACTTCCTGGGCACACCGCGATGACCTCACCGCACCAGGATGCGCACCTCACTGTTCAGCGAGGCTTCCAGCGCGGTGTGCACACGACTTTCCGGCACCCGCGCCAGATCGTCTCGGCGCAGCGTCACCTCGACCACATCCCAGCCCTGACCGCTCGGATGACGGTGCACGTCGCCGGTGAGTCCGAATCCCGCCAGCACGCCGTGCGCGTCATCATCGGTGCCGCGGCTGACGAAGGTCAGCACACCGGGAGCCACATCGGTGCCGAAAGCTCTGCCGCACAAGGCAACGACCGTGTCCTGTAACGCATCGGCGTCATCGCCGGCCAGCAGCACCTCGACCTCACGCCGGTTGGACGGCATGACCGAGAGGTCCGCATCGACCAACTGGGCGCCGACCGGGCCACACAGTTGCCGGAGCATCGCCACGCCCTCGGTCAACTGCGCGGGTGTCAGGCGACCCGACGGATCCACGTCAACGCGCACCACTGCGGTTCTCACGGCCGTCAGCCTAACGGTGGAAAGGACCAGCCGATCATGACAACCACCGCCACCGATCTCAGGGTCGAGGTCTGGCCCGGGCTCACACCGCGGCTGCTGCGGCCCGGTGCCGGCCCCGAGGATCTCGCCGAATACGCCAATGCCGGTGGCTATCAACAGATCGACGACTACGGGGTGTTGCTCGACGCGGTGGCCGCCGCCGGGCTGCTGGGCCGCGGCGGGGCGGCGTTCCCGTTGGCCGTGAAGCTGACCACCGTGCGGGCCGCCAGGCGTGCCGGCAAGCAGACCGTCGTGATCGCCAACGGCGAGGAGGGTGAGCCGGCCTCGGTGAAGGACCGCTGGCTGCTGCGCCATCGGCCGCACCTGGTGCTCGACGGACTGCGCCTGGCCGCTCAGATCACCGGGGCCGAGCGCGCCCATGTGTACGTTTCCGATCCGCAGGCCGCGACAGCAGTGGAGTCGGCGCTCACCGCCGCGGGCGAGCATCTGGGGACGCTCCGGATCAGCGTGGTGACCGTGGACGCCTCCTATATCGCCGGCGAGGAGTCGGCGGCGGTGCGGGTGATCAACGGCGGACCGGCCAAGCCGACCGACAAGCCGCCGAGGGTGTTCGAGGAGGGCGTCGCCGGCAACCCGACATTGGTGAGCAACGTCGAGACCCTCGCGCACCTGCCGTTCATCCTGCGCCACGGCCCGGCCGAGTTCCGTCGCTACGGCACCGAGGCCTCCCCGGAACCTTTCTGGCCACCATCACCGGCGCGGGACGCCCACCCGCGCTCTACGAATTGCCGCACGGCGCCATGGCCTCCGATCTGCTCGCCCTGCACGGGGTCGATCCCGGCACGGTGACCGGTGCGCTGATGGGCGGTTACTTCGCCGGCCTGCTCAACCGGTCCATCGTCGGCGCCACCCTGGACCACGAGTCGATGCGCGCGCTGGGCAGCGGTCTCGGATGTGGCGCCGTCGCCGTGCTGACCGAGGACTGCCCGGTCGCGGTGGCCGCCTCCGTGCTGGCCTATTTCGACCGGGAGAACGCCGGGCAGTGCGGGTCGTGCTTCAACGGCACCGCCGCCATGGCAGCCGTCACCGACGCGCTGCGCGACGGCGCCGCCACCGCCGAGGACGTGGCCCGGCTGCGCCGCTGGTCGGTGGTGCTGCGCGGCAGGGGCGCCTGCGCGACGCTCGACGGTGCGGCGAATGTGGCGGCAAGCCTGCTGGACCAGTTCCCCGAGCTGGTGACAAGCCACCTCGAGGGCGGTTGCGCCGACTGCAGCGGGTTTTCGGCCCTGCGTCCCTTCGAAGTTGAGGCGGTGTCATGAGAATCAAACTCGACAGGACCCTGTGCGACGGGTTCGGCATCTGCGCCAAACACGCACCCGACTACTTCTCGCTGGACGACTGGGGCTACGCCTGCCTCGAAGGCAACGGCGAAGTGTCCGAACAGGATCGCGACGCGGTGATGCGCGCTCTGCTGGACTGCCCGGTGCACGCCATCATCGAGATCCCGGCGGTGCAGCAGGACCAGGATCACGCCGCCGCTACAACAGGGAGCTGATTTGTCCGCCATTGCAGGCCGGCCACTGCCCCAACTCACGGTGCAGAACGAGTTCTTCTGGACTTCGGGCGCTGACGGACGGTTACGCATCCAGGAGTGCCAGGCCTGCAGGGCGCTGATCCACCCGCCGGCACCGATCTGCCGCTACTGCCGCAGCCACGATCTGGGTGTGCGGGCGGTATCGGGGAAAGCCACGCTGTCCGGCTTCAGCATCAACCACCGCTTCGGGTTTCCCGACCTGCCGCCGCCGTACGTCATCGCCGAGGTCGCGATACTGGAGGACCCGCGGGTGCGGTTGACCACCAACATCGTGGACTGCGACGCCGACGCCCTGAAGATCGGCCAGCCCGTCGAGGTGGCCTTCCAGCACGTCGACGATGTCTGGCTGCCGGTGTTCACCCCGGCCGCCGATCCGGACGCCCCGACCGCCATGCCCGAAGACCTGATTCCGCCAACGGATTTCGCCAAACATGTGCGGCCGATGCTGGGGGGCGAGAAGTTCGAGGACAAAGCGGCCATCACCGGCATCGGCGCATCACGGCTGGGTCGGCGCCTGATGGCGGCTCCGCTGTCGCTGACCATCGAGGCGTGCGAGGCAGCCGTCGCCGACGCCGGTCTGACCTTCGACGATATCGACGGCCTGTCCACCTATCCGGGGCTGGACATCGCCGGCATGGGCGAAGGCGGTGTCAGCGCGCTCGAAGGGTGCGCTCGGTCTTCGGCCGACCTGGATCAACGGCGGCATGGACACGTTCGGCCCCGGCGGATCGGTCATCGCCGCGATGATGGCCGTCGCCACCGGGATGGCCCGCCACGTGCTGTGCTTCCGGACGCTGTGGGAGGCCACCTTCCAGCAGCTGATGAAGGAAGGCAAGATGTCCCCGCCGGGCGGCGCCCGCGCCAACGGCTGGCAACAGCCCTTCGGCGGCATCTCGGCGGCGCACACGCTGGCGCAGAACGCCTCCCGGCACTTCCACCGGTATGGCACCACCCGCGAGACGCTGGGCTGGATCGCGTTGAACCAGCGTGCCAACGCCGCGCTCAACCCGACGGCCATCTATCGCGACCCGATGACCATGGACGACTATCTGTCCGCGCGGATGATCACCACGCCGTTCGGGCTGTATGACTGCGATGTGCCGTGCGACGGTGCGGTCGCCGTCATCGTCTCGGCCGTCGACGTCGCACGCGACCTGCCGCAGAAACCCATCCGGGTCGAGGCCGTCGGCACCCAGATCATCGAACGCCTCGACTGGGATCAGACCACGCTGACCCACGAGCCGCAGGTACTCGGCCAGTCCGCGCACCTGTGGTCACGAACGTCTTTGCGGCCCAGCGACGTCGACGTCGCCGAGCTCTATGACGGCTTCACCTTCAACTGCCTTTCCTGGCTGGAGGCGCTCGGCTTCTGCGGTATCGGAGAGGCCAAGGATTTCCTGGACGGTGGCCACGCCATCGCCCGTGACGGCGTCATCCCACTGAACACGCACGGCGGTCAGCTCTCCCACGGCCGCACACACGGGATGGGGCTCATCCACGAGGCCGTCACCCAGCTGCGCGGGCATGCCGGCGAACGGCAGGTCGCCGATGCCAAGGTCGCGGTGGCCAGCAGTGGCGGCCTGACCCCCAGTGGTGTGCTGCTGCTACGGACCGATGAGTAAGCCCCGGGTGGTGATGGTCGGGTCCGTGCCGATGTCCGCCCTGGTCGCCGAAGTCCCCGAGCCCCGCGCGGTGATCGTCGCGATCCACGGCGGCGCGACAACGTCGGCGTACTTCGACTGCCCCGGTCGCCCCGACCTCTCGTTGCTGCGGACCGCGGCGGCACACGGCTACACCGCGATCGCCCTGGATCGTCCTGGTTACGGTGCGTCGGCGCTGTACCAGGACACCATGACCGACCCGGCCGCCCGGGTCGCGCTCGCCTCCGGCGCGGTGGACAAGATCCTGGCCGGCCGCCCGCGCGGGGCGGGCATCTTCGTCTTCGCGCACTCACTGGGATGCGAACTGGCACTGCGGATGACGGTCGCCGACGCCGGCGTGATCGGCGTCGAGCTCGCCGGAACCGGTCTGCGCTACAGTCCCGAAGCCAAGGAGATCCTCAGCCAGGCGACGTTGACCCGCCGGCCGGCGGGACTGCGGGAACTGTTGTGGGAGCCCGCGGAACTGTACCCGGGCGAGGTGCTGACCGGAGCGCTGTCCGCGCCGGGTGTCGCCTACGAGGGTCCGGTGACCGCCAACTGGTCGCGCCGCGACTTCCCGGAACTGGCCGCCGCGGTGCGGGTCCCCGTCCAGTACAGCGCGGCCGAGCACGAACGCGTCTGGGACACCTCGGCCGCGGCACTGGCCGATATCGCTGGCCTGTTCGTCACTGCGCCAAGGATTTCGGTCCACGAAATGCCGGATAGCGGGCACAATCTCAGCGTCGGGTTGTCGGCGCAGACCTACCACCTTCGGGTGTTGTCATTTGTCGAAGACTGTATCGCCGCCGGAAACGGTGGCGCCGAGCAAGCGGAGGCTGGTTGATGCGCGTTGGATTCATCGGACTGGGCAGTCAGGGTGGGCCGATGGCCCGCCGCATTGTCGAGGGCGGCTTCGAACTGACGCTGTGGGCCCGTCGCGCAGCATCGCTGGAGCCCTATGCGGACACCGCGGCGAAGACGGCGGGTACGCCCGCCGAGCTGGGCGCCGCAAGTGATCTGGTGTGTCTGTGCGTCGTCGGCGACGACGACGTTCGCGAGGTGATTGCCGGCGAGCACGGTGTGCTGGCCGGACTGGCCCCCGGCGGCATCATCGCCATCCACAGCACCGTGCACCCCGACACCTGTGCCGAGATCGCGGACATGGCTGCCGGCAAGGGCGTTTCGGTGATCGATGCCCCGGTCAGTGGTGGTGGCCCCGCCGTCGAGGCAGGCACCCTGCTGGTCATGATCGGCGGCGACGAAGCCGATGTGGAGAAGGTGCGTCCGGTGTTCGCCACCTACGCCGATCCCATCGTGCATCTGGGCCCGCTGGGCAGCGGACAGGTCGCCAAGATCCTGAACAACCTGCTGTTCACCGCGAACCTCGGTGCCGCGATGAGCGCACTGGCACTCGGCGAATCCCTCGGGGTGCCGCGAGAACGCCTGTGCGAGGTCATCACCCGCGGTTCGGCCACCAGCAAGGCCTTGAGCAGTATCGCCGCGTTCGGCGGCAGCCTGGACAACCTCGCCCCGATCGCCGGTGCGCTGTTGCAAAAGGATTGCCGGCACGCCGCGACGCTCGCCGACAAGGCATCGGCACCCGAAGGCGCGGTGTTCGACGCCGCCGACGCCGCGCTGGCGCTGATGGACCACCCGCGCTGATGAGCACCAGCGTGAAGCGACTCGATTGATGCGCGTCGGCGTCATCGGCGCGGGCCGGATGGGCGCACCGATGGTGCGCCGTCTCGCCGAGGCCGGGCACCAGGTGCGCGCGCTCGGTCGCACCGAGGAAAAACGTCGGGCCATCGCGGAACTGGGCGCAACCCCGGTCGCCGATGCCGCCCAGGTGGCCGACGGCGCCGAGGCGGTGGTCATCTGCCTGTTCACCGACGAGCAGGTGCGCGCGGTCCTCGACACCGCGCTGCTGGCGGCGGTGCCGGCCGGGGCCGTCCTGATCGTGCACACCACCGGCAGCCCGCGCACAGTCGAACACCTGCGGGAGCTGGCACCACATCTCGACGTGGTGGACGCACCGGTCAGCGGCGGCCCGCACGATATCGCCGCCGGTGAGGTCACGCTGTTCGTCGGCGGCCCCGACGATGCGGTGCGGCGGGCGCAGCCGGTGCTGACCGCCTACGGCAGCCCGGTCCTGCACGTCGGCGCGCTCGGCGCCGGCCAGAAGGTCAAGTTGATCAACAACACGCTGTTCGCCGCGCAGATCGGTCTGTTGGCCGAAGCGGCTCAGCTGGCCGGCAGCCTCGGGGTCGACGAATCCGCCTTGCTGGAGGCGCTGCCGCATGGCAGCGGAGCCAGCCGGGCGCTGGACAACGTGGCGCGGGCCGGCTCGACCGCCGCATTCGTCGCCGCCGTCGGTGAATTCATCGGCAAGGACGTCGCGGTGATCCGGCGGACGGTGGCCGAGCTCGGCACCGACCTCGGCGCGCTGAACGCCGTCGTCGACGCCGGATTGGGACGCTGAGTTCGGCGCCAAATTGCCTGTTTCACAATCCTGTCGACGGGACTACTGTTAGCGTTACAGTTTCACAGCCTTCCGTAACGCTTCGGGTGACAGCGCCACCCTGGAGGAGGACCTCAGCATGACCACCGCGGAACTCGTGTTCGACCCATTCTCGGACGAGTACTTCAACAACCCGTTCGAGATCTACCGGCGGATGCGTACCGAAGCACCGCTCTACTACTGCTCCGACCGGGATTTCTACGCCCTGACCCGGCACGAGGACGTCTCCGCCGCACTCAAGGACCACGAGGCGTTCTCCTCATCGCGTGGCTGCGATCTGGCGATGGTGCAGGCCGACGAGCCCCCGCAGAAGTCGATCATCTTCATGGACCCGCCCGATCACCGACACATGCGCAGCCTGCTCAACAAGGCCTTCACCCCGCGGGCCGTGCAGGCCCAGCGCGACACCATCGTCGAACAGATCGACCACTACCTCGGTCTGATCACCTCCGATGACTTCGACGTCGTGCAGGACTTCTCCGGGCCCTTCCCGGTCGAGGTGATCACCCGGATGGCCGGTGTCGAACCCGACTATCGCCAGATGGTGCGGCACTGGATCGACACCAGCCTGTCCCGCGAACCCGGGCAGGTCGGTACCTCCGAGGCCGGCATGCAGGCCAACATGGACACCGCGATCTACTACTACTCGCTGGTGCAGAAGCGCCGGGAGAACCCGACCGACGACATGATCAGCCGTCTCATCGCCGCTGAGATCCCGCGCGAGGACGGCCGCTTGGACAAACTCGACGATATCGAGATCACCGGTTTCGCGACCCTGCTCGGTGGGGCCGGGGCGGAAACGGTCACCAAGCTGATCGGTACCGCGATGGTGCTCTTCGCGCGCAATCCCGAGCAATGGCAGAAGCTGCTCGACAACAGAGACCTGGTACCCGCCGCCGTCGAGGAGCTGCTGCGCTACGAGGGACCGGTGCAGTACAACGTGCGCTACACGCTCAAGGAGGCGCACGTGCCCAGCGGCGTGATCCCGGCGGGCAAGGCGGTCTTCCTGCTCAGCGCCGCGGCCAATCGTGACACCGATGCGTTCACCGATGCCGACAAGTTCGATATCGAACGCGACCGTACCGAGGCGCAGAACCTGGGCCTCGGTTACGGGATCCACAGTTGTCTGGGTGCGGCGCTGGCGCGGATGGAGAGCGTGATCGCGCTGGAGAAGCTGCTCGATTTCATGCCCCGCTACGAGGTGAAATGGGATGGGCTGCAGCGGGTTCACATGCAGAACGTGGCCGGATACTCACACGTGCCGGTGCGAAGGCTGCCGTCATGAGCAAAATCGAAGTGGATTTCGGGCTCTGCGAGAGCAACGGCGTCTGTATGGGCATCATCCCCGAGGTGTTCGACCTCGACGACGATGACTACCTGCACGTGCTCACCGAGGACGTCACCCCAGACAACGAGGCGCAGGTGCGTGAATCCGTGCGACAGTGCCCCCGTCAGGCGATCGCCATCGTCGAGTAATTTCCTCGCGCGAGCAGACACAAATGGCCCGAAACTAGGCACTTTTGGGGCCATATGTTGGGGGCACCTCCCGCTTGCGGGGGACTGCTCGTCGGGCAAGGGCCGCGCGCTCGAAGAGGGTTTCCATCCTGGCGACCAGTTCCTGAGGACGTTTCCGCACGTCATCCACCACCAACGGGACCGTTGTCAACCCGACCTCCTGCAGGCGGGCGACCTTCATCCGGTCATGTTTGAGAGCTTCCGCCGTGGCGTGCCACTGCATGCTCTCGTATTCGGCCACCACACCGAAAGCAGGCCAAGCGAAGTCGACGCGCCACAGCTTGCCCTGCCTGTCGATGATCTCGAATTGCAGCTCGGGCATGGGCAAGCCGCCGTCGATGAACACGAGACGGGCTTCGCTCTCCATCGGTGACTCCGCGCGCCCATCGGCATGCTGCAATAGTTTGCGCACCGTGACGATGCCGCGCCTGCCCTTCTGCTCGGCAACGGCAGACGCCAAGTCCGCGACCGCGCACCACCCGCTCCCCAGTGCAGCGTCCAACATCGCCAGTGCACGCGGCCGTCGCAGTGTTCGGGCCATCTCGACCGCGGTCCAGGCCGGTGCGGTGGCAAGACGGTGGCCCACCACCCGAAGCGGTGCGCCCACTCGCTGGTGCACCATCACCTCGGCGGTCGGCCGGATCCGGACACCTGGGTCGAGGATGTGCAGCAGGTCGTCCGGGTCGGTATCGAACCCGTACAGAGCAGCGGCAGTGTTCATGCACGCGACTGTGCGCTCGCCGGTTCGCAGGTCCATCGCCGCCAACCGGGACAGATGATCGGGTGCCGCCGCCGCATAGATGCCGTGTTGGACACGGATGAGTTGGCCCCGCAGAACCAGTGTGCGTAATTGCTTGCGCGAGATCAGCGCAAGCAGTTGTTGACTAGTTGCGACTTCACTATCCGAGAAAGCGTCCCGCCACGACATACGGTGGATGGTTGCTCAGAATGCACCTACTGCACAGCGACGGACCGTTCAGCCTGGGGATAACTCGACGAGCAGACACATAGGGCCCCAAAAGTAAGCACTTTTGGGGCCATATGTTGGGGGCACCTCCCGCTTGCGGGGGACTGCTCGCGGGAACTCAGAAGCCCGAGATGATCACTCCGTTGCACTCGGCCGCGGCCTGGCGCAGCTTCGCGGCCTCCTGGTAGGCGTCGGAGTAGTACCACTCCTTGGCCGCCTCGACCGACTCGAACTCCAGCAGCACGGTCTGAGTTCCGTGCCACTGTCCCTCCAGCGACTCGACCACGGGGCTGAAGGCGAGCACCTTCGCGGTGCTCATCGTCTGGCTGGCCAGCTTGCCGTACTCGGCCATTCCGGCCGGGTCCTTGATGTCCTCGGTGATGATCACATAACCCTTGGGCACAGTTTGAATCTCCTTGTCGGTGAGGCGGATTGATTCAGATCTCGTGGATCGCGTTCTCGGGGCAACACTGGATGGCCTCCTGCACAGCCGCTTCGTGTTCGGCCGGCACCTCGCCGGGAGCAGCGACCGCCCATCCGTCATCGGAGAGGTCGAACACCTCGGGGCACAGCGTCAGGCACATCCCGTGGCCGGCGCAGCGGTCCTCGTCGACGCCGACCCTCATATGGCGTCGAACTCCAGGTGCAGGTGGGTGAGTCCGCGCAGGATGAACGTCGGGATGTAGTGGTAGTCCCTATTGTCCGCCGGACCGTGCTTCTCCTCGGAGATGCGGATGTCGGTGGTGCGATCGAGCAGCCGCTCCAGGCCCACCCGGGTCTCCGCGCGGGCCAGCGGAGCACCCGGGCAGCTGTGGATGCCGCGACCGAAAGCCAGGTGCTGGCGGGCATTCTTGCGCGCCGGGTCGAATTCGTCGGGATCCTCGAAGCGGCGCGGATCGCGGTTGGCCCCGGCGTTGACCACCATGACGGTGGTGCCCGACGGAAGTTCCTTCTCCCCCACCGTAACCGGGGTGCGTGACAGCCGGAAGTCACCCTTGACCGGGCTTTCGTGGCGCAGCGCTTCCTCGATGAAGTTGGGTAGCAGACTGCGGTCCTCGCGTACCTGCTTCTGGATGTCCGGCCGGTCACCGAGCACCTTGAGCGCAGTGCCCAGCAGGCGGACCGTGGTCTCCTGACCCGCCGAGAAGACGTTGGTGGCAACACGTGCGACGTCGCCGGGGGTCGGCGTGGTGCCGTCGGGGAACAGCGCGGTCGCCATCCCGGTCATGATGTCCTCGCGCGGGTTGACCCGTCGATCCTCGATGTACGCCTCGAACTGGGCGTAGAGGAACTCCAGCGGGCTGTGCGACAGCGACTCGTCACCGGTGCTGCCGACGCCCCCGCCGGAGTTCTGCGAGATGCCGTCGACGAAGGCGTTGCGGTCCTCGGGCGGGATGCCCAGCAGGTCTGCGATCACCAGCAGCGTGAACGGGCTGGCGAATCCCTTGATGAACTCACCCTTGCCGGGCGCCAGGAAGTCATCGAGCACCCCGTCGGCCAACTGCCACATCGCGTCCTCGTTCTCCTTGAGGCGCTTGGGAGTGATCAGCCGCATCATCAGCGAGCGATGGTTGGTGTGCACGGGCGGATCCAGCGTCGGCAGCTGATCGCTGAACGGCAGCTCGTCGCGGTGCTTCTCGATCAGCTCGGCGACGTCGTCGCGGCCCTCCAGCGGCACCGGAAAGCCCGGGAACGGTCCGGTCACCGAGGTGCACGACGAGAAGGTGTCCGCGTCGTTGTAGACCGAAACCGCCTCTTCCCAACCGGTCACCATGGTCACGCCGTAGATGTCTTCGGGTTGGACCGGGCATTGGTTACGCAACGCGTTGAAGTACGGGTAGGGATCGTCAACCAGCCGCGGGTCCTTGAACCAGTCGATGCCGGCGGGATCGATCGCCATATGCGTTACTCCGTTCCTGGCAGGCAGTGCCCACTACGAGAATGTGGCTCTCATCTATGAGTATTACATTTCCACAGCGCCGCTTCGTCGTCAACGAGGGCAAACGCCTCATCGACCCGCTTAACTCGTGGCGAGAGAAAACGAGATTCTCCAAATGTTGAGCGTTCGCTCAACACGTGCGCGCCAGAGGCCTATCCTCCGCTGAGGCGCACGATTCGGCAAGGACAGGATCTCGAGATGACATCGGACGTCGAACTGCAGGCCGCGGCGGACAGCGAGCCGAACCTGGCGCGTCCGTGGGCGCCACACCGCCGTCGGGCCTATGTCGCACTCACCGCCATCACCGGCATGGCATTCAGCGTCGCGGTGGTGGGCGTCGGCACCGGGCTCCTGCCGCCCACCTTCACCGTCGACGTCATCGCCAATCTGGCATTCGGGCTGCCGGTGATCGTGCTGCCGCTGGTCTACTTCTGGACCGGACGCGGTGAGCAACGATCGCGCCTGGAACGGGCCTCCGAGCTGACGATGATCTACCTGCCCTACACGGCGGGCAGCCAACTCGGCTACGAGACCATCTTCCTCATCGGCCATCCGCTGAACTGGTGGACACCGACCACCGATCCGGGCTGGAAGTGGCTGTGGTGGCAGTACGGGCTCGCCGACACCCGTTACACCAGCGGCAACGCCTGGATCTTCGGCCTGGAACTCGTCGGCGTCATCACCGGCACCATGCTCTTCATCGTGTGGATTCGGCTGATGCGCACCGATCTACCGGTCGAGGCGCGGATCAGGAGCCTGTGGCTGGCCTTCACCGGATGCGCCATGCTGATCAGCAGCACCGGCGTGTACTTCCTCGCCGAAGTGCGGGCCGGATTCGGCGATATCGGCCAGGGCGCCTTCGGGCTCTGGTTCAAATTCATCGCCGAGAACGTGCCCTTCATGATCCTGCCGTTCTTCGCGCTCATCGCGATGCACCGCCAAATCGATCACCTGACACGACGGGCGGGCCCGCTGCCGCTCTAGTCAGTGCCGCCGGCGGCGCCACACCGCCACGATCACGCAGACGCCGACGGAGCTCGCGAACACGCCGAGGATGAGATGGCGGGCGCCGCCGGTCACACCGAATGCCCACAGCTGCAACCCACCGGCGACCAGTGCCAGCAATCCGAAGGCCAGCCCCGCCACCCGTAGCGCCATCCGACCAGTCTGCCACTTCGCTTAGTTTGACTCTGGTCAGCTTCGGACGTGCGGGGTACGGTCAGACGGTGCCCAACCCTTCGCGCAGCGCGGAAGCTGACCGTGGTCAGCGCAGGGCCACATTTCAGCGCTCCAACTCACGCGAAACCAAGCGCATGCTGGTCCAGGCCGCGATGGCGCTGTGGCGCACCAACGGCTACGCCGGCACCACTGTGGCCCAGATCTGCGCCGCCGCCGGAGTCTCCAAGGCGTTGTTCTACTTCTACTTCCCCCGCAAGGAGGACGTGCTCTTCGAGGTCGGCGTGATGTCCACCCGGTCGGCGCAACGCACCATCGCCACCCTGCTCGGAGGCGAGTACGACGTGCAGTCCGTCATCGCGGCGGCGCTGACCGACCTCGAGCGTTCGATGGCCCGCAATCCCGCCGAACTGGTCATCGAGACGATCCTGGAGGGCTACCGCCACGAGCACCGGATCCTGGACACCGCCGAGACGCCGGATCTGGACGGCGGCATGTTCACCGCACTGTTCGACCGCGCACTCGCCGACGGGAAGCTGCCCGCCGGCACCGATACCGGTCACCTGGCCTACCTGGCCATGATGCTGGTCAGTGAGGGCGCCCGGCATTGGGCCGCAGGCTCATTCGGCGGGCGTTCCTTCGCCGACGTCGTCGGCAACGATATCGCCACCCTGATCGCAGGCACCACCAGTCAAAGGAGACCGTGATGGCATGGGATTTCGAAACCGACCCGGAGTTCCAGGAACTCCTCGACTGGGCGGACGCCTTTGTCCGTGATGAGGTCGAACCGCTGGACCTCATCTGGCCACACCTGCAGTTCACTCCCCTGGATGACGCCCGCCGCGCCGTGGTGGATCCGCTCAAGGAGCAGGTCCGCCGAAAAGGCTTGTGGGCCACCCATCTCGGTCCAGACCTCGGCGGCCAGGGCTACGGACAGCTGAAACTGGCGCTGCTCAACGAGATCCTGGGCCGATCCCAATGGGCACCGATCGTGTTCGGCTGCCAGGCCCCCGACACCGGCAACGCCGAGATCATCGCCCACTACGGCACACCCGACCAGAAAGACAGCTACCTGCGGCCGCTCCTGAAGGGCGAGGTGTTCTCCTGCTATTCGATGACCGAACCGCAGGGCGGCGCGGATCCCACCCAGTTCAAGACCGCCGCGGTCCGCGACGGCGATGACTGGGTGATCAACGGCTACAAGTTCTTCTCCTCGAACGCCTCGACAGCGTCGTTCCTCATCGTCATGGTCGTGACGAACCCGGATGTCAGTCCCTACCAGGGTATGTCGATGTTCCTGGTACCCACGGACACGCCCGGGGTGACCATCGTGCGCAACTCGGGTCTCTACGGAGAGGCCGATGGCGAAGGCTCACACGCGCTGATCCACTACGACAACGTCCGGGTGCCGGATTCCGCACTGCTCGGCGGTGAGGGTCAGGCCTTCGTCATCGCCCAGACCCGGTTGGGCGGCGGCCGCATCCACCACGCCATGCGCACCATCGGGCTGGCCCAGAAGGCACTGGACATGATGTGCGAGCGGGTACTGTCCCGGCACACCGCGGGCAGTCTGCTCGCCGACAAACAGGCCGTACAGGGTTACATTGCCGACTCCTATGCCCAGCTCAAACAATTCCGGCTGATGGTGCTGTTCACCGCATGGGAGATCGACAAGTACAACGATTACAAGAAGGTCCGCAAGGACATCGCCGCGGTGAAGGTGGTCATGCCCACCGTGCTGCACGACATCGCCTGGCGGGCCATGCAGATACACGGTGCGCTCGGCGTCACCAACGAGATGCCGTTCCTCGGGATGGTGACCGGGGCCGCGGTGATGGGCCTTGCCGACGGTCCCACCGAGGTACACAAGACCACCGTGGCCAAGCAGGTGCTGCGCGACTACACCGGCACCGACGGACTGTGGCCCACCGAATGGATTCCCGGCAAACGGGACGCCGCGCGGGCCCGGTTCGCCGAGCACCTGGAGGCCGAGGTGGGCAACCTGTGAACGCACCGGCCATCGACGTTGCCCGCCTTGCCAATTGGATGGATGACGCCGGGCTGCCCGGCAAAGGCGCCCCGCTGGAGGCCCGGTTCCTCTCGGGTGGCACGCAGAACGTCATCTACGAACTGACCCGCGGCGAGGAGCGCTGCGTCATCCGGATGCCACCGCCCGGCGCGCCCGCGGACCGTGACAAGGGCATCCTGCGGGAATGGCGCATCATCGAGGCGCTCGACGGCACCGACGTGCCACACACCAAGGCCGTCGGCGTCTGCGCCGACGCGAGCGTGCTGGGCCGGCCGTTCTATCTGATGGGCTTCGTCGACGGCTGGTCGCCGATGGACCAGCATGCCCGGTGGCCCGAGCCGTTCGACAGCGATCTCGGTACCCGGCCGGAACTGAGTTACCAACTCGCCGAGGGTATTGCACTGCTCTCCAAGGTGGACTGGAAGACCAGGGGCCTGCAGGACCTGGGCCGGCCCGATGGTTTCCACGAACGGCAGGTCGCACGTTGGATCGGCTTCCTGGAGCGCATCAAACAGCGCGATCTGCCGGGGCTCGAGGTCGCCACGGCGTGGCTGCAGGAACGTAAGCCGCTGGACTTCATCCCCGGCCTGATGCACGGTGATTACCAGTTCGCCAACGTCATGTACCGGCACGGCGCACCCGCTCAGCTGGCCGCGATCGTCGACTGGGAGATGGGCACGGTCGGTGATCCGAAGCTCGACCTCGGCTGGATGATGCAGAGCTGGCCGGCCGACGAGCACGATCACGCCGCGATGGGTTATGTCGACATGCGCGGCGCACCGACCCGCGACCAGGTGGTGGCGCGGTACGCCGAGGTGTCCGGGCGTCAGGTCGATGATCTGGACTACTACCTGGTGCTGGCCAAGTGGAAACTGGCCATCGTGCTGGAGCAGGGTTTTCAGCGGGCAGGCGATGACGAGAAACTGCTGGCATTCGGCCCGGTCGTCACCGATCTGATGCGCTCGGCCGCCGAACTCGCCGAGTCCAGCGACTACCGGTGAGGGCTGTGGTCTGCCCGGCATACGGGCCGCCGGAGGTGGTGCGGGTCGAGGAGGCTTCCGCCCCCGACCTCGCCGACGGCCAGGTGCGGGTGCGGGTCGCCGCGGCGGCGGTGAACTTCCCCGATGTGCTGCTGGTCGCGGGAAAGTACCAGGTCAAGGTGCCGCCACCGTTCATACCGGGCAGTGAGTTCGCCGGCGTCATCACCGAAACCTCGTGCGATGAACACAATTTCGCGGTCGGCGACCGGGTCACCGGGACCGGCATGGTCGGCGCCTTCGCCGAACAGGTATGCATCGGTGGCGGCGCCATGGCGCCGATCCCCGAGGGCATCGATTACCGCACCGCCGCGGCCTCCGGAGTGGCGTTCCGCACCGCGTATCACGCACTGCGCTCGACGGCGCGGGTCGCGCCCGGCGACGATATCGTGGTTCTCGGTGCCGGTGGCGGTGTCGGGCTGGCCGCGGTGGCGCTGGCCACCGCACTCGGCGCCCGCGTCATCGCGATTGCCTCATCTGCCGAGAAGCTCTGTGCAGCAGCAGAATACGGCGCTGTGCACGGAATCGACCACCGCGGCGCGGACCTGCGTCAGGCACTGCGGGAGTCACTGCCTGGCGGCGCCGCGGCGGTGATCGATCCGGTCGGCGGTGACCTTTCCGAGCCCGCCCTGCGATCGCTGAGACGCGGCGGGCGCTTCGTCACGGTCGGCTTTGCGTCGGGATCCATCCCCCGCATTCCCTTGAATCTGGTTCTGGTCAAGGGTATCCAGGTGCTGGGTTTTCAGTTCCAGGACATCCCGGCCGGTGAGTTCACCCGCAACGAGTCAGAACTGCGCAGGCTACTCGCGACCGGCGCGGTGGCACCACACATCGGCGCCACCTACCCACTGGCGGACACCGCCGCAGCGCTGCGTCACGTGGCCGACGGACGCGCGATCGGAAAGGTGATCATCGACGTCGGATGACGCTGCGGTCAGGACGGTTTGGGCGGGTAGAAGTACTCCCGCCAGGCGGTGATCTTGTCGCCTTTCACCTCGTAGGCACCCATCACGGGCCAGCTCAGAGGCTTACCGTCCACGACCCAGTGGTCGCGCCGCTCCATCAGCACCACGTCGCCGTCGACGGCGAGGTGGCAAATCTCCAGGTCGACGCACCGCCCTCCGGCGAAGAAGACCTTCATCATGTCGTGAATCGCCGCGCGCCCGGACAGCGCGGGCCAGTCCGGGCCGATGTCGAAGGTGGCGTCGTCGGCGAAGTGACTGATGACTTCCTCGACGTCGTTTCGGGCCCATGCGGCAATCTCGGCGCGCACGATGTGTTCTGCGGTCATGGCGTTCCCCCTCGGTCGGTACCCCGACCATCTTTACACTCTGCGCCAATAGCGTAAACCGCGCCGATGCCTTGACCGCGACTCGACACACCTGCTAAGCAAGTGCTCAGTAGAACCAGCCCCGCACTCTTCGCCTCTCTGATGGAGCCACGATGGCACAGCCGACTGCCGCACCCGACCTGTACTACGACCCGTACAGCGTCGAACTGAACATGGACCCCTACGCGGTGTTCGCGCGGATCAGGGAGGAGGCGCCGCTGTACTACAACGAACAACACGACTTCTATGCGCTGAGCCGCTACGACGATGTCAATGCGGCGGTCATCGATCATGAGACATTCATCTCGGGCCGCGGCGCGGTGCTCGAGATCATCAAGTCCGGCATGGAGATCCCGCCGGGCACGTTGATTTTCGAGGACCCCCCGATCCACAACATCCACCGCAACCTGCTGTCCCGGATGTTCACCCCGCGCAAGGTTCTCGCGCTCGAACCGCAGATCCGCGAGTTCACCGCGCGCTGCCTCGACCCAGTCATCGGTTCGGGCCGTTTCGATTTCGTCAACGATCTCGGTGAACAGATGCCGATGCGGGTCATCGGCATGCTGCTGGGCATCCCCGAGGACCGGCAGCGTCAGATCACCGACCACGGCGGCGAGCCCCTGCAGGGCGGGCGCCTGGAGGGAATGGCGACAGGCGAGGTGTTCTCCGAGTTCATCGACTGGCGGGCCGAACATCCCTCCGACGACATCATGACCGATCTGCTGAACGCCGAGTTCGAAGACGAAACCGGCACGCGGCGCACACTGCGCCGCGACGAATTGCTGTTGTATCTGACCGTCATCGCCACCGCGGGTTCGGAGACCACCACACGGCTGATCGGCTGGGCCGGAAAGACACTGGCCGATCACCCGGATCAACGCCGCGCTCTGGTGGAGAACCCCGCCCTGATCCCGCAGGCGATCGAGGAGATCCTGCGTTGGGAGCCACCGGCGCTGCAGATCGCCCGCTATGTCACCCGCGACGTCGAGTACTACGGGCAGACGGTGCCGGAGGGGTCGGCGATGCTCATGCTCGTCGGCGCCGCCAACCGCGACCATCGCCGTTTCGCGCCCGACGGCGATGTCTTCGACATCTTCCGTGAACCACGCTCACACATGACGTTCGGCGCGGGCACCCACTTCTGCATGGGCAATGCACTGGCGCGCCTGGAAGGCCGAATCGCCTTGGAGGAGATCCTCAAACGCTTCCCGGAATGGGAGGTCGACTGGCCCAACACCGTCCCGTCGGAGACCGCCGCGGTGCGCGGCTGGGCCGCCATGCCCACCCTGCTGCCCTGAGGCGAGGTCAGGCATGCGCATCGGGCTGATGGTCGGTTCGGACAGGGAACGCGCACGCACCGACCGGTTGGCGGGACTGCTGTCCGATGCCGTCGCCGCGGAGTCGGCCGGCTTCCACTCGTTCTGGTTTCCGCAGGTGCCCGGATATCTGGACGCACTGACCGCGGTGGCACTGATCGGCGCCACCACAAGCAGCATCGAGGTCGGCACCGCAGTCGTCCCGATCCAGACCCGACACCCGCTGATCCTGGCCCAGCAGTCTCTGACCACGCAGGCGGCGTGCGCGGGCAGGTTCACCCTCGGTATCGGCCTGTCGCATGACTGGATCATCCAGGGGCAGTTGGGCTTGCCGTATGACCGCCCGGTCGCACTTGTGCGCGACTACCTCGACGTGCTGCTCGCCGGATCTGCCGGCCCGGGGGTGGTGGACGTCGACAACGACACCTTCGCCGTGCACAGCCCGGTGGATGTCACGGATCGCACGGTGCCGGTGCTGCTGGCCGCGCTCGGACCGACCATGCTGCGGATCGCGGGTGAACGCGCCGACGGCACGATCCTGTGGATGGCGGATGAACGCGCGATCGGCGAACACGTCGCGCCTCGGATCAACGCCGCCGCCGAGGCCTCGGGTCGGGGCCGCCCGCGCGTGGTGGCCGGCGTCCCTGTCACGCTCTGCGCGCCAGGCGATGTCGAGGACGCCCGCGCCCATGCGAGCGAGGTGCTGGGGCATGCTCATCTGTCACCGAACTACCTGCGCTTACTCGAGCACGGTGATGCCGAGGACGTGGGCGACACCATGGCCGCCGGTGACGAGGCGGCGGTGCTGAAGGGACTGCAGCGCTACCGGGACGCAGGCGTCACTGACCTGGCTGCACGGATCGTGCCGCTCGGGGCCGACGGCGCGGCGCGGCGCGCCTCCCGGGACCGCACCATGGAGTTCCTCGCGACACTGTCCCTGTGAGTTGGTGAATTCAGCTGGCCGGCACCAGGTCTGCGGCCACCGACGGACAGGACATGACGCCGCACCGGAAGGCCTCGGTGCGACCGAACGGCTCGGTGTCACCGGCGGCGGCCAGCGCCTGCGCCTTGAAGGCACGGGCGGCCGCGCTCAGCTGGTGCTGCACCGAGTCGACGGTGCTGTCGAGCTCTTCGGGCCAGCTGTCGCCCCACAGGGTCACCTCGGTGAGGCCCTGCTCCAGGGCGCCGAGCACACCTTCGCGGACCCGGGCATCGCTGACGAACAGCTCGGCGGCCACCGCCACCGTCTGCGGATGGGGCCGCTCCTCCCAGAGCTGCATCGCCGTCTCCAGGTCGCCGGTGTCCACACCCAGGATCTGCAACGGGCGGATGTCGTCATCACCGGTGATCAGCACGGTGACATCCCAGCCGGCCATCACGCGGTCGACCAGCCAACCGCCGGCATTGCGCACCACCTCGGCGACGCTGGGCGCCACCACATCGAGTCGGTACCTCATATCGAATTCCTCTCGGTGCCCGGCTTTAACGATTCCCCGTTCGCTGCGCTCCTGCCCGCCGCGAAGTCGCGGGCCAGCGACTCCGTGTATCCCTTGAACACTGCCGCCAGCGGGATTGAAGGATCGAGTAGCCATGCGGTCTCCATTCCATTGACGAAGGCGAGAATCTCCACGGCCTTGGCGGCCGGGTCGAGGTCTGAGCGGTAGCGGCCACTGAGCTGGCCGCGCCGGATCGCGTCCGCGACGATCCCGACGGCGGCCTGCTGCCGGGCCACCAGGCGGTCGTGCAGCGGGGCGTCGGGCTGGATGTTCTCCACCAGCAGCACGGTGAAGGTCCCGACGAGTTCGGGAGCGCGGTCGAACCGCTCGGCCACCCGACCGATGTTGGCGATCAGATCACCGCCCCGGTCGGCATGGGTGTCATCGTCGAAATCGCGGGCGTCGAGCACCGCGTGCAGCAGCTGTTCTTTGGATTCGAAGTGGTGCAGCAGGCCGGCGGCGCTGACTCCGGCCTCCCTGGCGATCTGGGCCAGCGAGGTGTTGCGCCAGCCGTTTCGCGCCAGCAGGTTCTCCGCGGCGGCGAGAATGCGCTGCTTGCGGTCCTCGCCCTTGGCCAGCAGCGACTCGTAGGGCCGGGGCCCAGACGCCGCAGATATCGCCGACACCGCTCTCCTCATCACCGAGTGAACCAACCAACTGAACACACAGTAGGTTGGTTAGCGCCGTGTGACAAGGGTCTCAGTTAACAAATTTCCCGACGGGTGTCACGTGCCTGGTCAGAGCGTCGGACGATGCGATTTACGCACATTCTGTAACGCTCAGCGTTACAGAATGCGCGCAGACCCTCAGAGGCCCAGGGACTTCGCGATGATCACCTTCATGACCTCGCTGGTGCCCGCGTAGATGCGGGCCACCCGGGCATCGGTGTACAGCCGGGCGATCGGGTATTCCATCATGTAGCCGTAGCCACCGAAGAGCTGTAGGCAACGGTCGATCACCCGGGCCTGCATCTCGGTGCAGAACAGTTTCACCCGCGCGGCGTCCGGTGCGGACAGTTCGCCGTCGACATGCAGGGCCACGGCCCGGTCCAGCATCGCCTGGGCGGCCTCCACCTCCGTCGAGCAGGCCGCGAGTTCGAACTTGGTGTTCTGGAACGACGCGACCGGAGTACCGAAGGCCTTGCGGTCCTTGGTGTAGTCGATGGCCGCGGCGATCGCCGATCGCGCCTGCGCCACCGAGCCCACCGCGACGGTCAGCCGCTCCTGAGCCAGGTTGTGACCCAGATAGCTGAACGCCTCCCCCACCTCACCGAGCACATTGGCGGCTGGCACCCGCACGTCGACGAACGAGAGCTCCGCAGTGTCCTGCACCTTGCAGCCCATCTTCTCCAGCTCGCGGCCGCGGGTGAACCCGGCCATCCCGTCCTCCACGACGAACAGGGTGAGCCCCTTGCGCCGGTTGTCGGGGTCGGTGGACGTGCGGGCCACCACCACGACGAGGTCGGCCTGCATACCGCCGGTGATGAACGTCTTGGCGCCGTTGACGATCCAGTGGTCACCGTCGCGCACGGCGGTGGTGCGCATGCCGGCCAGATCGGATCCGGTACCGGGTTCGGTCATCGCCACCGCGGTCAGCAGCGTGCCGTCGGCCAGGCCCGGGAACCAGCGCGTGCGCTGCTCCTCATTCGCGTAATGCAGGAAGTACGGCAGGATCACCTCGAGCTGGGTGCGCACCGTGGACAGCGTCACCAGGGCTCGGGCCGCCTCCTCCTGGAGCACCACGTTGTAACGGTAATCCGGCGTGCCGCCACCGCCGTACTCCTCGGGAATGGCGACGCCGAGCATGCCCAGCTTGCCCATCTTCTCGAACACCGCGCGCGGCATCCGGCCGCCCTTTTCCCAGTCCGGGTAGGCCGGCACCACTTCCTTCTCGACGAAGTCGCGTGCGAGTTCACGGAATGCCTCGTGATCCTCGGTGAACAGATTGCGTTGCACGTGTTGTCCTTTCGGCTAGAAGACGTACTCGACCAGCGTGGCGTTGGCGGTCCCGCCGCCCTCGCACATGGTCTGCAGCCCGTAGCGGATGCCGTTGTCGCGCATGTGATGGATCATCCGGGTCATCAGCACCGCGCCGGAGGCGCCGAGTGGATGCCCCAGCGCGATGGCCCCACCCAGCGGGTTGAGCTTCGCCTCGTCGACGCCGGTTTCTGCCAGCCACGCCAACGGCACCGGCGCGAACGCCTCGTTGACCTCGAACACGCCGACATCGTCGATCCCGACGCCCGCCTTGTGCAGCACCTTCTCGGTGGCCGGGATGGGACCGGTCAGCATCAGCACCGGATCGGCGCCGGTGACCGCCCCTGCGCGGTAGTACACCAGCGGGGTCAGACCCAGGTTGAGCGCCTGATCGGCGGTCATCACCAGCAGTGCGGCCGCACCATCGGAGATCTGCGAGGAGTTGCCCGCGTGGATGACGCCGTCGTCGGTGAAGGCGGGTTTGAGGCCGGCCAACTTTTCGACGGTGGTGCCACGCCGGATCCCTTCGTCATCGGTGATGACATCGTCGTCGGTGAAGACGGGCACGATCTGGTCGATGAAGGCGCCGGCGTCCTGCGCGGCGGCGGCGCGCTCGTGCGACTGCGCCGAGTACTCGTCGCAGCGGGTGCGCGACAGATCCCATTTCTGGCAGAGCATTTCGGCAGAGATACCCTGATTGAAGGAGAAATCGTCATATCGGGCAAAGACTTTCGGACCGTAGGGCTGACCGGTGGCACGCGCGGCGCCGAGTGGGACCCGGCTCATCACCTCGACACCGCCGGCGACCACGACATCCTGCTGGCCGGACATGACGGCCTGCACCGCGAAGTCCAGCGCCTGCTGACTGGACCCGCAGGCCCGGTTCACCGTGGTGCCCGGGATGCTCTCCGGCCAGCCGGCGGCCAGCACCGCGTACCGTCCGATATTGCTGGACTGATCCCCCACCTGCGACACGCAGCCCCACACCACATCGTCGATCAGGCCCGGGTCGACCCCGGTGCGTTCGACGAGTTCCTTGAGTACCACCGCGGACAGGTCGGCGGCGTGCTGCGCTGACAGCCCGCCGTTCCGTTTCCCGACCGGGGTGCGCACGGCTCCGACGATGACGGTCTCACGCATCAGTTCTGCTCCTTCTCGACAGCTGCAGAGGAGGGCACCGCCCACTCTCCGGAAAACTCTGGGTCGCGCTTGGCGGCGAACGCCGAATAGGCCTCCCCGCATCGGCGGTCGCGAAATTGCCGGGCTGGGCCCGGGCCTCATTGCCCAGCGCCTGGGCGAAGGTGGCGGTGGCCCCGTCGTTGAGCAGCGCCTTGCTCTGCGCCAGCGCGAACGGCGGCCCCTCGGCCAGCCGCCGCGCCACCTCATCGACGAACGCGTCGATCGCGTCGGTGTCCTGCACCCAGGTGACCAGACCGAGCCGGTGCGCCTCGGCCGCGTCGATCATATCGGCAAGCAGCACAAGGCGTTTGGCCTGCTGCAGGCCGACGAGTTTGGGGAGCAGCCAGGAGCCGCCGAGATCGACCGACAGCCCGCGTTTGGCGAAGATCTGGCAGAACTTCGATTCGGGGGTCGCCACCACCAGGTCGCAGCCCAATGCCAGGTTCCACCCGGCGCCGACCGCGACGCCGGTGACCTTGGCGATGGTGGGCACCGTCAGGTTGTGCAGTGCCAGCGCCACATCGGTGAGCCGCTGCAGCTTTCGCCGGGGATGAATGGCCTCGCCGGTGCCGATATCGGCACCCGAGCAGAACGCCCCGCCGGCACCGGTCAGCACTACCGCGCGCACCGAGTCGTCGGTGTCGACCGCGCGCAGCGCCGCGGCCAGCGCATGCCACAGTTCGACGTCGATGGCATTCTTGCGGTGCGGCCGGTTCAGCGTGAGCGTGCGCACTCCGTCGCGGTCCTCGATCAACAATGCATCACTCATGCGCGATCCGCCTTCGGCTCCTCGCTGGCGCTCACGAGTACACCGGGCCGATCGCACCCTCGTCGCGCATTCCGGCCAATTCTTCGGCGCTGTAACCCAGTTCACGCAGCACGTCGTCGGTGTGCTGACCCAGCCCGGGCACCGCACCCATCCCCAACTCCACGCCGCTGATCACCGGCGGCGGTAGCAGCGCGGCAATCTCACCCTTGGGCGTGCCGACCTGCCGCCAGCGGTCACGGGCCCTCAGGTGTTCATGGGCGATGACCTCGCTGGGCTTGTTGTAGCGCGAGTTGCCGATCCCGGCGGCATCGGCGATGCGCTGGATATCGTCGAGATCGTGCTGTAGGCACCATGATTCGATGGCCGCATTGAGTTCATCCCGGTTGGCGCAGCGTTGCGGGTTGGTCGCGAAGCGCGGATCATCGGCCAGGTCGGGGCGCTCGATGATCTCCCGTGCCAGCCGCTGCCATTCGCGGTCGTTGGTGGTGCCCAGCACCACCGTCTGCCCGTCACGGGTACCGAACGAACCGTAGGGCGCGACCGCCGGCGAGCTCATCCCCAGCGGTTCCTGATCGATCCCGGAGTGCTGGGTGTAGGTCAACTGGTAGCCCATGATGTCGGTCATGGTGTCGAACAGGCTGACCGCCACGGCCGGGGCCGCTTCGGTGGCGCCGTTGCGCGCCCGGCCCAGCAGCAGCGCCATGATCGACAGCGCCGAATACAGGCCGGTGGTGATGTCGGCGACCGGCGCTCCGGGTTTGGCCGGCATCCCCGGGTGGCCGGTGGCCGCGCACGATCCCGACTCCGCCTGCACCAGAAGGTCATAGGCGCGCTTCTCGGACAGCGGGCCACCCGGGCCGTAACCGTCGATCTCGACCGGGATCACCTGCGGGTGCCGCGCCCGCAGGTCCGCCGGGCTCAGCCCGAGCCGCGCTGTGGCCCCGGGCGCGAGGTTGGACACGAAGGCGTCGGCGCCGGCGAGCAGCCGGTGCAACACGTCCATCCCCGCCGGTGATTTCAGGTTGAGGGTCACCGACTCCTTGCCCCGGTTCGCCCACACGAAATGAGCGGCCAGGCCGTTGACCACATCGTCGTAGTCGCGGGCGAAATCCCCGCCCTTGGGGTTTTCGATCTTGATCACCCGGGCACCGAAGTCGGCGAGCACCCTGGTGCACATCGGCGCGGACACCGCCTGCTCCATGGCGATGACGGTGATGCCGGCCAGCGGCAATGCCGGCCCGGTGGTGCTCATGACGATGATCCCCTCTGCCTGAACGCGAGATTGCCGTTATCGCGACAAAGTGCGAGTGGACATGACGATAACCGCAACCTCGCGTGACCCTTCAGGTCAGTAGCTCTTGGGGAGGCCGAGCACATTGGCGGCCAGGAAATTCAGGATCATCTCCTGGCTGACCGGCGCGATCTTCATCAGGCGGGACTCCCGGAAGAACCGGGAGATGTTGTACTCCTCGGAGTAGCCCATACCGCCGTGGGTCTGCAGCGCACGGTCCGCGGCGTCGAACCCGGCATCGGCGCACAGGTACTTGGCCATGTTGGCCTCGCGTCCGCAGGATTGGCCGTTGTCATACAGCCAGGTGGCCTTGCGCAGGATCAGTTCGGCCGCGTCGAGGCGGGCCAGCGAATCAGCGAGCGGGAACGCGATGCCCTGGTTCTTACCGATCGGGCGGTCGAACACCACCCGCTCGTTGGCGTATTTCACCGCCCGGTCCAGCGCGACCCGACCGATGCCGAGGGCCTCGGCGGCGATCAGCATCCGCTCCGGGTTGAGTCCGTGCAGGATGTAGGAGAAGCCCTTGCCCTCCTCGCCGATGCGGTCCTCGACCGGGATCCGCAGGTCGTCGATGAACACCTCATTGGAGCTGACGGCGTTGCGGCCCATCTTCTTGATCGGCCGGATATCGACGTGGTCGCGGTCGATATCGGTGAGGAACAGGGTGAGACCGTCGGTGGGCTTGGCTGTTTCGTCCCGCGGCGTCGTGCGGGTCAGCAGCAGGATCTTCTCCGACTCCAGCGCCTTCGAGATCCACACCTTCCGGCCGTTGACCACATAATGGTCGCCGTCACGCTTGGCGAAGGTGGTGATCCGCGAAGTATCGAGCCCGGCACCGGGTTCGGTCACGCCGAAACAGACGTGCAGGTCACCGTTGACGATGCGCGGCAGCGTCGCCCTCTTCATCTCCTCGGACCCGAAGACGACAACCGGCTGCATGCCGAAGATCGACATGTGGATGGCGCTGGCGGCGTTCATGGCGCCACCGGAGCGCGCCACCTCCTCGGCGAGGATGGTGGCCTCGGTGATGCCCAGACCGTGCCCGCCGTACTCCTCGGGGATGGTCATGCCCAGCCAGCCGCCGGCGGCGATCGCATCGTAGAACTCGGTCGGGAACTCGTGCGCCTGATCTTTTTCCATCCAGTAGTGATCGTCGAACCTGGCCGCCAATTCGGCCACCGACTTGCGGATCAGCTGCTGGTCCTCGGTGAGTTCGAAGTTCATTCCCTCAGACACCGTTCCTCCTCGGTCCGTGCACGCGACGCCCACGGTGCGGGTGTCCCCGCACCGTGCGCCCAATGCGCTCTCTGGCTAGTCTTTGACGCCGCTCACCGCGCGGGCATTGGCGGTGAAGTCTGCGACGCTGGATCCGCCGCGCTTGTCGGCGTGGCTCGTCGCCTGGATCGAGATGTCATGGCCCTCGGCCTGTTTGCGCAGCGCACCGACGGTGGCCTGTTCGCGCGGGACGTGCGTGAAGGGCTCGAAGTGATACAGCCGCATCGCGTTCTCGTGGGTGATCTTGTTGACCTCGTCGTCGGGCACGTCGTAGGTGTCGAACACCGCGGACAGTTCCTCGGGAGCCCCGGGCCACATCGAGTCCGAATGCGGGTAATCCATCTCCCAGCAGATGTTGTCCACCCCGATCATGTGCCGGTTCTTCACCCCGACCGGATCGGAGATGAAGCACGTCATGAAGTGCTCGCGGAACACCTCCGAGGGCAACTTGTCCCCGAAGTCCTGATGCGTCCAGGTCGAGTGCATCTCATAGGTGCGATCCACCCGGTCCAGGAAGTACGGGATCCACCCGGTGCCGCCCTCGCTCAGAGCGATCTTCAACGTCGGATAGGCCTTGATCGGCGCCGACCACAACAGATCGGCCGCGGCCTGCACGATGTTCATCGGCTGCAGGGTGATCATCACGTCCATCGGCGCATCCGGGGCGGTGATCGCCAACCGGCCCGAGGATCCGATGTGCACGTTCATCACCGTCTCGGTGTCGACCAACGCATCCCACATCGGCTTCCAGTACTCCATGTCGTGAAAGCTCGGGTAGCCCAGCGCCGACGGGTTCTCGGTGAACGTCAGCGAGTGCACTCCCTTGTCGGCCACCCGCCGGATCTCCTGCGCGCACAGCGCGGGATCCCAGATCGCCGGGATCGCCATCGGGATGAACCGGCCCGGATGCGATGCGCACCAGTCATCGATGTGCCAGTCGTTGTAGGCCTGCACCAGCGCCATCGAGAATTCGGCGTCCTCGGTGGCGAACAGGCGCGCCGCGAATCCCGGGAACGACGGGAAGTTCATCGTCGCCAGCACGCCACCGGCGTTCATGTCCTTGACTCGCTCGGCGGCGTCGTAGCAGCCCTTGCGGATCTCGTCGAGTCCGGTGGGCTCCAGTCCGTACTCCTCTTTCGGCCGGCCGGCCACCGCGTTGAGCGCCACGTTCGGGATCACCGTGTCGCGGAACTGCCAGGTATCGGAACCATCCGGGTTGTGTACCAACCGCGGCGCCTCGTCGACATACTTCGCCGGTAGGTGGTTCTTGAACATATCCGGCGGCTCGATGATGTGGTCATCGACGCTGATCAGAATCATGTCGTCTTGGTGCATGGGCCGTCCCTTCGGGGTTCCATCGTCAACGCGAGAGATTCTCGATACTTGCAAACTAACTTCTCACACTACGAGAATCAACGTCCGGGTGCGTTTCCGGTGCCCCTGACCGCGCATTTCGGCACTCGACCCGGCCACAAGCACGCTGGTTGACGCGCGTATTCGATGACCCTACGACCAAAGACTGGAAATCTGTTAGTCACTTATGAGAATATGATTCTCGTACCGGAGAAGCCGCGCATGCCAGCTGGGCCACCAGCACCCGGCAGCGAGCGACGGACCCGAACGAAACACTCCAGAGAGGTTGCACCGTGGCGTTTTTCCCCAAACCAGCAGCGGGAAGCTGGACCGAGAACTGGCCGGAACTCGGCACGGCACCGGTCGACTACACCGATTCCGTCGATCCCGAGCACTGGAAGCTGGAACAGCAAGCCATCTTCCGCAAGACCTGGCTGCACATGGGCCGAGTGGAACTCGTCCCCAAGAAGGGCCGCTACGTCACCCGGGAACTCCCGTCCGTCGGCCCCGGCGTGTCGATCATCATCGTCAACGACGGCGACGAGATCCGCGCCTTCTACAACCTGTGCCGGCACCGCGGCAACAAGCTGGTGTGGAACGACTACCCGAACGAAGAGGTCTCCGGAAGCTGCCGGCAGTTCGTCTGCAAGTACCACGCCTGGCGCTACGACCTCAAAGGTGATCTGACGTTCGTCCAGCAGGAAAGCGAGTTCTTCGATCTGGACAAGGCCGACTATCCGCTCAAACCGGTGCGCTGCGAGGTCTGGGAAGGCTTCATCTTCGTCAACTTCGACGATGACGCGGTGTCGTTGCAGGAATACCTCGGCGAGTTCGGCGAAGGCCTGAAGGGCTACCCGTTCCACGAGATGACCGAGCACTACAGCTACCGCTCGGAGATCAAGGCGAACTGGAAGCTGTTCATCGACGCGTTCACCGAGTTCTATCACGCGCCGATCCTGCACATGAAGCAGGCGGAGAAGGAGGAGGCCGAGAAGCTGGCCAAGTTCGGCTTCGAGGCGCTGGCCTATGACATCAAGGGCGACCACTCGATGGTGTCGTCGTGGGGCGGCATGTCCCCGCCGAAGGACATCAACATGGTCAAACCCATCGAGCAGATCCTGCACAGCGGGCTGTTCGGGCCGTGGGACCGGCCGGAGATCGACGGCATCCTGCCCGACGAACTGCCTCCGGCCATCAACCCGGGGCGGCACAAGACCTGGGGCACCGACTCTTTCGAGTTCTTCCCGAACTGGACGCTGCTGTTCTGGGTACCCGGTTGGTATCTCACCTACAACTACTGGCCCACCGGTGTGGACAGCCACATCTTCGAGGCCGATCTGTATTTCGTGCCGCCGAAGAATCTGCGCGAACGCCTGTCGCAGGAGCTGGCAGCGGTGACCTTCAAGGAGTACGCGTTCCAGGACGCCAACACCCTGGAAGCCACCCAGTCCCAGATCGGCACCCGCGCCGTCACCGAGTTCCCGCTGTGCGATCAGGAAATCCTGCTGCGCCACCTGCACATGACCGCGCACCAGTACGTTGACAGGTACAAGGCGAGCCTCGAGGAGAAGGCGGCCAACGGATCAGCGAACGGCGCCGCAGCCACGAGCGCGAAGGCGCCGGAAAAGGATCAGGTAAATGTCTAAGCTGCCCGAGGAATTCGCCGATCTGGAGCGGTTCTCCGACTGGTGCCTTCCCACCGAGGAAGAGCGCTATCAGAAGCGTCTCAACTCGACGATGGCCGAGATGCAGGAGCTCTACGACGCCGGCATGAAACGGCTCGAAGACATCATGGTCTATGTCGACGCCCGCTTCCCGCTGGCGTCGATGCCCGAGGACGCCAAGGCACTGGTGCACCTGGGCCAGTCCATCGTCATGGTGAGCTTCCCGATCGAGGTGTGGAAGCAACCGCGCGTGCTCGACAGCGGCGCGGCGTATATCAACCTGATCAAGGAGCCGGTGGTTTAGGCGTGTCGAACGTACTGACCCTCAAAGCCGCGGGTCTGGTCGACGTCGATGCCGGGGCGATCATTCGCCCCGGCATCGTTCGTGTTTCCGGAGACCGCATCGTCGCCGTCGGAGACGGCAAATCAGATTCCGCCGTCGGCGCCGACGAAGGCGAGATCATCGATCTGGGTGACGCTTACCTGCTACCCGGCCTGATGGACATGGAAGTCAACCTGCTGATGGGCGGGCGCGGCGAGAATCCCGGCCTGTCCCAGGTGCAGGACGATCCGCCGACCCGCGTGCTGCGTGCGGTGGGCAATGCCCGGCGCACCCTGCGCGCCGGATTCACCACCGTGCGCAACCTCGGGCTGTTCGTCAAGACCGGTGGCTACCTGCTGGACGTGGCGCTGGGCAAGGCCATCGACGCGGGCTGGGTGGACGGGCCACGCATCGTGCCGGCCGGGCACGCCATCACTCCCACCGGCGGGCACCTGGACCCCACCATGTTCGCCGCATTCATGCCCGGCGCGCTGGAACTCACCGTCGAGGAGGGCATCGCCAACGGCGTCGACGAGGTCCGAAAGGCCGTGCGGTATCAGATCAAGCACGGCGCTCAGCTGATCAAGGTCTGTGTCTCCGGTGGCGTCATGTCACTGACCGGTGAGGCAGGCGCGCAGCATTATTCGGACGACGAACTGCGCGCGATCGTCGACGAGGCGCATCGCCGCGGGATGCGGGTGGCGGCGCACACCCACGGCGCCGAGGCCGTCAAGCACGCCGTGGCGTGCGGTATCGATTGCATCGAGCACGGCTTCCTGATGGACGACGAGGCGATCCAGGCACTGGTCGACAACGACCGCTTCCTGGTGACCACCCGGCGGCTGGCGCAGGCGATGGACGTGTCCAAGGCGCCGAAAGCCCTGCAGGACAAGGCTGCCATCATGTTCCCCAAAGCGGAGACATCGATCAAGGCGGCCTACGAAGCCGGGGTCAAGATCGCGGTGGGCACCGACGCGCCGGCGATTCCGCACGGCAAGAATGCCGACGAACTCGTCACCCTGGTCGAATGGGGCATGCCGCCGGCCGCGGTGCTGCGCTCGGCAACCACCATCGCCGCCGATCTGATCAACGTCACGGACCGGGGCCGGCTGGCCGAGGGCTTACTGGCCGACATCATCGCCGTCCCCGGCAACCCCCTGGAAGACATCACCGTTACACGGGATGTCACATTTGTAATGAAGGGCGGTAAGGTCTACAAGAATGAGTACGCCGATGGCTCCTAGCCGAACTGACGACCTGGTGGAAATCCAGCAGCTGCTGGCCAAATATGCGGTCACCATCACCCAGGGTGATATCGAGGGCCTGGTCAGCGTCTTCACCCCGGACGGCACCTACAGCGCCTTCGGTGAAACCTATGCGCTGGAACGCTTTCCGGTGCTGGTCGACGCCGCCCCCAAGGGGCTGTTCATGACGGGCACCGCTCTCGTGGATCTCGTCGAGGGCGCCGACAACGCCACCGGTACCCAGCCGTTGTGCTTCATCGAGCATTCGGCGCATGACATGCGGATCGGGTACTACCGCGACACCTATGTGCGCACCGAAGACGGGTGGCGGCTGCGGACCAGGGCCATGACCTTCATCCGGCGCAACGGTGACCACGACCACGGCAAGCCGCATGCCATCGGACGGCCGTCGGCATGAGCGAGCCCAGCGAGCGAATCATGAATCCGAGCGACCTCTACGATCCCGCGACCTTCCGCACGGCGCTGCGCGAATGGCTCGCCGAGAATGACCTCACCCCACCCGAGGATCACTCCCTGGAAGGCCATATGCGCCAGTTCGCCCGGGTGCAGAAGGCGCTGTACGACGGCGACTGGAGCCGGTACGGCTGGCCCGAGCATGCCGGGGGTCTCGGCGGTCCGGTGATGCTGCGGGCGATCGTCGGCGAGGAGATCGTGGGCCGCAGGCTTGCCGAGCCCGGACCCTATTCGATGCTCGAAGTGCTGGCCCCCACGATGATCGACTACGCCACAGCGGAACTCGCCGCCGAGATGGTGCCCAAACTGCTGTCGGGTGAAGAGCAGTGGTGCCAGGGATTCTCCGAACCGGGGTCCGGTAGCGACCTGGCGTCGCTGACCACCAAGGCCACGCAGAAGGGTGACCAGTGGGTCATCAACGGCCAAAAGGTGTGGACGAGCTTCGCGCAGTTCTCGCACCGCTGCATCCTGCTCACCCGCACCGGAGAGGGCTCTCCCGACTCCCCATCGCTTCGCTCGCCCCAGGCCGATTCCCCGTCGCTTCGCTCGCCCCACCAAGGCATCACCGCGTTCTTCATCGACATGGACTCGCCCGGCATCAGCGTGCGCCCGTTGCGCACCATGCACGGTGTCGACGAGTTCTGCGAGGTCTACTTCGATGACGTCGTCGTCGACGCGAGTCGCATGCTCGGAAAGCCCGGCGACGGCTGGCAACTCGCCATGGACCTGCTGCCCTATGAGCGATCGACCTGCTTCTGGCAGCGCATCGCCTATCTGTACTCACGTTTCGACGCGCTGATCAATGACCTCAAAGAGGTCGGGCAGTCCAGCCCGAAGGACATAGACGCCGATATGGGCGAGGCATACCTGGCCCTGCACACCCTGCGGTGCCGGTCCCGTGCCACCCAGCACCGACTGGCCGCAGGCCAGAAGCTCGGTCCGGACACCTCCATCGACAAGGTGCTGCTGGCGACCGCCGAACAGCGTCTCTACGACACCGTGCACGACCTGCTGCCCGGTGTCATCGAACTCGACGACACCGACTGGCGCACCGAGTACCTGTACTCACGGTCGGCCACCATCTACGGCGGCACCGCAGAAGTGCAACGCAACATCATCGCCCGCCGCCTGCTCGATCTCGGGAAGGAGTGACCATGGATCGCGAGTCACTTGAGATGCTTGAGGCATCGCTGCGCAAGACCATGCTGTCGGCGTCGGGTCCGGAGTTGGACGCGGCGCTGACCGAACTCGGCTGGGCCGAAATGCTCTCCGATGCACCGGATCTGGCGATCCCGCTGGTATTCCGGTTGCTCGGCGAAACGGGTTCCCATGCCTCGGTCCTCGTCGATGTCGTCCTCCATGCAACGGGCAACACCATCGGCGACACCGTGGAACTGCCGATCCCCTACACCGGCAACGGCTGGGTGGTGTGGGACCGCATCTCGGCCGAGAGCGCGGAGCCGACGATGGGCGGGCTGCCGCTGCGCCGCGAGGAGGACGGTTATCCGATCCGGGTGACCGAGGCCCGCCAGGCGGTCAGCTGGTGGCTGATCGGTTCGGCCCGGGCGATGCTCGCGCTGGCCCGCCAACACGCACTGGACCGCGTTCAGTTCGGCAAGCCGATCGCATCCTTTCAGGCCGTGCGGCATCGGTTGGCCGAGACGCTGGTGGCCATCGAAGGCGCCGAAGCGACCTTGACCCTGCCGAGCGCGGACAACCCGGACCTGCTCGCGCTACTGGCCAAGGCCGCGGCGGGCAAGGCGGCGCTGACCGCGGCCAAGAACTGCCAGCAGGTGCTCGGTGGCATCGGTTTCACCGAGGAACACGAGTTGCACCGCCATGTGAAGCGGGCCCTGGTGCTCGACGGGCTGCTGGGCAGCTCGCGCGAACTCACCAAGAAAGCCGGTGCGGGACTGCGGGCACGCGGCTCCGCTCCGCGGCTCGCGCAACTGTAGAGCGAATCTCACCGCCGAAACTACGGTCATTGCTGGTCGTAGGCCATTTCCGCCCGCCCACCGTAGTTTCGGCGCGCCTTCCGCTCAGGGAAAGCCGGTTTTCCGGTAGACCTTCTGAAACTGCGAAAATGAGAATAGTATTCTCGCCATGAGGAAGCTAGAGTCTCCGACACGTACGTCGCGAGGGGGTGGAGCACGGCAATGCCCAGGCATTCTCCGGTACAGTCCATTCATGTCTTTCCCACTCGGCACGCAGCTGAGGCGCCGGTGACCAGCGCAAGCGAAGAACCCGCCTGGAAGCAGCGCGCGGTCGAACGCTCGATCAAGACCGCCAAACTGCGGGCCGCTCAGCGCGTACAGCGGTTCCTGGACGCCGCTCAGTCGATCATCATCGAGAAGGGCAGCACGGACTTCACCGTGCAAGAGGTCGTCGACCGCTCCCGCCAGTCGCTGCGGAGCTTCTACCTGCAGTTTGACGGCAAACACGAGCTGCTGCTCGCACTGTTCGAGGATGCCCTCAGCCGATCCGCGGACCAGATCCGGGCGGCCGTTGCCGGCCATACCGATCCGATCGACCGACTCAAGGTGGCCATCGAGCTGCTCTTCGAGTCCTCTCGGTCCGACCCGACCGCGAAGCGCCCACTGTTCACCGACTTCGCCCCTCGACTCCTGGTATCGCATCCGTCCGAGGTCAAGGTGGCCCATGCACCGCTGGTGGTGCTGCTCACCGAGCTGATGGAGGAAGCCGCCGCGGCCGGCAAGTTGCGGCCCACCGTCAGCCCCCGCCGGATGGCGGCGATGACGATGCAGACCGTGATGTTCGTCGCACAGTCCAGCGGCAGCGAGGACGTCGCCGTCACACCGATCTCGGCGCAGGAAGTGTGGGATTTCGTCGCCCACGGATTCGCCACCGAAGACTGAGAATCCCGTTCTCGCGGGTGCGACATCCGGCCCGCGAAAACACGCGGCGTCTCTCGCGGCTCGCATGGAGCGCCCCACCGACCGCACCGCGCGTCGGTGGCGCCACGCTCCCGGGCACAGCTGCCCGGCGATCCCCTGCCGCCGCCGAACTCTTTTCCGTCCATCTCTTTGAGAACCTGATTCTTCTAAGCAAAGAGTACAAATATCCCGATTTGAGTCTGTCATTGACACAGATGCCACCCGGTGAAAGAGTGCTGAGCAAGTGCACAAAAAGTACTCCGAGGAATTGAGGACCACATGGCAGGGCGGGTAGAAGGCAAAGTCGCATTCGTCACCGGTGCGGCACGCGGGCAGGGCCGCAGCCACGCCGTTCGGCTGGCCGAAGAGGGCGCCGACATCATCGCGATCGACATCGCCGGACCTATCCGGCCCGGAGTCGAGACCGCCATTCCCGCCTCCACCCCCGACGATCTCGCCGAGACCGCGAACCTGGTGAAGGGCCTCAATCGCCGGATCGTCACCGCCGAGGTCGACGTCCGTGACGCCGCCGCACTGAAGGCAGCCGTGGACAGCGGGGTGGAGCAGCTCGGACGGTTGGACATCGTGGTGGCCAACGCCGGTATCGGCAACGGTGGCGACCCCCTGCACGAGACCAGTGAACTCGACTGGGACGAGATGATCGACATCAACCTGTCCGGTGTGTGGAAGTCGGTGAAAGCCGCTGTGCCGCATATCATCAACGGCGGACGCGGCGGCTCCATCATCCTGACCAGCTCGGTCGGCGGCCTGAAGGCCTACCCGCACTGCGGCAACTACGTATCGGCCAAGCACGGTGTCGTGGGCCTGATGCGCGGTTTCGCCGTCGAACTCGGCCATCACAACATCCGCGCCAACACCGTGCATCCCACCCACGTCAACACCGACATGCTGCACAACGAAGGCACCTTCAAGATGTTCCGGCCGGACCTGGAAAACCCGGGCCCCGACGATATGGCGCCGATCTGCCAGATGTTCCACACGCTGCCGATCCCGTGGGTCAACGCCGTGGACATCAGCAATGCGGTGCTGTTCCTGGCCTCCGACGAGGCGCGTTACATCACCGGTGTCACGCTGCCGGTCGACGCCGGTAGCTGCCTGAAGTAACCGATGACCGACACCGTCCTGGTCACCGGGGCGTTCGGTCTCGTCGGGTCGGCGACCGTGCGTGCGCTGGCCGCCGCCGGCCACCGGGTGGTGGCCACCGACCTGGCAAACGATGCGAATCGCGTCAAGGCTCAAGCGCTTCCGAGCGGTGTGGAAGCGCGCTGGGCCGACCTGACCTCGACACCGGACGTACAGAGCCTGATCGCCGACGTCGCGCCGGATGCCATCGTGCACCTGGCCGCCGTCATTCCCCCGCCGATCTACCGCAACCCCGGTCTGGCCCGCAAGGTCAACGTGGACGCGACGAAGACACTCGTCGACACCGCGGCGGCCGCACCGAAGCCACCGCGATTCGTCCAGGCGTCTAGCAATGCCGTCTACGGATCCCGGAATCCGCACCGCAACCCGGACCCCGTCACCGCCGAGACACCCCCTCGGCCCACCGAGTTGTACGGCGGACACAAACTGGAATCCGAAACCTACGTGCGGGCATCCAGCCTGGAGTGGGTGGTGCTGCGACTCGGCGGGGTGATGAGCACAGATTTGAGTGCCCTGCCGTTCACCCTCGACGCGCTGTACTTCGAGAGCGCGCTGCCGGTCGACAACCGGATCCACATGGTGGATGTCCGCGATGTGGCAAGTGCTTTCGCCGCGGCTACCACCGCCGATGTCGCCGGAGAGATCCTGCTCATCGCCGGCGACGCATCGCACCGCATGCTCCAGGGTGATGTCGGCCCGTCCCTGGCCGCCGCACGCGGGCTGCCCGGGGTGATCCCACCGGGGCGCCCCGGCAACCCCGACAGTGACGACGACTGGTTCATCACCGACTGGATGGACACCACCCGTGCCCAGCAGGCGCTGCAGTTCCAGCACCACTCCTGGCCGGACATGCTCGCCGAGATCCGCGCCCAGGCCGGCTGGAAGCGCCACCCATCCCGGCTGATCGCACCCCTGGCTCGGGCGTTCGTGAAACGGCAAGGGGCATACCGCACATCACCGGGCATATACGCCGATCCATGGCGGGTGCTGAGCGCACGGTTGGGTGACACCGGACTGGATACCACGCGGGCATGACGGTGCTGGTGATGGGAGCCAGTGGCTTCCTCGGCTCGCACGTGACCCGCCAGCTCGTCCAGCGCGGTGACGATGTCCGAGTGCTGCTGCGCAAGACCAGCGACACCCGGGGCATCGATGGCCTCCCCGTCGACCGCCGCCACGGCGGGCTGTTCGACGACCATGCCCTGCGTGCGGCGATGACGGGCTGCGATGTCGTCTACTACTGCGTCGTCGACGCCAGGATGTGGCTACGCGATCCGGCTGCCCTGTTTGCCACCAATGTCGACGGGCTGCGCCACGTCCTGGACGCCGCATTGGCCGTCGGCGTCGGAAAGTTCGTCTTCACCAGCACTGTCGGCACGCTGGCCGCGGCCGGCGAGCGGCCGGTCACCGAAGAGGACGTGGCCGATTGGGATGGCGGCGGGCCGTATATCGAATCGCGCAGGGCCGCTGAATCTCTGGTGTTGAGCTACGCACGCGATCGTGGCCTGCCCGCCGTCGCGCTGTGCGTGTCCACCACCTACGGCCCCGGTGACTGGCAACCGACGCCGCATGGCGAAGCACTGGCCATGGTCGGCGCCGGACGCCTCCCGGTCTACTTCGGCTACTCCCTGGAGGTGGTGGGGATCGAGGACGCTGCCCGCGCCATGCTGCTGGCCGCCGAGCGCGGCCGCCCCGGTGAGCGCTACATCATCTCCGATCGCTTCATGAGCTCCCAGGACGTGCACCGGACCGCGGCCGAGGCCGCCGGGGTGCGCGTCCCGAAGATCGGCGTCCCGCTGTCGGTGCTGTACGCCGGCGCCCGCCTCAACGATCTGGCGGCAACCCTGCTGCGCCGGGACCTCAAGTTCGCCACCGTCGGTATGCGGATCGTCGAGAACATGGGCCGCCTCGATCATTCCAAGGCGGTGCGCGAACTGGGTTGGCAGCCCGAACCGGTGGAGGACTCGATCCGCCGCGCCGTCCGGTTCTTCGCCGATCACCGAACGTGACCCGTTGGGCCCGAACCGATCACGGTCTGCTATTCCCCGCCGAACCGGATGCCCTCCGGGTCGCCGGTGTGGAGTTCCTCACCACCGCACTGCATAGTTTCGGGACGTTGGACGCCGACAATCGGGTCACCGCGGTGACCCGGTTCGAGGAATGTGGCGGCGGCAGCACCGGCCGCAAGGCGCTGATCGACGTCGAATACCTGCGGCCCGGGCTGCCCACCGAGCTGTTCGTGAAGTTCTCCCGCGACTTCGACAATCCCCGCCGCGACCGGGGCAAGTCCCAGATGGATCTCGAGGTCCGGTTCGCCGCGATGTCGACGACGACAACGCTGCCCGTCGCAGTGCCGGTCTGCGTGTTCGGCGCCTACCAGGCCGAAGCCTGTACCGGCATTCTGATCACCGAGCGCATCGGCTACGAATCCGCAGGTATCGAACGGCATTACGACAAATGTCTGGACTACACGATGCCCGATCAGCTGGGCCATTACGCCGCGCTGTTGAGCGGCGTGGCCCGGCTCGCCGGCGCGCACCGGGCGGGCCATCTGCCGCCGTCGGTCGACGACGAGTTCCGATTCGACCCCGAGCGGGTGACCGTCGGGCAGCGGATCCGGCACAGCGATGCCGAGCTCGCCGACCGCATCCGTCGGCTCGCCGAGTTCGCCGCCGAACACCCGGGCCTGCTGCCCGAGGTGGCGCACAGCGCGGGGTTCGTCGACCGCATGCTCGCTGACGTCGGCCGCATTGCCGCGGCCGAGGACACCGTGATGGCCTGGCTGCGCGACACCGGTGCGCACTCGGCACTGTGCCATTGGAATGCCAACGTGGACAACGCCTGGTTCTGGCGCGAGCACGACGGCGCCCTGCGGTGCGGGTTGATGGACTGGGGTTGTGTCAGTGTCATGAACGTCGCGATGGCACTGTGGGGTGCGCTGTGCAGCGCCGAGACCGACCTGTGGCGGAACCATCTCGACGAGCTGCTCGAACATTTCGCCACCGAATATGCCGCCGCCGGCGGGCCGGCGCTGGATCTTTCGCTGCTGCGGACCCAGCTGATGCTGTACGTCGCGGTGATGGGCGTGGCGTGGCTGCTGGAGGTGCCCGACATCGTGCGCACCGCGGTGCCGGACCTGGCCGATGTGGCCGATCGTCGCGATCCACGGATCGCCGGCGCGGAAGCAGTGCGGGCCCCGCTGCTGATGCTGTCGAATGCGCTGTACCTCTGGGACACCGAGGACTTCGGTGCGTTGTTGGACCGGCTGCCGACGTAGGGCTGCGGCCGGTCCCTCAGGGTCGACCACCACACGTGTCACCGATGTCCTGATACATCAACGTAGTCGATGCGATTGGAAATAGCCCTTGCGCGTCTTCGCCTTTGGGCGTATCGTCGAACGTAAGTTCGAATGCGACGTAGCTCCCAGCATTACCCGGTGAGCTTCAGATGCGACTTCGGTCGCCGCTGGGTTCGACGGTCCCGGGGCCCGTCGAACCGTATTGCCTGATCGTGCGCTGTGCGCACCTTCTGTGAAAGCCGGTACCTCCATGGACGCCACCCATCTCAATACCTTCATCGATGCGTTCATCGACGATCTCACCCCGGCACCCGTCCCGGAGGACGGTGCCGACCGGAGGCTGTGTCATCTGCTGGAGTCTCCGCGCCGCATCGTCGATGAACCGGCGTTGCTCGCGGTACTGGCTGCTGCAGTCACGGCGCGCAACATGTTCGACCATGTGATCGCCCAGGCTGTCGCGGCCGCCGAACGCTTGGGGGTGCCGGAACCAGAGCATCTGCGATCCCACACAAGGCGCACCATGACCGACCTACCTGCCGCCGCAAAGCCCAAAGATTCACCGGCACCTTGAGAACTGAACAGAGAACCGCGAGGCCAAGTGTCCTGAGACGTTGATTCGGCTCGGATCAACGACTCAGGGCACTAGCGGACCGCCTTCCGCCGGCCGCCGACACCGGGTTCGGTGCCGATCACGCCTTGCTCCTCGAGGTCGTCGATCTGGGCGCCGGTCAGGCCGAGCTGGGTGAGCAGTTCATGGTTGTGCTCGCCGAGCAGGGGTGCCGGCTCCCGATGAAAGACGTCCGGGCCATGGGACACCGATATCGGCAGCGTGCTGTGCGGGGCGGCGATGTTCACCGGGTGGCCGACGTGCTCGAAGAATCGCCGATGCCGCAGTTGGGCCAGTTCGGTCTGCCGGTGCGGCTGCATCACCTTGGCCACCGGAACACCGGCCGGCCAGAGTGTTTCGATGATCTCATCGGCTGCCCGGGGCTCGCACCAGGCGCCCAGCTCGTCGTCGATCCGGTCGTGGTGTGCGCGGCGGCCGGCGGCGGTCGACAACTCGTCGGCCATCGCCCACGCCGGTCTGCCCAGCGCGTCGCGCAGCGCCACCCACTGCGCGTCGGTCTCGACCGCGACGGCCACCCAGCTGTCGGCACGGCCGAATTCGTCGATATCGGCGCTGCGGTACAGATTCTGCGGCGCGGCCACCGGGCCGCGGTTCCCGTCGCGCTGCAACAACGCGTCGTAGGCGGAATATTCGATCACCTGCTCGGCGGCGATGTTGAGCGCGGCGTCCACCATGGCCGCCTCGACCAGGACCGCCTCGCCGGTGCGGCGGCGATGCTCCAGCGCCAGCAGCAACGCGTTCAACGCGTGCACCCCGGCGTTCGGGTCTCCGACCGAATAGGGCTCGAACGGCGTGCGGTCGGGGTAGCCGGTGAGCCAGCTCAGACCGGACGCGTCCTCGATGATGTAGGCGAATGCCGGGTTGTCCCGCCACGGCCCGTCCAGTCCGAATCCCGGCATCCGCAACATGATCACGCCGTCGCGCAGGCTGCGTACCGTCTCGAAGTCCAGGCCGATCTGATCGATCACGCGCGGGGTGAAGTTCTCCACCACCACATCGCAGGTGGCGATCAGCCGCCGCAGCACATCCCGGCCCTCCTCCGATTGGAAGTCCAGGGTCAACCCCTTCTTGTTGGTGTTGAGCGCGGAGAAGATCGGTGACCGTTCCCACCACTGGTCCTCGCTCGCCGGGATACCCGCGATCAGGCGGGTCCCGTCCGGGCGCGCGGTGGACTCCAGGTGGATGACCTCGGCTCCGAGCATGCCGAGCACATGGGTGCACGACGGTCCCGCCCAGAAGGTGGTCATGTCCAGGATGCGGAGTCCGCTCAGCGGCAACCGGTTCCGGTCCATCTCCGCGTCGGGTCCGGGCTGCGGCGGCAGGTCCAGGGCGGCCACCTTATCGGTGTGCTGTCCCAGGGTGGGTGCCGCCGCCGGCGGGCGCAACTGCACACCGCCGAGTCGGTAGGGATGGGCGGGCTGCACGAACTGCCCGCCCGGGTGCTCGACGAACGCACCGCGTTGCGCGAAATGGTCCATGGCGGTGACGTTCGCGCCGTTGCCCACCGGCGCGTTGGGGATGCGGAATGCCGTGGCCAGATCCCGGAGATCGTCGGCGTTCTGTTCGCGCACCCAGGCGTAGAGCTCCTCGGCGTGCAGGTTGGCCTGCTCGGTGATGGTCAGGGTGGTGTTCTCGTCGATCCACTCATCGTGGCCGGACATGGCGCACAAATCGTGCCATTGCTGCGCGGTCCCGCAACCGAGGGCCACCAGTCCGTCCGCGGCCTCGGCGACACCCGGCACGGTAGGCCGCCGCTCGGTGCGCCACGGGTGACCGAGCACCTCGAAGTAGGTCACCGGATAGTAGGTGAGGCACAGGATCTGCGCCTCCAGCGCGGACAGGTCGATCAGCTCTCCGTACCCGTCTCGCAGGGCACGCACCCGGAACGCCTGCGTCATCGCCGCGGCATAGGCGCCGGTCACCCACTCCCCCGGCCGACCGCCGACGTGTGCAGGTGCCCGGTCCTGGGATCCGCGACCGATGCCGATGGCCCCGCCGGACCAGGCCTGCAGGGTGAATTCGGTGGCCGGCCGGTCATGCCAGGGTCCGTCCAGACCGAACGGCGTGATCGCGGTGATGATCAGATGCGGATGGCGCCGGTGCAGCTCCCGCGGTGAGATCAGCTCGGCGACCGCAGATTCCGGCGACCACACGACCGCATCGGCGGTGGCCAGCAGCCGGTCGAGCAGGGAGGTGCCGGCCGCTGGGTCGATCAGCACACTGCGCTTGGCTCCGGCCAGGAACTTGAACAGCGCACCGCTGTCTCCGGCGGCGACGGTCGCACCGGATGCCGACCAGCGCCGCAGCGGGTCGCCCTCCGGTGTCTCCACCTTGATGACCTCGGCGCCGCCGTCGGCCAGGAGTCTGGTGCAGTAGGCACCGGCGATACCTGTGGACAGGTCGATGACGGTGTAACCGGTCAGTGGTGCAGTCATTTCCATTCTTTCGCCGAAACTGTATTCCAGCAGGCCAGCACTCGAAGTTTCACTTCCGGAATACAGTTTCGGGGCTATTCGGGCTTGCTCCGGTTCTTCTTGGACAGCCGGAAGTCCGGCGGGAACTTGCTGTCGTTGTCGTTGACGGCGGCCGACAACCCGGAGTCGATCGACTCGAACATGTCGAGGTCGTCGTCGCTGTCGTTGGCCACGCCGTTGCCCATCGACTCGAAGAAGGCGCTCAACAGGCTGCCCATGTACTCGCCCTGGTGCTGCTTGAAGATCTCGAAGAACATCTTCTGCTGGAACACCGTGTCCACCGGCCGGTTCCGGGTACAGGCCTGGGCATACTTCTGCGTCTCGGCTTCCAGCTGATCGCGAGCCACCACCTTGTTCAGGAAGTTGCAGTCATACATCTCCGCGGCGGTGAACGGACGGCCGGTGAACACCATCTCCTGGAACTTGCGCAAGCCCATCATCTGCACCCAGGTCCACATCCGCGGGCCCCAGCCGTGATAGCGGAAGGACGGGTGACCGAACAGCGCGTCGTCGCTGGAGATCACCAGATCGGCGTCGGCGCACTGGTAGAAGTGCCAGCCGTAGCAGTAGCCCTTGGCCTCGACGATGCTGATCTTCTTGAAATCCTGCAACGCACGGTTCCCGGCCTGCGAGTTGGCGTACCACGAGCTGATGGTCGCCCCGTTTCGGAACGTCCCCTTGGGCGGGTAGGTCACCTCGCCGACACCGTCATCCTCCAGCCGCAGTTCGGCCAGCCGGGCCGCCGGATTGTCGTTGCCTTCCATGAATTCCGGCAGATCCGCGCCACTGCCGAGGTTGTCGCCCACTCCGCGGATGATCACCACCTTCACATCGTTGTCGGTGTTGGCCGCTCGCAGGATGTCCGCGTAGCGCAGCCGGGCCATCGACGTCGGCGCGTTGAGGAACTCCGGCCGGTCGAACGTGATGGTCGCGATCTTGGTCTTCGGGTCCTTCTCGTAGCGGATGATCTCTTCGGGGGACGGACGATCCGCCATCAGCGGGCTCCTCTGCGGCAGTGATGGATGGGGTTCAACTCAGGGCCGGTATGCCGGCACCGGACGGGGCGCGGGTCAGCACCTGCGGACCGTCGGCGCCGATGAGGACGGCGTCGCGGGTGAACACGGCACCCACGCCCTCCTCCCAGACGTAGGCGGTCAGCGCGAGGACCATGCCCTCCTCCAGCACCTCGCGCTCGGCGGTGGCCCGCAGGTGGGGCGTCACGACGGGAGGGTCGAACCCCAGCCCGAGTCCGTGCGCCACCGGCATGGCCGGCAGCCGCTCACCGGCCCGTTCGTAGGCCGCCAACAACGCGCTGGTCGTGTTCCCGATCCGGCATGCATCGAGCAGGCTGTGCCACAGTGCATCTCGGCGCCCGTACAGCGAGCGCACCGCGTCGGTCGGTTCGCCGGCGTAGTAGGTGCGGGCCAGCTCACCGACGTACCCGTCGGCGAGCACCCCGGCGGACAACGCCACCAGGTCACCTTCGCGCACCCGGCCGTCAACTCGGTCGCGCCGCCACGGGTGCTCCTTCGACGTCACCCACGCGGCATCTTGGGTTGCCGGTGTGCTGACCCCGCCGGCGGCCTCGCCCTCGAGGATCACACCGGCCAGGTGCTGTTCTGTCGTCCCCGGGTTCAGTTCGGCCGCACCTTTGGCCAGCCCCTGCTCGGCCACGCTCAGGGCGCGGCGCAGGGCGGTGACCTCCTCGGGGGTCTTGACCCGCCGGGCGGCCCGCATGGCCGGCTCCGCGTCGACCAGTTCGGCATTCGGGAACACCATCGGCAGCAGCTTGGCGAACATCGGTGTCAACGCGTCGGTTCCGACCCGCCGCGCGGTATCGGCACCTTTCATCTTCTGCATGATGCCGACCAACGTCATCGGGTTCCAGGCGAAGCCGTACAGATTCTCGTGCGGGATCTCCTCGGGGATGCCCTCGTCCCAGGTGCTGTTCAGGTGGATCTCACCGGTCTCGCGGACGTAAGAGCAGATCGGCCCGAACGGCCTGGTTCCCACCACCCACAACTGTGGTGCACCCGAGATGTAGCGCACGTTGGCCTGCCGCCCCAGCACCAGGATGTCGAGGTCGTGGACCTCCATCTGCGCGATGGCACGCTCTCGTCGGCTGACCCGCAAAGCCCGGCCGTCTGCCTCGATCTCAGTTCCCACCGCGCACCTCAAAGGGGTCGTAGGGGTAGGAGGTCAGCGGCATCCAGCCGTCCTCGGTGACCACCACGATCTCCTCGCCGCGGTAACCGCCGGTGCCGTCCTCCCACACCACTGGTTCGAACACCAGCAGCATGCCGGCCGGGAACACGAAGCTGTCATCCCACTGCTGGCCGAGATCGGTACCGATCATCGGCATCTCGGCGGCACTGGTGCCGATACCGTGGCCCAGATAGAAGTGCGGCAGCCACGGTTTCTGGCCGCCGGCAGCCTCGGTTGCCGCACGCCCGAGGTCACCGCAGCTGGCACCGGCCCTGGTCACCGACAGCACCGCATCGACGATCTGGCGCCACTTGTCGAACTGCCGTTGCTGGCGCGGGGTGGGGTCCTGTCCGACGATCCAGGTGCGCCCGTGATCGGAGCAGTAGCCGTGGTAGGCGATGGACACGTCGGTCCACAACACATCGCCGCGGGCGACCTCACGTTCGGTGGTCAGCAGCGGGAGCGCCAGATCACCGGTGGTCGTCCAGATGCCTTCGGCCTTCGAGGCCGGCATCACCTGCCAGATGGAGTCGAACATGTTGGTGGTGGCGCCGAGTTCGAACGTACGACGGACGAATTCGGCGGAGAGGTCGATCTGGCGGACCCCGGGTGCCAGCGACTTCTGGACCTCGGAGACGGCCTGCTCGGTGATCTGCGTCGCCCGGCGCAGGCAGGAGATCTGGTCGATGGTCTTGACCAGTTTGGCCGCGCCGACGACCGGAGCGGCATCGACCGGGGGCTGGGGGAACAGCCGGTTGCCGGCCCTGCGCATCGAACCGGTCAGCTCATCGACACCGATGGTGGCGCCGGCGGGCACCAGCCCGGCCAGGATGCCGGCGAACTGGTCGACGCCCTCGTCGAATTCGAGGTAGATGGGGCCGTTCAGGTGGTCCTCGGGCAACTCGGATTCATCCACTGCCCCCTCGCGGAACGGCAGGAACAGGTGCGGGTGTTCGTCATCGGCCACCACGATCGCGACGGGACGCTCGATGTGGGACAACCCGGCGTCGGCCAGCGGCCAGCTGATGCCGGTGGCATACATGACGTTGCTGTTGCCGAGCAGCACCAGGGCATCGACGCCCTGGTCGGCCATCGCGGCATGCAGGCGGATGCTGGTCTCGCGGCGCATCCGGGTGAGGTCGGGCTCGTCGGGAATGTCGAGCCAGCTCAACCCGGTCCGCGCGATCTGGGTCACGCCGGAACGAGTCGAGGCGGTCATGCCGGCAACAGCCCCAGGAACTTCTGGATATTGGTCGAGACGATCTTGGTGGCGTTCTCCGGGCCCACCGCGTCGATGACGGTGGCCAGCGACTTCTCGGAGTAGCCGAACGTGGACTCGTTGTGCGGGTAGTCGCTGGACCACATCACGTTGTTTACGCCGATATCGTCGATCAGCCGCAGGCCGAGCGGATCGACCATGAACGAGGCACTCATGTGGTTGTCCCAGTAGTGCCGGATCTCGTGCTGCAGTTCGTGATTGAACATGTGCCGGTAGGACGCCAGCATGTGCTCGCCGTCCTGCAGCGCGGTCGGCACCCAGGCGATACCGCCCTCGAACCAGCCGATCTTGAGCTTCGGGTGGCGGTCCAGGATGCCGGAGAACAGGTACTTGGCGAACTGCTCGCGGAACGAGTCGACGTTGACCATCATGCCGACGACGACGCTGTTGTTCTCGCACGGCGTCTTGGGCGGCGTCTCGCCGATATGGTGGCTGACCGGTAGGCCGGCGTCCTCGATCTCGTCCCACACCGCGTCCAGCGCGGCGCCGCCGTAATCGTAGATGTTGCCGTCGTCATCCTTGCCGGGGTTCAGCGGCAGCAGGAATGTCTTGAGCCCCAGCGCCTTCAGTTCGGCAAGTGTGCTGCGGGTACCCTTGGGGTCCCACCAGTTGATCAGCCCGACTCCGTAGAAGTGCCCGTTGGAGCGCTCCTGCAGGTCGGCGATGTGCTCGTTGTAGATCCGGAACACCCGCTCGCGCAGTGACTTGTCCGGGTAGTGAAAAAGAGCAAGTACAGCATTCGGAAAGGCGAGTTCCTTGTCGATGCCGTCTTCCTTGAGCTCACGGATGCGGGCCTCGATGTTGTTCGATGCCGCGCCGGCGAGATCGTCGTACTGCATGAGGACCCGGCCGAAGTCGCCGCCGGTCCAGGCCTTGCCCTTCATGCCGACCATGTAGGCGCCGTCCTCGTACCAGATGCGCGGCGCGGCACCCTTGAGCTCCTCGGGGAAGCGTTCGTAGAAGATGTCGTCGGCGACCGAGATGTGGTTGTCGGCCGAGAAGATCTCGGTGCCTACCGGAAGCCCCGCGAGGCCGTCCTTTGCCGCATGGCCGCGCCGGTCCTTGGGGGCGCCGAAACCTTGGGGTGGGTAGAGATTTGGCGATTTGGGTGCGGCGGTTGTCATTTCGTTCTCCAATTGGGCTGTTGGAATGGAGTTTCGGTGCGCTTACCAGCTCACCGGAAGTTCGTAGACGCCGTAGGCGAGGCGGTCGTGCTTGAAGGGCACCTGATCGAAGGGAATCGCCAGGCGCATGGTGGGAATGCGGCGCAGCAGGGTGTGGAAGACGATCTGCAGTTCGGCGCGCGCGAGCTGCTGGCCGACACACTGGTGCCGTCCGTAGCCGAAGCCGAGTTGTTGTCCGGCGTCGCGGCGCAGGTCCAGCTTGTCGGGTTCGGGGTAGGTCTTGGCATCCCAATTGGCCGGGGCCAGGTCGATGATGACGCCTTCGCCCGCCCTGATGGTCTCGCCGCTGATCTCGATGTCCTCGATGGCGACGCGGCGCTGGCCGTTCTGGATGATCGACAGGTAGCGCATCAACTCCTCGGTGGCGTTGGCGATGACCTTGGGGTCTTCGGCACTGCGCAGGAAGTCGGCCTGCTCGGGATTCTCCAGCAGCGCCAGCACACCGATGCCGATCACGTTGGCGGTGGTCTCGTGTCCGGCGATCAGCAGGCCGGTGCCCAGCTGGGCGGCCTCCTTGACGCTGATCTCGCCGGCATTCACCCGTTCGGCCAGATCGGAGACCGCGTCTTCGGCGGGATGGGCCTGCTTCTTCTCGATCAGGTTGATCAGATACTGGTGCAGGCTCATCGCACCCTTTTGCATGGCGTCGGCCGCGGCGTAGCGGGCCAGCCCGGCATTGGCGTGCTCCTGGAAGAACTCGTGGTCTTCGTAGGGGACACCGAGCATCTCGCTGATCACGACCGTCGGGACCGGCAGCGCCAGCTTGTCGACGATATCGGCGGGCTGAGGTCCGGCCAGGATCTCGTCGATGCATTCATCGGTGATCTTCTGGATGATCGGGCGCAGCCCCTCGACGCGCCGGAAGGTGAACGGTTTGGACAGCATCCGCCGGAAGCGGGTGTGCTCCTCGGCGTCGGCGGTGAACACCGAACGCGGCCGCTTGTCGACCGTGGAGAGCATGTGCTCGTTCCAGTGCGGGAAGCCTTCCCGGCGGTCGTCGACACTGATCCGCGCATCCGAGAAGAGCGCGCGGGCCTCTTCGTGCCCGGTGATCAGCCACGGGGTGTCACCGTTCCAGATGCGCACCCGGGAAAGCCCTTTGGCATTGCCGAGCATCTGTCGCGGCGGCGCGAAGGGGCAGGACGCCTCCCGCTCCATCGGGTATTCCGGGATGTCGGTCTCGGTCAGCGTTTCAGACATGGGTCCTCAGTCTTCGATGTCGATGGCTAGGGCTGGGCAGGCCGCTGCGGCGGCGCGGGCATTGTCGTACTGGTCCGGCCCGGGTTCGGGGTCGAGCAATTCCACGACACCGTCCTCGTCGCGCTGGTCGAACACGTCCATCGCGTTCAGCACGCACTGCCCCGATGACACGCATTTGTCTTGATCCACGGTCACTTTCACGCGGACTCCCCCGTCACCGGAGCCAGCCAGAGGCCGACGATCGCATCGATCAGCGCGCAGCCGGCAGCACTCCAGGACCGGCCTGCCGCGACCGACCCCGAGGTCAATGCCCGTTCACGGTCAGCGCAGCTGTGCATCAACAGGTTTCGGGCCATGATGTTGCGTTCGTAGCGCACGACGACGGGCAGATCGGGGAGACACCGGTTGATACCGTCGATCACCTGCACCAGCGAGGCCGAACTCAGGGCGTCCTTCACCACGATTCCGTGATAGGCCGGGTCGGTCATGGCCTGCGCGGCGAAGCGCGCGTACCAGGTGGGGTTGCCGAGTTCCTCGAGGTGATCGGTCAACGGACGAACCAGACACGCCACCCACCCGCGCAGGTCGGTGTGCCCGTCGGTATCGGCGACGAGGCGCTGGCGGAGTTCCTCGATCGGTTCGCGGTGGCGCTGCTCGATGGCGCGGACCAGGTCGGTCTTGGTGCCGAAGTGATAACCCACGGCGGCGTTGTTCCCTTGTCCGGCAGCCTCACTCACCTGGCGGTTGGACACGGCGAAGACGCCGTGTTCGGCATAGAGCCGTTCGGCTGCGGTGAGGATGGCCTCGCGGGTGATGCTCGCCCGGTCGGTGCGCAGGGGTCTGGCCGCGGTCACCGTTACAGTCAACGCCCCTCCTGTAATTAAGTCAAGCGATTGATTTAAAGTGCCGAGTTGGTATCGCCGACGCCGCGTCTCCGCGAGATTGCGCCTATCGCGAGGATTACTCGTGCGTTCTCGCGGTGCCGCTAGCTCTTCTCGCGGCGAACAAGCACCTTCCCGGCCACCGTTCCGCCGTCGATCGGCAGGATCGTGCCGGTGACGTAGCGCGACTTGTCGGTGGCGAAGTACAGCGCCGCCTCGGCGACATCGTCGACGGTGCCCTCGCGTTTGAGCGGCCGATCATTGCGCATCTGGGCGCGGATCTTGGCCTCGAACTCCTCGAGGTGCTCACGGTCCTCGCCCGCGGCACTCTTGCGCACGATCGCGGTCCGGATGTTGCCCGGCGCGATGGCGTTCACCCGGATCTCGTGGTGCGCCAGTTCGATGGCCACCGACTTGGTGAACTGGATGACGGCGGCCTTCGACGCGCGGTAGGTCTGCACTCCCCCGCCGGCCTGGATACCGCCGATGGAGGTGAGGTTGATGATCGAACCGCCGCCGTTCTCGGCCATGTGCCGGGCGGCATCCCGGGTGCCCGCCATCACCGCGCGCAGGTTGATCCGCATGACGGCATCGAAGTCGGCGAGGTCGTCGTCCAGGAACCGGCGGTGCATGGTGCCCGAGATACCGGCGTTGTTGACCATCACATGCAAGCCCCCGAACTCGCCGACGGCGGTGTCCACCAGCGCGGCGATCTGGCTCATATCGGTGACATCGCTGGCGAGAAATAGTGTGGCCGAGCCCAGTTCGGCGGCCACCGCCTTGCCGCGCCCGGCGTCCACGTCACCGAAGACGACCCGTGCGCCCTCGGCGGCGAATCGGCGCACCAGGCCCTCGCCCAGCCCGGAGGCTCCCCCGGTGATGACGGCGACCTTGCCGGCCAGTTCGCTCATGACACGCCTTTCAGAAACTCCAGCAGCAGCCCGTTCACGGTGTCGGGTGCCTCGATGTGGGGACAGTGACCGGCGTCCGGCACCACCGCCGACCGCCCGTCGGGGATCTGGCCGGCGATCACGGCCGCCCATCCGGGCGGCAGCAATTTGTCGGCCGCACCTTCGATCACCAGCACCGGCACCGAGATACGGTCATAGGGACGCACGCTGGACGGGGCCGGCGGGGACTGCAGACCGGGGCGGCGAAATCGTGCTGCCGCCAACGATTCCCAGGCGCCCGGTGCGATGCTGGACTCGTAGCGCCGCCGCACGTAGGCGTCATCGCCCGGGTACGCCGGGTCGGCGAACAGCGCCGCCACGATCGCGCGCATCGCCTCGAACGTCGCGTCGTAGTCATAGAGCGCGCCGACATGCTCGTTGCGCTGGATGTCCCCGCCTCCGCAGATGGCGGTCAGCGAGCGTACCGGCAGCACCGGCCGCTCCGATGTGGTGTCGACGAGCAGATTGATCGCACCCATCGAGTTACCGACGAAGTGGGCCGAACTCACCCCGAGGACCTCGCAGAATCGGGCGATATGCCGGATCCGCATGCCTCGCCCGTCGGTGAAGTCGACGACCTTCGCGGACTCGCCGAATCCCAACATGTCCGGTGCCAGCACCCGGTACTGCTGCGCGAGCGCATCGATGGTGTTCTCCCAGGCGATCTCGGCGCTGCCGCCGAATTCACCGCCGTGCAGCAGCACCACCGGTTCGCCGGTGCCGGCCTCCAGGTAACTGGTGTCCAGCCCGTCGACGGAGATGGTCTTGCGGACGAAGCTCACTTGATCGCGATCGGGCTGACGGGGGCACCGACGGCCCCGACGACCTTCAGTGGCGGAGCGATCAGCTGGAACTCGTACACACCGTCGGCCGCGCAGTCGGCGGCCAGACCACCGAGGTCCCAGTACTCGCCGAACATCAGGCCCATATCGCGCAGGCACAGCATGTGCATCGGCAGGAATGTGCCCTCGACACCGTTGGCCGGGTCGGGATCCTCCACCATCAGGTTGTCGGCGGCCACCGCGGCGACGTCGTGGTCGTGCAGCCAGGACGCGCACGTCCAGTCCAGACCGGAGCCGGCCTCGTGCCCGTCACCGGTGGACAGGAACCGCGTCCACCAACCGGTGTGGACGACGACGATGTCACCGCTGCGGATCTCGACACCCTGTGCGGCGGCGATATCGTCGAGTTCGGCCGGGGTGATCGGGTTGCCGGGCTCGCAGAAGACCTCGGCACCCCGGTGGGCCACCACATCCAGCAGCACTCCGCGCGAGGTGATGCCCTTGACGTCCACCTTGTCGATACCGCAGTGGTAGGCGCCGAAACTGGTCACCGAGTCCGCCGGGAATCCGTTGTACAGCTTGTCCTCGTAGTAGACGTGCGACAGCGCGTCCCACTGGGTGGCCGCCTGCAGCGACATGGTGATCATGTCGTCGTTGAACCGGAAGGGGTTGTCGACGAAGAACGAACTGAGCTCCTGGGCCACGGAATTGCGGGCCCATTCGGGCGCGTACTTGACCAGCGTCTCGGCGTCGCCGCCGTCCACCGTCATGACGTGGATCGGGTTGAACCGGAACTTGAACGCGCCCTGGGGCCCGTTGGCGCCGAAGTCACCGCCCAGCGAGATGACGGCGCCCTTCTTCACGGTCGCCGCGGCCTCGGCCACCTTGTCGGCGGTGATGAGGTTCAGCGTGCCGAGTTCGTCATCGTCACCCCAGCGCCCCCAATTGCGCACATCGTCGGCGACGCGGCGAAAATCTTTCATGGTGGCCACTATTGCGATACCTCCAGTGTCGCGGCGATCCTACCGGCGATGCTGCCGCCATCGACCCAGATCACCTGTCCCGATATGTAACTGGCCGCCGGGCTGTTCAGGAATGCCAGCACCGACGCCTGCTCGTCGGGCCCGCAGACATGGCCGAGCAGGGTGGGGAACGAGTCGAGGTAGTTCTCGCCGTAGGCCGATCGCAATTGATCGAGGATCGGTGTCTCGGTGACGCCCGGTCCGGTGCAGTTGATCCGGATGCCGCGCGCACCCAGGTCCAGTGCGCGGGTCATGCCGTAGAGGATGATCGCCTCCTTCGACAGCCGGTAGCCACCGTCGGCGAGCGCCTCCGGGTTCGCCGCACACCAGGAAATGCCGTCGGCCATGGACGTTGTCGCCAGCAATCCGGCCGTGACAGCGGTGTTGGCCAGATAATTGGCCGCGGCCAGCGAGGACACGTTGGCGATCGCCGAGCCGGCCGGCATCTGCGGCGCCAACGCCTCGGTGAAATGCCGCATGCCGAGGAAGTTGATGGTCACCACCAACAGCGGCTTGCCGATTCCCGAGGACACCCCGGCCACGTTGAACAACGCGTCGACCGGTCCCTCGATGGCCGCGACCGCGGCATCGATCGACGCGGTCTCGGCGAGATCCACCTCGATGAACTCCGCAGGCCCGGCCTGCGGCCTGTGCAGATCGAGTCCGGTGACGTGCGCCCCGAGATCGGCCAGCTGCGTGGCGAGATGCGCGCCGATACCCGACGCGCATCCCGTCACCACAACCCGGCGCCCGTCATAGCGCCAGCGGTCGTCAATCATGCTTATTTGGCGGCCTCGCGCTGATCCTTCTCCAGCTGCGCTGCCTTGACCCGGCCCTCATTGATCTCGGCCATCGCCTCGGGGATCTCACCGGCGGTGAACTTCCCGCCCCGCCCGGTGGGCAGGCCACCGAACGAGTACGTCTCGTCGAACAGCGGCGCGCTCGACGGCTGCCGTCGGGCCTCGACCTTCTCGATCACCGGGGCCAGCCGCTTGGCCTTGTCCGCCACTGCCTTTGCATCGCGCTCGATGAACTCCGGCAGGATCTCCCTACCCATGATCTCGATGGACTCCATGGTGCCCTCGTGGCTGCGCGGGTTGAGCAGCAGGATGATCTCGTCGACGCCGCTGGCCTCGTAGCCTCGCAGGAACTCGCGCACGGTGTCCGGCGATCCGATGGCGCCGCGGCCCGGCCCGTAGGCCAGCGTCGGGTCCTCCTTGACCGCGTCCTGGTAGAGCTCCCACACGCCCGTGCGGCCGGGGGTGTGCATGCCGGTCAGGTAGTAGTGCATGATGCCGAACGAGAAGAAGCCGCCACCGGTGCCGAGGCGCTTGAGGGCTTCTTCCTCGGTCTTGGCCACCATCATCGACAGGTCGCCGCCGATGGCCAGGATGTTGGGATTGATGGCCGGTGTCACCGGCGCCCCCTCCTCCTCGAACGTCTTGTAGTAGCCGTCGACCCGGTCCTTGAGCGCCTCGGGTCCGGTGTAGGCGAAACTCAGCGCGCCGATGGCTTTCTGAGCGGCCATCTGCACCGAAGACGGTCGGGTGCAGGCGACCCAGACCGGTGGATGCGGACTCTGCAGCGGTTTGGGGATGACATTGCGGGCCGGCATCTCGACGTGCTCACCCTTGAAGCCGCTGAACGGCGCCTCGGTCATGCAACGGATGGAGACCTCCAGGGCCTCCTCCCACATGGTGCGCTTGTCGGCGGGGTCGATGTCGAAGCCGCCGAGTTCGGCGACCGAGGAACCCTCGCCGGTGCCGAACTCGACACGGCCGTTGGACAGGTGGTCCAGGGTGGCCACCCGTTCGGCGATGCGTGCGGGGTGGTTGATCGGCGGCGGCAGGTGCATTACGCCGAAGCCGAGCCGGATGTCCTTGGTGCGCTGGCTCGCCGCGGCCAGGAACATCTCCGGCGCGGTGGAGTGGCAGTACTCCTCCAGGAAGTGGTGTTCGGTGAGCCAGACCGTGGAGAACCCCGCCTTGTCGGCTGCCTCGACCTCGTCCAGACCGTGCTGGAACAGCTGGTGCTCGTCATCCTCGGACCACGGCCGCGGCAGCGGGAATTCGTAGAACAGCGAGATCTTCATGCGGTTACCTCTCTATTGGAGTTCTCAGATATGTGTTGTGCCGCGACGTAGCCGAACGTCATGGCGGGTCCGATGGTGGCGCCGGCACCGGCGTAGCTGCGGCCCATCACCGCGGCCGAGGTGTTGCCGGTGGCATAGAGGCCGGCGATCACGCTGCCGTCCTCGCGCAGCACCCTGGCGTGTTCGTCGGTCAGCAGTCCGCCCGAGGTGCCCAGATCACCGAGGATGATCTGGAAGGCCAGGTAGGGCGCTTTACCCAGCGGCGCGAGGTTCGGGTTGGGCAGGGTGGGGTCGCCGTAGTAGTTGTCATAGGCACTGTCGCCGCGGTTGAAGTCGTCATCGTGGCCGGCCGCGGCGAGTTTGTTGAACCGCGCTGCGGTGCTGCGTAACTCGGCGGGCGGGACGCCGATCTTGGTGGCAAGCTCCTCGAAGGTGTCCGCCGCCGCCACGATCCCCGAGTCCAGCCAGGCCTGCGGGATCTTGCGCCCGGTGGGTACCGGGGCGAAGGGCACCTTCGGGATCGGCAGGTGCCCGCCGACCACGTAGCGGTGGAACGATGCGATATCGGTGACCAGCCAGCACGGCACATGGTCGATGCCGGACTGCTGCCCCTCGATCATCGCGTGCGCGAAGTCCATATAGGGTGCGGCCTCGTTGATGAAGCGCTTACCGGCGCCGTTGACGACGAACTGGGCAGGCATCATGCGTTCGTTGAGCATGAACTGCAACCGCCCGTCCGGCCAGCACATCGCGGGGAACCACCATGCCTCGTCCAGCAGTTCGGTGGCAGCACCGACATTCTCCCCCGCCCGGATACCGTCACCGGTGGCGGCCGGGTTGCCGAAGCTCCAGTCCTTCTCCAGCAGCGGAAGATACCGGCGGCGCCACTGCATATCGTGGTCGAATCCGCCGGTGGCCAGCACCACCCCACCGCGGGCACCGATGCGCAGCGGGTTTCCGTCGCGCTCGACGACGGCGCCGACCACCCGGCCGTCCACGTCGGTGATGAGTTCGGTCATCGGGGATGACAGCCACAGCGGGATGTCGTGCTCCTGCAGCGCCAGTCGCATCCGGGCCATCAGTGACTGACCGATGGCGGCCATCCGGTCCCCGAACACCCGCGCCCGGAACATCCGCCAGATCAGTTTCACCAGCACCGCCTTGCCCCGCCAGTTCTGCCGGACCTGGTAGAACAACCGCAGATCCTTGGGCGCGAACCAGATTCCCTTCGGGGCGAGCGCCAACGGGGCCAGCAGATTCTGCTCTTCGGCGCCGAGCTTGCGCAGGTCGATCTCGGGAACGTTGATGGTGCTGCCCCGCTCGGACCCGCCGGGCAGTTCCGGGTAGTAGTCGGCATAGCCGGGCTTCCAGACGAATTCGAACCAGTCGCTGGAGCGCTCCAGGAAATCCATCATCTCCGGCGCGGTGTCGACATAGGCGCGCAGCCGCTCGTCGCTGACCAATCCGTCGGTGATGGTCTTGAGGTAGTCGAACACGCCCTCGGGGTCCGGGCGGTAGCCGGCACGGCGCTGTGACGGCGCGCCGGGTACCCAGATGCCGCCACCGGACAGCGCGGTCGACCCGCCGAACTTCGGCGACTTCTCCACGATCAGGGTGGAGAGTCCGGCCGCATCGGCTTTCAGCGCGGCGGTCATGCCACCGCCACCCGAGCCGACGACCAGGACGTCGACGGTGTGGTCGTACTGGTTACTCACGCGGGTACCGCCGTCCGGATCGCGAATCCCGCGATCAGCTCGGGAGCAGCGCGGTAGTAGCGCTGCTGCGTCTGGTAGTTGCCCTGGGCTGACATCGCGGCGAAAGCCGCCACCCAGGTGCGGATCTCGTGTGCCGAATTGCCGGCCTCGCGCGCGATCCACTCGTTGGTCCAGCTGTCCACCTCGGACAGCCGGTTGGTGTCGATCAGATCGAGCAGCGCGTGATCCCAGTCCGGGTTCAGCGGCCGCAGCGGGCTCTGCCCGTGCGCGAATTCATGCGCGGCGGCGATCACCGCGTCCTGCCGGGCCGCCCGGCCTTCCGGGGACATCGGCGCCCCGCCGACGATGCGGGCCAGCGCCGCGGGCGGCGCGGTGGCCAGCGTCGGCACCGGCGGATCGTGGGACAGCCCACCGGATCCGACGACGAGTACCCGCTTGCCCAGAGTGCCGAGGTACTCACCGATGGCGGTGCCGAGGGCGCGGGTGCGTTTCAGCGGGCCGAGCGGGGTGGCCACCGAGTTGATGAAGACCGGGATGACCGGTCGCGAGGCCGCATCGCCGAACAGCACCTCGAGCGGCTGCACGGTGCCGTGGTCGACGTCCATCGCCGCCGACAGCGACACATCGACCCCGGATTCCCAGGCCGCCGCGGCCATCTCGTCGGCCAGCGACGCGGGCACCTCGAGCGGTCCGGCGTAGGTGCCGTAGTCGCCCACCCCGGTGGCGGCGCCACCGATACAGAACGGTGGCATCAGCCGGTAGAAGAAGCCGTTGTAGTGGTCCGGGGAGAAGATGACCACGAGCTCGGGATCGAAGTCCGTCACGAAGGCGCGAGCCCTCGCGAGCTGGGCGTTGATGTCCTCGAGCAGTTCCGCCGAGGGCCCCGGCAGGTTAAGCAGGGGGCTGTGCGACATGCAGCACAGGGCGATCTGGGACATGGGTTTCACCTCCCGCGGTGAGGCAGAGGACAGCGAACAGTTTGGTGCTGGTCTCGTCGGACAACTGGGCCAGGCAGGCCGCCGCGATGCACCGGTCCGGCCGGATGAACAGCACCGACTCGGCGTGTGCATCGAAGAATTTCTTCAGTGCGCCGGTCCGGTCGCCGACGATGGTGACGTCGGGGTCGTCGTGTCCGGTCCAGTGCAGCTGGGTGTTGGGCCGGGCCTCGATGAGGTTGGCGCCCAGTTTCTTCCAGCGCGCGAAGGTGGCGTCGCCGAGCAGGGCGCGTGGATTGTTGTTCCAGGCCAGCACGGCGAACCCGGTGCCGAGCACCTCGTCGAGCAGGACGTTCTGGGTCTCGCGGGTGTCCACGTTCGGCTGGATGAACAGCGTGCCTGCCGGTGGTATCGCCGACGACGACTCGGTGTGCACCACCGCCCCGGTGTCGTAGCGCGGCATGGGCTTGAACCGCATCTCCAGCACGTAGCGCTTCAGCGTCGGAACCACCGATGCGGCGCGGATCACCTTGTCCCGCAGGGTCGCGATGCGCGGATCGGTCGGCGAGATGACCCGGCCCACCAGGGTGGACAGGTCGATCATCGCCCGGGCGTGCTTGCGGCGTTCCGCGTCGTAGCTGTCCAGTAGTCCGTCACCGGCATCGCCGTTGACCACCGCGGCGAGCTTCCAGCCGAGGTTGGCCGCATCACGGATGCCGCTGTTGTAGCCCTGGCCCTGCCACACCGGCATCAGATGGGCGGCATCCCCGCCGAGCATCAAGCGGCCCGTGCGGAAGGCCCCGGCGATCCGGGAGTGATGGGTGTAGACCCGGTGCCGGATGATGTCGACCCGGTCGGGGTGCGGCACGAACGGCGCCAGCATGCGCGCGATGAACTCGGGCTTCTCGACCTGCTCGTCGGTCTCATCGGCGTGAATCATGAACTCGAAGCGCCGGATTCCGTGCGCAATCGAGATGGAGGCGTACGGGCGGTGCGGGTCGGCGCCGACCTCGCTGTTGGGATGGCCGAGAGGGTCGGAGGCGAGGTCGACGACCAGCCATCGCGTCGCCGAGGTGGTGCCCTCGAACGAGACGCCCATCAGGTGCCGGGTCGCACTGCGTCCACCGTCGCACCCGACCACGTACTGCGCCCGCAGGCTCACCGGATCGCCGTCGGCCAGTAGGTCGGCGGTGACACCGTCATCGTCGGCCACGCAGGTCTCCATCCGGGTGCCCCACCGCACCTCGACATGGTCGAAACGTTCCAGCCCGCGCAGCAATTCGGCGTCGACGAGCGGCTGGACGAACCCGTTGCGCTTGGGCCACCCGAACCGGGCGTCCGGCGGTGCCATCTCGGCGAGTAGACGACGCTTGCCGTCGAAGAAGCGCAGGATCTGGTTCGGCACGGTGTGCGGCAGGATCTGCTCGACGAGGCCGATGGACTGGAAGGTGCGCAGTGATTCGTCATCGAGTCCGACGCCGCGGGGATAATCGATGAGGGTGTCGCGTTCTTCCACAATGACGGTCCGAACACCCTGTAGGCCAAGGATGTTCGCCAGCGTCAGCCCGACGGGTCCGGCGCCGACGATGAGAACATCGACCTGTTCGGTGGCGCGGCCGTCGGTCATGAACGCCCCAGCAGGAAGTCGATGTGCAGCCGATCGAAGGTCTTGGCGTCCTCGTACTGCGGCCAGTGTCCGCAGCCGGGCATGACCTCGAAGCGCGCCCCCGGGATCATCTCCGAGATGCGTCTGCCCTCGCTGACGTCCGCGGTCGGATCGTCACTGGTCCACAACACCAGGGTGGGCGCCGTGATGGCGCCGTACTCGGCGGGCCCGAGCAGGTTGCGGGCCCTGATCTCGGGATCCTGCAGCGCCATGATGTCACTCATCGCGGCGACGAAACCCGGCTGCTGGTAGACCTTCTGGCGGCTGGCGACGATATCGTCGTAGCCCTTGGACTTGTCGGCCATCAGCCATGTGATGCGGGCCTGCACGGTGTCCCAGTCGGGATTCTCCGCGGCGGCCATGGACAGCGTGATGATGCGCTTCATCACCTCGGGATCGGCCTGCGAGCCACCGGCGGTGTTGAGCACGAGGCGCTCGATGCGCTCCGGGTGATCGGCGGCCGCACGGGCGGCCACCCAACCGCCCAGGGACTCGCCGGACAGGTACACCTTATCGGCGCCGATGGTGTCGAAGACCGCCAGCAGGTGGTCGACATAGTGCGCGACCTCGAGCGGGTGTCCGGGCTTGTCGGTGTAGCCGTGACCGAGCATGTCGATGGACCAGGTGGAGAAGTGCTCGGCGTGCGCTTCCAGGTTGCGCACGTAGGCCTCGGCGTGTCCACCCGATCCGTGCAGCAGCACCAGGGCCGGCTTGCTCGGGTCGCCGGCGTGCAGATAGCGGGTGCGCACGCCCCGCGCATCGAGATAGCCCTGGGTGAACGAAACGCCCTGGAGATCACTCCAGATGCTTTCGTGGACGGACATCCCACTCCTCACCGATCCCGCTTCGCGGAAATCTCATTCTCGCTTATGCGCAACGTAGTGTGCTAATATCGGACACCAATGTGCACTATCCATAGAGCATCACTCTCACAATGACGTCTGTCAAGGGACCGGGCCCACGCTCGGAGCCACGGATGGACGCGGCCTCGACCATCCGTCCGGCCGCCGGTTCACAGACTCTGGCCAGGGGGCTTTCCGCGCTGCAGGCCGTGTCCAGCGCACCCACCGGTGTCACCGCGGCCGAGGTCGCCGACTTCGTCGGCGTCCACCGCACCATCGCCTACCGCCTCCTCAGCACCTTGGCTCAGGCCCGGTTCATCACGAAGGGCTCCGACGGCAAATACCGGCCGGCAGCGGCGCTCGCCGTACTCGGTGCGTCCTTCGACAACAACGTGCGCCAACTCAGCGTCCCGACGCTGCGCCTGCTGGCCGATGACCTGGGCACCACGGTGTCGCTGCTGGTCGCCGAGGGCGATCAACAGGTCGCCATCGCCGTCATCGTGCCGACGCTGGTCTTCTACCAGTTGTCTTTCCACGAAGGCAGCCGCCATCCGCTGGAGCGAGGCGCGGCAGGCGCGGCACTGCTGGCCAGCATGCCGCCCCGGCCCGGTGAACGTGAGATCGTGCGACAGGCGCGCGCGCAGGGCTGGGTCATCACCCACGGTGAGGTCGAACCGGACACCTACGGCCTGGCCGTCCCGGTACGCCGCCGACGACCCTCCCCGCCCACCTGCATCAACCTGATCTCGCACCGCGAGGACGTCGTCCTCAACGGTCGGGACGCGGTGGTGCGTGCAGCCAGAGAACTCTCCGACATCCTCAGCTGACAGGAAGGACTGTGGCAGTGCCCGATTCAGAGATCGAATGGACTTCCGAGGTCGACGTCGTGGTGCTCGGCACCGGTGGCGCCGGGCTGACCGCGGCGCTCACCGCCGCCACCAACGGAGCCCGTGTCGCGGTGTACGAAAAGGCGCCGACGGTGGGTGGCACCACCGCGGTGTCCGGCGGTATCACCTGGATACCCGCCCACGACCGGCTCCCCGGCGCCGAGCTGTCGGTGCAGGACGCACTGAAATACCTTGAGGCACAATCGCTGGGCGCGATGGACCGCGACCTGGTCGAGACCTTCGTGCGCACCGGACCTGCCATGCTGGACTATCTGGAGCAGCACAGCGATCTGCGGTTCGAGATCGCCGAAGGCTTCCCCGATTACAAACCCGAACTGCCCGGCGGGCGTCCGGGCGGTGGCCGGTCGCTCAATGCCAAACCGTTCGATCTGGCCACCCTCGGTGCATGGCACGACCGCATCACGGCGTTCCCGCTGGACTTCAGCAATGTCGGCATCGACGCCGAGACCAAGGCGCGCATCCACGCCACGGTGGATGATTCGCTGGCCGAACCGTGTGTCGCCGGCACCGCACTGATCGCGGGACTGCTCAAGGGACTGCTCGACCTCGGCATCACCCCGGTGACCGAGGCACGCGCCGTCGAACTGATCGGATCGGCGCAGGGCATCACCGGCGTGCGGATCAACGACGGCGGCAAGGACATGGCGGTCCGGGCCCGTCGTGGGGTGATCCTGGGCACCGGTGGATTCGAATGGGATCCCCAGCTTGTGGAGGCCTACCTGCGCGGGCCGATGCGCGGCGCGGTCTCACCGCCCACCAACACCGGCGACGGCCTGCGGATGGCCATGGCACACGGCGCCGATCTGGCGAACATGGGCGAAGCCTGGTGGGTACCGATCGTGCAGATCCCCGGGGACACCCTGGGCGGGCAACCCCGCAGCCGCAGTGTCCGGTTGGAACGGACCCGCCCGCGCAGCATCATCGTCAACCGGGCAGGCAAACGCTTCCTCAACGAGGCCGGCGAGTACAACTCGATGGCCGGTCCGTTCCATCACCTCGACCCCCGGGCCGGCTACCTCAACGATCCGGCCTGGATCGTCTTCGACGCCCAGCACCTCAAGCGCTACGGGTTCCTCGGCGTGGATCCCGACGGGCCGGCGCCGGACTGGTTCCACGAATCCGCCACCCTCGATGATCTGGGCACCAAGCTCGGCATCGACCCCGAAGGCCTCACCCGGACCGTCGACGCCTGGAACACCAACGTCGCCGACGAGAAAGACCCCGACTTCGGCCGCGGCGCAAGCGCATACGACGGATACTGGGGCGATCCCGCCGCGGCGACGCCGGCGCTGCAGACCCTGGGCCCGCTGGACACCGCCCCGTTCTACGCGGTGCCGGTGGCCGTCGGCGCGATGGGCACCAAGGGAGGTCCGCGCACCGACCGGGACGGCCGCGTCCTGCATGTCACTGGGAAGGTCATCCCCGGGCTGTTCGCCGCGGGCAACGCGATGGCCGGGGTGACCGGAAAGGCCTACGGCGGTGCGGGCGGCACGCTGGGCCCGGCCATGACCTTCGGTTACCGCAGCGGGTACGCCGCCGCCACCGGCCGGTCCCTCGAGTGATTTGTGGCGTTCTCGTCGGAAGGGTTCCGACGAGAACGCCACAAATCGCAAGTTAGGGCTGGTCTTTGACCGCAGCCTTCGGCGGGCCCGCGGTCTTCCAATCCTCAAGGCCGTCCTCGACCAGTCCGACCGGGAACTTGTTCTCGTGCACCTGTGCCCAGTGGCTGTGGTTGAGTTCGTGCAGGGTGAAGCACGCGTTCAGCGAGTTGTAGAACCCCTGGTTGTCCTGGGTCTGGTTCACCGACTCCTTGACCAGCAGCGCCGCCATGGTCGGCACCTTGGCGATGCGGCGGGCGAATTCGACCGTCTTGTCGGCCAATTCGTCGACCGGGAAGATCTTGGACACCATCCCCAGCGCGTGGCCCTCTTCCACCGAGAGCGTGTCCCCGGTGAGCATCAGCTCCTTGGTTTTGCGGGCGCCGAATTCCCAAGGGTGCGCGAAGTATTCGACGCCACACATGCCGAGACGGGTGCCGACGACGTCGGTGAAGCGGGTGTTGTCGGCGGCGACGATCAGGTCGCAGGACCACATCAGCATCAGGGCCGCCGCGTAGACGTCACCATGCACCGAGGCGATGGTGATCTTGCGCAGATTGCGCCAGCGCCGGGTGTTCTCGAAGTAGTGATGCCACTCCTGCAGCATCAGGCTCTCTGCGCCCTGCCGGGTGCCACCGTTGACCGTGAAGCTGGGGTGCTGGTCCGGGCCGGGGGTGTACTCGGCGCGCTGCACCTTCGACCCGACATCGTGGCCCGCGGAGAACATCGGGCCGTTGCCGCCGAGGATGACGACACGCACGGTGTCGTCGGCCTCGGCGCGCAGGAACGCCTCATGCAACTCGACGAGCATGCCGCGGTTCTGCGCGTTGCGTGCCTCCGGCCGGTTCAGCATGATCCGGGCGATGGTCCCCTCGTCGAGGGTTTCGTATGTCACGAAGCGGTATTCAGGAGTTTGGTCAGCCATGAATCGCACTCTATTCCTATGAGAACGCCGTTACCGCGCCGGGCACATTACAGCGAGAGGATGGTCGCCGACGCGGTGCCGGGCGCCCCGTACACCTGCGCCAGGCCCACCCGCGGGCTGCCGGGGACCTGACGCTCCCCCGCCTCGCCGCGGAGCTGCCGGACCAGTTCGTGCATCTGACGCAGGCCCGAGGCGCCGATCGGCTCACCGTTGGCGATCAGACCGCCGTCGGTGTTCACCGGGATCGAACCGGTGATCTCGGTGGCGCCGTCTATCAGCAACTTCTCCTGCTCACCATCGGCGCACAGTCCGGTCTCGGCCATGTGGATGACCTCGGCGCCGGCGTCGGTGTCCTGCAGTTGCGCGATGTCGACGTCTTCGGGCCCGATGCCGGCGGCCTCGTAGGCGGCCTTGGCCGCGAACACCGTCGGCGAGGGATCCTCGTCCAGTGGCGCCGATGTGGCGTGCACCTCGTATGCGCCGAAGGTGCGGGTACGAATCTCACTGGCCCGCACATACACCGGCTTGTCGGTGTACTTGTGGGCGATGTCGGCGCGACACATGATGACCGCGGCCGCACCCTCGTCGGGGGCACAGAACATGTACTGGCGCAGCGGGTAGTTCAGCACCGGTGAGGCCATGATCTCCTCGACGGAGATCTCCTTGCGCCGGAACGCATTCGGGTTCAGCACGCCGTTGCGGAAGTTCTTGTTGGCCACCCGCGCCAGCGTCTCCTCGGAGATGCCGTGCTTGTGGATGTAGTGGTTGGCCTTGATACCGAAGAACTTCGTGGTCACGAACTGGCCGTTGTTGGCGTACCACTGGGGCAGCGCGAGCTTGGCCGGATCGTCGGTGAAGGCGCCGCGCGGATGCTTGTCCAGGCCGATCGCGATACCGATGTCGTACTTGCCCAACCGGATGGTGTCGGCGGTCTGCTGGATGGCGCTGGCCGAGGTGGCGCAGGCGTTGAAGACATTGGTGAAGGTGATGCCGGTGAGGCCGACCAGGCGCGTGACGGCGTCGGGATTGGACACCTCGTAGCTGCCGCCGAACCCGAACTGGATGTCCTTCCATTCCAGCTTCGCATCCGCCAACGCGCTGGTGATCGCCTCGGCACCCATCTCCATCGCGGTCTTGTCGAACCGGCCGAAGGGATGGATGCCGACGCCGATGATCGCTACATCGTTGCTCATACCTTGGACTCCTCGACGGGCTTGAACCAGAAGGTGACGAGCTCGTCGCCGTCGGCATCGGTGGCGAACGGCGCCATGGTCAGTTCGACCTCCATGCCGAATTCCAGCTTGGCGGGATCGTTTTCGGTGAGCCGTCCCTCCACGCGAATCAGATCACCCAGTTGCACGAGGCCGACACCGAACGGCACGAAGTCCTTGCCGGTCGGTCCGGCATAGGGCGCTCCCGGCGGGAACCCCTGCGTGGTCCACGCCACGACGGTGCCGCGGCGCGGCAGCAGCAGGTCCGACATCTCGGCCTTGCTACACCTCGGGCAGCGCAGCTGACGCGGGAACGTCGTCGCGGAACACGCGCCACACTGGCTGCCGATGAGTTGGGGGTTCTCATCGGGCCAGGTGGAGATCTCGGGGGCAAGCGCCTTCTGCATCAGGCTCCTCGGCTACCTGTAGAAGAATGTATTGACGAATTCGTACAATAGCATTTCTCGAAAGTGGAAACCATATTCTCATTGAGGTTTGACCTGCGCACCCTCGAGTAACCGGGTGGTCGCGGCGTAGACATCGAGGGCGCCCACGGCGACCTGCGCGGCCAGTTCGTCGAGACCGGGATGGGACTGCAGCACACTCTGGGCCAACGACAGAATCTGCAGTCGCGCCCGGATCACCCGTCGCTCGGCGGTATCGGAGCGGTGGTGGGCATCGATGGCGGCGACAAGCTCCTCGATGCCCGCGTTCTGCGACGCGATGATCTTGAGGATCGGCAGGCCGGTCTCGATGTGCAGGTCCCTGGCGGTCTGATCGGCACCATCGCGGTCTGCCTTGTTGACCACGATGATGTCGGCGATCTCCAGCAGACCCGCCTTGGCGGCCTGGATCGCGTCACCGGCCCCCGGGTTGAGGATGGCCACCGTCGGGTCGGCGACGGCGGCGATCTCGATCTCCGACTGACCGACCCCGACCGTCTCCAGCACGACGATGTCGTAGTGCAGTGCCGCAAGCAGCCGGATCGCCGCGGGCACCGCGGCGGCCAGCCCACCCAGGTGCCCGCGGGTGGCCACCGAGCGGATCATCACGTCCGGGTCGTTGATGTGTGCGGCCATCCGGATCCGGTCGCCGAGCAGCGCTCCCCCGCTGTAGGGCGAGGATGGGTCGACAGCGAGCACCGCGATCCGCAAGCCCCTTGCCCGGTAGGCCGAGACGAGCACCGCGACGGTGGTGGACTTTCCCGCGCCCGGCGGACCGGTGATCCCGACGGTGCGCACCGGGCGTGCGGGCAGCACCGCCAGCACCTCGTCGCGACGCTCGCTCTCGACCAGGCTCAGCAGCCGGCCCGCGGCCCGCTGCGATCCGCCGCGCGCGGCGTCGAGCAGTTCCTGGATGTCCATCGACTGCGACTTTATGGCGCGACCTCGATGACCGTGGCCGAACCCATGCCGCCGCCTGCGCACATCGCGGCCACGCCGATACCACCTCCGCGCCTGCGCAGTTCATGGACGAGGGTGACGATCATCCGAGCGCCGGTCGCGGCCACGGGATGCCCCAGCGAGCACCCACTGCCGCTGACGTTGACCTTCTCCGGGGCGATGTCGAGCAGCTTGATGGTGGCCACACACATCGCCGCGAACGCCTCGTTGATCTCGAACAGGTCGACATCGGACAGCGACATCCGGGCCCGGGAGAGGGCTTTGGTGATCGCCTCCACGGGGGCGAGTCCGGTGAACGCCGGATCCACCCCGACCGATGCCCAGGCCCGGATCGTGCCGAGTGCCGGCAGCCCGAGCCGGTCGCTGGCGATGGCCAGGGCAGCCGAGGCGTCGTTGGCGCCGCAGGCGTTGCCCGCGGTGATCGAGAAGCCTTCGATCTCCGGGTGCAGCACTTTGAGTCCGGCCAGCTTCTCCAATGTGGTGTCGCGGCGCGGGTTTTCGTCGGTGTCGAACACCCCGTGCGGGGTGTCGATCGGCAGGATCTCGTCGGTGAAGCGCCCCTCGTCGATGGCCGCGATGGCCTTGTGGTGCGAACCCAGCGCCCAGGCGTCCATCTCCTCGCGGCTCACTCCGGCCTTGACGGCCGCGTTCCAGCCGACGGTGATCGACATGTCCATGTTGGGCGCGTCGGGCCGATCCGGATGGGTCGGCGGGAACCACGGCTGGAACTCCTCGCCCACCTGGCGGAGGAACCGTGGCGAGGTGGATGCCGAGTTCACCCCACCGGCGATGATCAGCTGATCCATCCCGGATCGGATGCTTGCCGCGGCCGATTGCACCGCGGCCTGCCCGGCGGCGCAGTGCCGGTTCATCGCCAGCCCCGGCACCGAGGTCAAGCCCGCGGTGATCGCTGCGTGCCGGGCGATCACCCCGCCGCCGTAGAGGCCCTCCCCGAGAACGACGTCATCCACCGGGGCCCCGTCGAGTCCGGCGGCCACCGCTGCGACCACATGGTCGGCCAGCACATAGGCGTCGGTATCGCGCAGCGTGCCCCTCTTGGCGGTGCCGATCGGCGTGCGCAGTGCGGAGACGATCACGGCCTCAGGCATCGAAACTGCCCCTTTCACGCTGGAATGAGAATGTTATTCTCACAGTTCGAGAGTGCCAGTTGCAAGAAGGAGAAGTGAATGGACATCGCCGGTAGCTCCGCGCTCGTCGTAGGTGGCGCAGGTGGCCTGGGGGAAGCGACGGTCCGCCGACTGCACGCCGCGGGTGCCAAGGTGGTGGTCGCGGATCTGGCCGACGAGAAGGGGCCCAAGCTCGCCGACGAGCTCGGCGTGAAGTACATCCGCACCGACGCCACCTCCGAGGAATCGGTCAACGCCGCAATCGCCGAGGCCGAAGCACTTGCCCCGCTGCGTATTTCGGTGGACACCCACGGCGGTCCGGCGGCCGGCGGCAGGCTCATCGGTAAGGACGGGTCACCGCACGGGCTGGAGGGGTTCGAGACGACGGTCAAGTTCTATCTGACCGCGGTGTTCAATGTGATGCGGCTGGCCGCGGCGGCCATCGCCCGCACCGAACCGCTGGAAGAGGGCGGCCGCGGCGTCATCGTGAACACCGCATCCATCGCCGGCTACGAGGGACAGATCGGCCAGCTGGCCTACGCCGCCGCCAAGGGGGGCGTGCTCGGTATGACCCTGGTGGCCGCACGCGACCTGTCCCCGTTGGGAATCCGCGTCAACACCATCGCCCCGGGCACCATCAACACCCCGGCCTACGGCAAGGCCGCCGACCAGCTGGAACAGTACTGGGGTCCGCAGATCCCGTTCCCCAAGCGGATGGGCCGCTCGACCGAGTACGCCCAACTCGCCCAGAGCATCATCGAGAACGATTACCTCAACGGCGAGATCATCCGTCTCGACGGAGGACTGCGGTTCCCGCCCAAGTGAGCCGGCTCGGTGGGCAGGGGCGCAGCGACCCGGGAAGTGAACTTGCCGGGAAGACGGCGTTTGTCGCCGGCGCGAGCCGCGGCATCGGCGCCACCATCGCCCACGCGCTCGCCGCGGCGGGCGCATCGGTCGCGGTGGCAGCCCGCTCCGAGCAGCAGGGCAAGCTGCCCGGCACCATCGGCTCGGTGGCGGAGTCGATCCGCGCGCAGGGCGGCAGGGCGCTGGCCGTCCCGTGTGACGTGACCAGCGAGGCGTCGGTCGATGATGCTGTCGGCAAAGCCGTTTCGGAGTTCGGCGGTATCGACATCCTGGTCGCCAACGCAGGCGTGCTGTGGCTGGGGCCGGTCGAATCGACACCGCTGAAACGCTGGCAACTGTGCCTGGACGTCAACCTGACCGGTGTCTTCCTGGTCACCAAGGCCGTGATCCCGCATGTGCGGGCCCGCGGCGGCGGATCGCTGATGGCCATCACCACGACCGGTGTCGGCATGCCCGGCGCGAACGCCTATTGGGTATCCAAGGCCGCCGCCGAGCGTCTGTACCTGGGCTTGGCCCACGACCTGCGGCCGGACAACATCGCGGTGAATTGCCTGAGTCCATCCCGGGTGGTGCTCACCGAGGGCTGGCAGGCCGGTGGCGGCGGATTCGAGGTCCCGCCGGAGATGGTCGAGCCGCCCGAGGCGATGGGACAAGCCGCGGTGCTGCTGGCCGGGCAGGACGCCAGTGGGATCACCGGTACCGTGCAGCGGTCCGAGGGGCTCGCCTTCTGACGCCGAGTGTCCACTTATCACACACATTTCGCGGAGAAGCGTGCGATAAGTGGCCGTTCGGCCGGGTCAGGAATACTCATTGCGCAGCACCCGCCGCAACACCTTTCCCGAAGGCAATCGCGGGATGGCGTCGACGAAGATCACCCGCCTCGGACGCTTGTAGGACGACAGCCGCGCAACCACCAGGGCGATCAATTCCTGTTCGGTGACCGGTTTCCCCGTCGCCACGGCCGCGATGACCGCCTCGCCGTTCACACCGTCGGGGACGCCGAAGACCGCGCAGTCCTCGACAGCCGGATGCCCGTGCAGCACCGCCTCCACCTCTGCGGGCGCCACCTGGAAACCGCGGACCTTGATCATCTCCTTGAGCCGGTCGGTGATCCGCAGCCAGCCCCCGCTGTCGATTTCTCCGAGGTCCCCGGTGCGGTACCACCCGTCGTCAAACGCCTCGGCGGTGGCCACGTCGGGCAGATAGCCGGCCATCGCCGAATCCGAGCGCACCTGGATCTCCCCGCTCTCGGCGATGCGCACCGCCACCCCCGGCACCGGTTTGCCCACGGTGTCCAGCCGCGCATCCCCGATCGGGCAACACGCGATGACCGGCAGCTCACTGGCGCCGTAGGCCGAAACCCACTGCACACCAGTCCGGTTGGTGACGGCGTCCGCCACGCTCTTGGTCACCGGCGTCGCGCACCACATGATGTAGCGCAGCGAGGACAGGTCGTAGCTCTCCAGGTCCGGATGCGCGGCGATGGCCAGCGCGATGGGCGCAACGGCCATTTCGATGGTGATCCGGTCGTCCTGGATGTGGGTCAGCATGCGATCGATGTCGAAGCGCGGATGCAGGCGCATCCACGCGCCGGACTCCAGCACGGTGGCGATGTTGAGCAGCCCGAGAATGTGTGACGGCGGCGTCATGATCTGCATACGGTCCGCGGACGTGAGTTCCAGCGCGGTCCGCCAGTGCCGCACCGCTGCGGCGAACGCCGCATGGGTGTGCCGCACGGCCTTCGGCATGCCCGTCGTTCCGGAGCTGAACACGAACAGCGCATCGGACTCGGGTGACACCGGCTCCCATGCGCCCCCGGCGAGCGTGATCGGCTCGTCCAGGTGCAGCATCGGGATCAGTTCGGAGAGCACCGAGGCGTCCCCGACTCCCAACACCGGGGCCGTCAGCTCCAGCGCATGCGCCACCTCCGCGTGTTTCCACGTCGAGCTCAACAGCACCACCGCCGCGCGCACGCGCCAGATCGCCCGCAGCGCAACGACGAACTCGGGACGGTTGGACGACATCAGGGCCACCCGGTCGCCGGCGCGCACGCCGCGGGCGGCGAGCGTGCCGGCCATCCCGTCGGCCAGCGCGTCCAGCTCGGTCATGGTGTACTGGCGGTCCCCGAATGCCAGGACCGTGTGGTTCTCTGCAGCCATCAACGGACTACCTTATCCGCAACGGAGAATGTTATTCTCCGTTTATCAGAATCCGACGCCCAGGAGAGCTTGATGACGGCCGAACCAGTGCCCGCCGACGAAGTGACGATCCTGCTCGACGGTGCCCGCACGACGGCACTGCCGGTCGCGGGCGAGACACTGCTGGAGACGGCACGACGCGCCGGCCTGACTCCCCCGTTCGCCTGCGAGGCCGGTAACTGCGGCACCTGCATCGCCAAGCTCACCGAGGGCACCGCGACCATGAAGGTCAACGACGCACTCGACGATGACGAGGTCGAAGAGGGCTACGTGCTGACGTGTCAGGCGATCCCGGAGCCGGGACCGCTGACGGTCGATTACGACGACTGAGGGGCAGCGTCGAACACCGGCGCCGGCCGGTACTCCGGCTCGAAACCCTGCACCCGGATCGGGCTGCCCACCAGCCGGAAATCACCCGCGGTGACCACCATCTCCGGAGTGTCCTCCAGGGCCTCCGGCAGCGAGCGCACCGCTGCCGCGGGGATACCGAGTGGCTTGAGCCGGATCTCCCAGTTCACCGCGGTGTCGGTAGCCAGCGCGGCCGACACCAGCGCCAGGACATCCTCGCGTGCCGCAGCCCGCTCCACCATGGTCTCGAAGCCGGCGATTCCCGCTTCACCCGCGAACGACCGCCAGAAACCGTCGTGGGTGATGAACAGCGCGAGATGGCCTTCGGCGGTCGGAAACAGCTGTGCGGGGACGTAATAGGAGTGCGCACCGAACGGGTAGCGCCTCGGTTCGGCACCGTCGTTCAGGTAGGCAGCGGCCCGGTAGTTCAGCTGCGACAGCATGACGTCGCGCAGGCACACGTCGACCTGCCCGCCGTGGCCGGACACGATCTTGGCGAGCAGGCCCAGCGCGGCGGTGAGTCCGGTGGAGTTGTCTGCCGCCGAGTAGCCGGGCAGCGTGGGCGGACCGTCGGGGTCACCGGTCATCGCCGCCACTCCGGTCGCGGCCTGGATGACGTAGTCGAACGCCGGGTCATCCCCGCCGTGCAGGCCGTACCCGGTCAGCGCGACGCACACGATCTGCTCGTTGTACCGGCGCAGGTTCTCATATGTCAGGCCGAGCTTCTTGATCGCCGACGGCTTCATGTTGACCAGCAGCGCGTGCGAATCGGCCACCAGTTCAGCGAGTCTGGCACACCCGTCCGCGGATGCCAGGTCCAGGCAGACGCTGCGCTTGTTGCGGTTGAGGCTGGCGAAATAGCTGTCGCTGACCTGCCGGGAGATCTCACCGCCGGGTGGTTCGACCTTGATGACCTCGGCGCCCAGGTCGGCGAGCAGCATGGTGGCGTACGGGCCGGCCAGCATGACGCCGACCTCGATGATGCGGATGCCTGCCAGCGGTCCGGCGGGCAGGAGCGCAGCGACCGGGGAATCGGGTGAGCTCACGAGACCTGCTTGGCGAGTTCGGCGATCACCTCACGGGTCCGGTACTTCGACGCGATCAACTCGTCTCGAGTATCGCCGATCGGCAGCAGCCGCACCGACAGGTCGGTGACACCGGCGTCGGCGAAGGTCTTGAACCGCTTGAGGATCGACTCCTCGTCCCCGGCGGCGCAGAGATCGCCGACGGTGCGGGCATCGCCACGGTCGAGCAGCCGCTGGTAGTTCGGCGAGGTCTCGGCCTCGGCCAGGATGCGGTTGGCCCGGTCCTTCGCCTCGTCGATCTCGGAGTTCGCGCACAGTGTGACCGGGATGCCGGCCACGATGCGCGGTGGGGGCTTGCCCGCACCGGCGGCGGCCTTGTTGATCTTGGGCGCGATGTGCTCGCCGATGGCCTTCTCGTCGGCCATCCACAGCGAGGTCCCATCGGCGTGCTCGCCGGCGATCTGCAGCATCACCGGGCCGAGCGCAGCGACCAGAACAGGCATCGGCGTCGCGGCGCCGAGCGCCGTCGGGTTGTGCACCGTGAAGGTGTCGTTCTCGACGTCCACCGGCCCGGGCCCCGAAATGGCAGCGTTGAACACCTGCAGGTAGTCGCGGGTGTAGGCGGCGGGCTTGTCATAGGGCAGGCCCAACATGTCGCGGATGATCCAGTGATGCGACGGCCCGACGCCCAGCGCCAGCCGCCCGTTGGACACGGCGTGCACCGAAAGTGCCTGCCGGGCAAGCGCAATGGGGTGCTGCGCCTGCAGCGGCACCACGGCGGTGCCGAGTTCGATGCGGCTGCTGTGCGACGCCATCAGCGTCACCATGGTCAGCAGATCGAAATCGTCGGGCACCTGCGGCATCCACGCCGTGGCCAGCCCGGCCGAATCGGCCCATTCGATATCGGAGATCAGCTTGCTGACCTTGCGGGCCATATCGCCGCGCTCGGCCCCGATCATCACGCCCAGTCTCATGACTTGGAAACCTTCTCCGTCAGCGCGCGCACATCGGTCACCAGTTTCTCCAGCGAGGTTCCGGTCGGGAACACCGCGGCCGCACCGGCATCCAGCAGCTTCTGCACATCGGCTTCGGGAATGGTGCCACCGACCACCACGGCGATATCGCCGGCATCGGCAGCCCGCAACGCGTCCACGACACGGGTCGTCAACCCCACATGTGCGCCGGACAGGATCGAAAGGCCAACCAGAGCAACGTCTTCCTGCAGCGCGATGGAGACGATGTCCTCGACACGCTGACGGATGCCGGTGTAGACGACCTCGAAGCCGGCATCACGCAGCGTGCGCGCGACGATCTTGGCGCCCTTGTCGTGGCCGTCCAGACCGGGCTTGGCGACGAGTACACGGGCGGCCATCAGAACACCACCGGCTGCTGGAATTCGCCCCACACTGCCTTGAGCGCCGTGACCATCTCGCCCACGGTGCAATATGCGTTGGCGCAGTCGATCAGCTTGTGCATCAGGTTGTCGTCTCCCTCGGCTGCTCGGGCCAGCATGGCAAGAGCCTCTTTCACGGCGACATCATCGCGTTCGGCCTTGACCTTGGCCAGCCGCGCAAGCTGCTTGTCCCGGCCCTCGGCATCGAGCTCGTAGGTGGCCAGGTCGGGTGCGGGTTCATCGACGACGAACTTGTTCACGCCGACGACCGGCCGCTCGCCGGACTCGATCTCGTGGTGGATCTTGAACGCTTCGTCGGCGATCAGTCCCTGCAGATAGCCATCCTCGATGCAGCGCACCATGCCACCGTGCTGTTCGAGATCGTGCATGATCTCGATGATCTTGGCCTCGGTGGCGTCGGTGAGGGCCTCGACGAAGTACGAACCACCCAGCGGATCGGCGACTTTCGTCACGCCGGTCTCGTACGCCAGGATCTGCTGGGTGCGCAGCGCCAGCGTCGCCGACTCCTCGCTGGGCAGCGCGAACGGCTCATCCCAGGCGGCGGTGAACATCGACTGCACCCCACCGAGCACCGCAGCCAACGATTCGTAGGCGACCCGGACCAGGTTGTTCTGCGCCTGCGGTGCGTACAGCGACGCCCCGCCCGCGACACAGCCGAACCGGAACATGGCGGCCTTGTCGGTGGTGGCGCCGTAGCGCTCGCGCACGATGGTGGCCCAGCGCCGGCGTCCCGCACGGTATTTGGCGATCTCCTCGAAGAAATCGCCGTGGGTGTAGAAGAAGAACGAGATCTGCGGAGCGAACTTGTCGATGGTCATGCGGCCACGCTCGATGACCGTGTCGCAGTACGTGACACCGTCGGCCAACGTGAACGCCATTTCCTGAACGGCGTTGGCGCCGGCATCGCGGAAATGCGCACCGGCCACCGAGATGGCGTTGAACCGCGGTACCTCGGCGGCGCAAAATTCGATCGTGTCAGCAATCAGCCGCAGCGACGGTTCCGGCGGCCAGATCCAGGTGCCGCGGGACGCGTACTCCTTGAGGATGTCGTTCTGGATGGTGCCGGTGAGCTTCTCGCGCGGTACACCCTTCTTCTCCGCGGCGGCGACATAGAACGCGAGCAGGATCGCGGCCGTGCCATTGATGGTGAAACTGGTGCTGATCTTGTCCAGCGGGATGCTGTCGAACAGGATCTCCGCGTCGGCCAGGGTGTCGACGGCGACACCGACGCGGCCGACCTCTTCGCCGTACTCCGGGTCATCGGAGTCGTACCCGCACTGTGTCGGCAGGTCCAACGCCACCGAAAGCCCGGTGCCACCCTGACCGAGCAGGTACCGGTAGCGCTCGTTGGACTCCTCGGCGGTGCCGAAGCCCGAGTACTGCCGGAATGTCCAGGTTTTGCCCCGGTAACCGGAGGCGAAGTTACCGCGCGTGAAGGGGTACTCGCCGGGCGCGGGCGGATCCCCTGCGCGGTCGGCGGGACCGTACACGGGCGCCAACGGGATCCCAGAGGGTGTCACTACCGGGGAGTCGGATTGGTCGTTCATCACTGGATAACGTACTTGCTCAAAATGAGAATGCCAATACCGCTGACTGAAAACATGCACTGTGAGGGCCTGTCAGGCACATCAGACGGCGCGTCGTGCGTGCGTCGACAACACCCCGGCGATACGTCGTGCCTGTACATGAGCGATTATGACACTTGCTGAAAATGAGAATGCCAATACCATCAGGGGAAGCAAGACCCCTTCCGTCCGAGGAGTCAGTATGTCCAGCGAGCAACGTCCGCTTGCCGATCGCACCCTGGTGGTGTCCGGCGGCAGCCGCGGTATCGGGCTGGCCATCGCCCTAGGCGCCGCCAAGCGAGGCGCCAACGTGGTGCTGTTGGCCAAGACCGCCGAACCTCACCCGAAGCTGCCGGGCACCGTGCACACCGCGGTCGCCGACGTCGAGGCCGTCGGCGCCAGGGCGGTGGCCGTGGTCGGCGATGTCCGCAAGGAAGAAGACGTCCAGCGCGCCATCGACACGGCGGTACAGACCTTCGGCGGCGTCGACATCGTCATCAACAACGCCAGCGCGATCGCCACCGAGCCCACCGAGGCGCTGGCGGCCAAGAAGTTCGATCTGATGATGGACATCAACGTGCGCGGCACGTTCCTGCTCACCAAGGCCGCGCTGCCGCACCTGCGGCAGTCCGCAGAAGCCCATGTCATCACCCTGGCGCCGCCGCTCAACCTGAATCCGTACTGGCTGGGCGCGCACCCCGTCTACACGGTGTCCAAGTACGGGATGACGCTGCTGTCGCTGGGCTGGGCGCAGGAGTACCAAGAGTCCGGGATCGGGTTCTGCTGCCTGTGGCCACAGACCTATATCGCGACATCGGCGGTGACGAACCTGGCCGACGGCGACAGCCTGGCTTCTTCGTCGCGCAGCCCGGAGATCATGGCCGACGCCGCGGTTCAGATCCTCACCGGACCGGCCAAGGACGCCAACGGCCAGACCTTCATCGACGCCGACGTGCTGGCCGGGGCCGGAACCACCGACCTGTCCCGTTATGGCGGTGGCGACGATCCCATCTGGGATATCTTCGTGGACAAGTCATGAGTATCTCGCTGCTGCTGGAGATGGCATCCTCGACCGATCCGGACCGCACGGCGGTCGTGTCGGGCGATCTGCGACTGAGCGCCGGCGAACTGAGCGAGCTTGCCGACGGCGGTGCCGGTGTGGTGGCTGCCTCCGGCGCCCAGCATGTCGCCTATGTCGGCGCCGGCGGCGCCTTGCTGCCGTTGCTGCTGTTCGCCTCGGCCCGCGCCGGGGTGCCCGTGACACCGCTGAACTACCGGTTGAGCGCCGACGGCCTGCGGGCCTTGATCGCCCGGCTGCCGGATCCGCTGGTCGTGGTCGATGACGAGTACCGCGACGCCGTCGGCGACGAGTTCCGGGTGATGGGGTCCGCGGAGTTCCTGGCGGCGGCCCGCACCGCCGAACCCGCTGCCCAATTCCCCGATCCGGACTCGGTGGGCGTCGTGCTGTTCACCTCGGGCACCACCTCGGCACCGAAAGCCGTTGAGCTCACCCACAACAACCTCACCAGCTATATCACCGGCACGGTCGAGTTCGCCTCGGCCGAGCCCGGCGACGCCGCGCTGATCTGCGTTCCGCCGTATCACATCGCCGGCGTCTCGGCGGCACTGTCGAACCTGTACGCCGGCCGCAAGATGGTGTACCTGACCCAGTTCGACGCCCGGAAGTGGGTGGGCCTCGTCGAGTCCGAGGGTGTCACCTCGGCCACGGTGGTGCCGACCATGCTGGACCGCATCGTCACCGTGCTGGAATCCCAGAACACCGCCCTGCCCACCCTGCGTACGCTGGCCTACGGCGGGTCCAAGGTCGCACTTCCCCTGGTGCGCAAGGCTCTTGAACTGCTACCCGCGGTCGGCTTCGTCAACGCCTATGGCCTCACCGAGACCAGTTCGACGATCGCCGTACTGACCCCCGACGATCACCGGGTCGCGCTGGGCTCCGATGACGCCGCGGTGGCCAGGCGACTCGGCTCGGTCGGCCAACCGGTGCCCAGCATCGAGGTGCAGATCCGCGCCGAGGACGGAACCGTCCTGGGCGCAGGCGAAACCGGGGAACTGTACGTGCGCGGCGAACAGGTGTCCGGGCGCTACACCGGTATCGGTTCGGTGCTCGACGAACAGGGCTGGTTCCCCACCAAGGACGTGGCCACCCTCGACGAGGACGGTTACCTCTACATCGGGGGACGCTCCGATGACACCATCATCCGCGGTGGCGAGAACATCGCACCCGCCGAGATCGAGGACGTGCTCGTCGAGCACCCACAGGTGCGCGAGTGCGCGGTGGTGGGTCCCGAGGATCCCGAATGGGGCCAGATCATCGTCGCGGTCGTGGTCCCCGCGGCCGGTACCGAGCCGCAACCCGAGGAGCTCCGGGAATTCGTCCGCGCGCAGCTGCGCGGATCCCGCACCCCGGACCGGGTCGTCTTCCGCGACGAGTTGCCCACCAACGCGACCGGCAAGGTGCTGCGCCGCGAACTCGTCAGCGAATTGAACGCAAAGGAGCCCGCATGATCAAGAACGGCACCCGCCTGCAGAGTCAGGTGTGCGACACCCAGGTCATCGTGGTGCGCGCCTCCGAGGGTCTGGACAACCTGCGCGCCGGTGGCGCACCGCTGATCCCCGTCGGTGAGACTGCCGCCGAGGGTCTGTCGCTGGATCCCGCACTGTCCGAAGGCAATCTGATGGGAAAGCGCTACGTCGACGACAGCGGCGCGGAGATCCTGGTGACCAAGGCCGGCGCGGGCACGCTCAGCATCGGGACCACGCCCCTGGCGATCAAAGAAGCAAAGCCGCTGCCTGCCAGCGACTGAGTCGAGAGCCTGGATCTGGCACCCCTTTAGGCTCAGTCCATGACGACCATCAGCAAGGCGCGCTCGCTGGGCGTGGTGACCGTGGCCTACGTCGTCGCCATCGCGGTGGCGGCGGCGTGGCTGTGGCTGGGCCCCAGCACAGATCGACTGTGGCTGGACACCCTGATCGCCGATCTGCTGGCAACAGTGGCGATCTTCGGCTTCAGCCGGGTGTACCGGAACTCCAGCTTCTACGACGCCTATTGGAGCGTCATCCCGCCGCTGCTGTTGTTCTACTGGTGGTATCGCAGCAGCGAGGTGGACCAGCTGCGCGTCTGGCTCATCACCATCGTGGTGATGCTGTGGGCCATCCGGCTGACCGCGAACTGGGTGTATGCGTTCCCGGGGCTGCACCACGAGGACTGGCGCTACCCGATGTTCAAGCAGCGCGCCGGCCGCTTCGAGATCCTCGCCGACCTGGTCGCGATCCATCTGATCCCGACACTGCAGGTCTTCCTGGCCATGGTGCCGGTGTACGTCGCGGTGACCCGGCCCGGACCCGGACTGGTGTGGCTGGCCTGGATCGCGTTCGTGGTGGGGCTGGCCGCGGTGACGCTGGAACTCGTCGCCGATGTGCAGATGCACCGCTTCGTCGCGGAGCGCCGTACCGGCGAAGCGATGGACCGTGGTCTGTGGGGTTGGTCGCGGCATCCGAACTACTTCGGGGAGTTCAGCTTCTGGGCGGCGCTGGCGCTCTTCGGTGTCGCGGCGGCGCCGGCGGACTGGTGGTGGCTGATCCTCGGTGCGCTCGCCATCCTGGCGATGTTCCTCGGGGCGAGCATCCCGATGATGGAGGAACGCAGCCTGGCACGCCGTCCCGCCTATCAGGACGTGGTGGACCGCGTCTCACGGTTCGTGCCGTGGCCGCCGCGCACCCGACCAGCCCACCGCAGCCTGCCCGAATAGCCGACCGGCTACGCTGGCCGCGTGAGCACCGAGGGCAGGCTGGCGCCGACCACCTACAGCGCTGCGCAGACCCGTGTCATCACCGCCGCCCTGGACCTGTTCGGCGCACACGGTGTCAGCGGCACCTCGCTGCAGATGATCGCCGATGCCATCGGTGTCACGAAAGCCGCTGTCTACCACCAGTTCAAGAGCAAGGATGACGTCGTCATCGCGGTCGCCGAAACCGAGCTGGCGGCGCTACAGGACGCCCTGGACGCCGCGGAAGCAGAGGCCGACCAGGTGGCCGCCCGCGAAGTGCTGCTCACCCGGGTGGTCGATATGGCCGTCACCCGCCGCCAACTCACCGGTGTGCTGCAGTTCGACCCGGTGGTGGTCCGACTGCTGGCCGAGCACCGACCCTTCGCGCAGTTCATCGAGCGGCTGTATCAGGTCCTGCTCGGCGGCGGCGGCGGTGTCGAAGCCCGGGTCAACGCCGCGGTCATGTCCGGGGCGCTCAGCGCGGCGGTGATGCACCCGCTGGTCACCGACGTCGACGACGACACCCTGCGGGCCCAGATCCTCAAGGTCACCCGGCGCATCCTGGACCTGCCTCAGGCGTGACGGCTCGTCACTCCCCCGTCGACCACCAGGTAGGTACCGGTGATGAACGACGCCTTCGGTGACATCAGGAACGCCACCGCCGCGGCCACCTCTTCGGGATCACCGATGCGCCCCAGCGGCGCGGCCTGCACGAAACTCTCGCGCACCTCGTCGACATCCAGCGCGATCTGCAGCATCGGGGTGCGGATGAAGCCCGGGCACACGGCGTTGATCCGGATACCGGACGGGCCGAGCTGGGCGGCCATCGACCGGGTCAGCCCGAGCAGCCCGGCCTTGGACGCGCAGTAGGCCGGGATGAACGGATTGGCCGTCAGCCCTTCGATACTGAGATACCGACGACCGCGGGCCCACCGCCGGAGCGGGCACTGGCCTCCAGCTGGGGCAGCAGTTGTTGCACCAGCATCGCCTGCGCGCGCAGGTTCACATCGAGCACCGCGTCCCACGATTCCTCGGTGTAGGCGCCCACCGGCTCTGGGATCACCCGACCCGCGGCATGCACCAGACCGTCGACCCCGTCGATCGCCTGGATCGCGGCCTCCGTCGCCGCGCTGTCGGTGACGTCGACGACGTCAGCGGGCATCCCGAGTTCGGCGGCCACCTCGGTGACCTCGGGGGCGAGATCCCACAACACCACCTGCCGCCCATCGGCCACCAGCGCCTGCGCGCTCGCCCGCCCGATACCCGACGCCGCCCCGGTGACCACCACTGCTGCCATGGGCAGAACCTAGGTCAGCAAGTGCGCCGTTCGTGCGGCTTTGCGCCACGTGCCGCCCGGACCACGTCATCGGTGAAGCGTTCCAGCAGCACGGCCTGGGTGGCGGCGAGGTGCTTGCGCGCGATGCGTTCGGCTTCGGCCGCGTTACCCGCGGCGATCTCGTCGACGAGCCTGCGGTGGGTACGTACCGCGCCACGAGCCTCGGCAGGTGACGGATACTCGCCGCGCTTGACGACGTAGTCGGCCCACTTCTCCTCCTGCGCCGACCACAGCGCGACCAGACTTCCCACTACGTGACGCACGGTGGCATTCGGGGTGTATTCGACCACCAGATCATGGAATTCACGCGCGATGCGGGTGAACGCGGCGCCGTCGCCAACCGCTTCTGCGCAGGCGTCGACGTTGCGGGTCAGAGCCGGCACCACCGTCTTGAGCCGATCCGTGCGGCGCGCCACCTCGGCCACACACAACGGCTCCAGCAACTGCAGGCCGGCCGCCAGATCGCCGAGTGACACGGCGGATCCCTGCAGCGCCAGACCCAAGTGGTACGCCGCCGACGACTCGCTGGGCCGGTGCACTTCGGCGCCGCCGACACTGCCGCGGCGCACCGTCACCAACCCCTCGGTCTCCAGGATGCGCAGCGCCTCACGGACCGACGGATAGCTGACGCCGAACTCGGTGACCAGCTGGTCCTGGGTGGGCAACCGGTCGGCACCGGCCAGGATCCGGTCCCGCAGCTCGCCCGCGACGGTCTCGGCGATGCGGTGTTGCGGGGTGCGCATGGAACAAATACTAGCAATCCTTATAAGGATTGCCCTACGATCGCGGACGTGGACTTCGATATGGGGCCGGACGCCGCCGCGCTGCGCGGCGAGCTGCGCGATCTGGTGAAAGCGCATATCGCCGAGGACTATCTGGGCGCCTTCACCCATGACCCCGACGACCTGGCGGTGGCGCAGGCCTTCTGCCGACTGCTCGCCGAGCGCGGGCTGCTGTGCATGTCCTGGCCGACCGAGTTCGGCGGTCGGGCTTCCTCACCCTGGGAGCAGACCGTGGTGCGCGAGGAGATGTGGGCGCACCACGAACCGCGCGGCGCGCAGTACATGGGCGTCAACTGGGTGGGGCCGATCATCATGCGCCACGGCACCCCGGAGCAGCAGGCCAGACACCTGCCGCCGATCGCGGCCGGTGACGTGATCTGGTGCCAAGGGTTTTCCGAGCCGGAGGCCGGCTCGGATCTGGCGTCGCTGCGGACCTCGGCGGTGCGCGACGGCGACGGCTGGGTGATCAACGGCCAGAAGATCTGGACCTCCTACGCGACGATGGCGCAGTGGTGTTTTCTGCTGGTGCGAACGTCCAAGATAGGAAAAGAACCGGCTCGAAAAAAACAACACGGCCTGACGATCTTCCTGGTGCCCATGTCGGATCCGGCGATCACCGTGCGCCCCATCCAGACGATGATGGGCCCGCATCACCTCAACGAGGTGTTCTTCGATGACCTGCGGGTGACCGATGCCGATGTGCTCGGCACGGTGGACGATGGCTGGACGGTGGTGCAGAGCGTGCTGGCCTTCGAGCGCGTCGGCATCGCCCGCTATGCCCGCTGCGAACGTCTGCTGCAGCTGGCCCCGAAAGCCCTCGGCGAGCACTGGGCCGAGCTGCCCGAGGAGCTGCGCGGCCGCTGGGCGCGGATGCTCACGCACTGCCGACGGGCGCGATTGATGGCCTACCGGCTGGTGGCACTGCAGGCCGAGGGTCAGGTGCGCCCCACCGATTCGGCGGCGTACCGCATTGCGGTCACCAAGCTCGACCAGGACAGCGCCGAGGTACTGATGGAGATCATTGCCGCACTACCCGACGGGGTTTCGCGCATCTTCACCGCCGAGGTGGAGGACCACTGGCGGTACTCGCAGCCCTCGACGGTGTCCTCCGGCAGCATCGAGATGCAACGCATCCTGCTGGCCCGCACCCTGTTGGCGGCATCGTGAACATCGATTTGAGTCCGGAAGCCCGCGAGTACGGTGAGCAGGCCCTGCGGGCTTTCGAGTCCGCGGGCGGCGATGCGCTGCTGCAACGCGCCGAAGCCGATCCCTCCCAACGGGAATCGCTCGTCGGGGCGGTGCTGAAAAGTCTGGGCGCCTGGGATCTGGAGCCGCGCAGCGACACCGACTCCGCCGAAGCCGCGGCCGCGTTGTGCCGCAGCGCCGGGTACTGGGGTCTGCCCTACCCGTTGGCCGAGCGGCTGTCCCGGCCCGCCGATATCGACGCCGACGGGCTGATCGTGGTCGCCGGTCCCGCCCCGGCCGCCACCATCGCCGGTGTCGAGGGCAGCTGGGCGACAGTCACTGTGGACGGTCGCCGGGCGCGGGTGACGGGCACCGCCGACGCCCGGACGGCCTTCGTCACCTCGCTGCAACTCACCGACCTCGACGACGCCGGTGCCGCGGATGTCGCGTTGGCCCTTGTGCTGCCGTGCTGGACGCTGCTCGGGATGCTGGACCGCGCCATGGCGCTCACCATCGCCCATGTGAAGCTGCGACAGCAGTTCGGTCAGCCGCTGTCGGGATTCCAGAGCGTGCAGTTCCAGCTCACCGACGCCGAGGTGGAGCGCAGCGGCCTGGAGATGCTGGCCCGCTATGCGCTGTCCACTGTCACCGGACCCGACGCGCTCGCCGACGCGCTGGCCCTGCGACTGGCCGCGCTGGAGGCCGCCGAGGTGGTGTTCAAGGTGACCCACCAACTGCACGGCGCCGTCGGCTTCTGCGATGAGACCGTGCTGTCCTGGCTCTCGCGCTACAGCCAGCCGCTGCGGCGGCTGCCGCTGGGGCTGTCGGCGACCCGCGCGCAACTGACCGCACTGTTGGGTACCCGCGGCCTGACCGGACTGTACAGCGACGCAACATGACTCAGGACATCGAGCAGTTTCGCGACCGCGTCCGGCAGTGGTGCGACGAACACGTGCCCACCGATTGGCGCGCCGCCCAGACCGGGGTGAGCGACGACGAGTACGTGCGCTTCCAAAAGTCCTGGTTCGCCGAGTTGCACACCGCGGGTTTCGCGGTGCCGCACTGGCCTGCCGAGTGGGGCGGCGGCATGTCGGTGGCCGAACAGATTGTGCTGTACTCCGAACTCGCCGCCCATGACGCACCCCGGCTGGTGCTGGCCTTCGTCGGGATCCACCACGCCGCCTCCACGCTGCTGGCCGCGGGCACCGAGGAACAGCGCCGCCGCCACCTCCCGGCGATCCTCGACGGAGAGATCTGGGTGCAGGGGTTCTCCGAGCCCGAGGCCGGATCCGATCTCGCCGCCCTGCGCACCACGGCGCGCAGCGACGGTGCCGACTTCGTCGTCAACGGTCAAAAGGTCTGGGCCAGTGGCGGTCTGCACGCCGACTGGTGTCTGCTGCTGGCCCGCACCGATCCGGACGCCAAGAAACGGCACGGCATCTCGTACTTCCTGATGGACATGAAATCCCCTGGCATCGAGGTCAGGCCGATCAAGCAGGCCACCGGTGAATCACACTTCTGCGAGGTGTTCCTCAACGACGTCCGGGTGCCCGCCGCCAACCTGGTGGGCCCGGTGAACAAGGGGTGGCAGGTCGCCCAGGAGACGCTCGGCGCCGAACGGGGAATGACGATGCTCGAGCTCGCCGAGCGACTCGGCAACGCCGGCTTCCGCTGGCTGGTCGCCGAATGTGCGCGCGCGGGTGTACTCGCCGATTCACTGGTGGCGGATCGGCTGGCGCAGTTCGAGATCGAGATCACCGGGCTGCGGGGGCTGTGCCGCGGTCTGGTCGAAGGCCGAAGTGACGGCCAGGCCGACGCCTCGGTGGTGAAGCTGTTCTACAGCGAACTGCTGCAGCGGCTCACCGACTTCGGCGCCCAGATCAGCGGCCTGGCCGGGCACACCGTGCTGGCCAAACCCATATCGAGCGGCTGGGAATCCGGCGCGTGGGTACTCGATTTCATCGGCTCCTGGGAATGGACCATCCCGGGCGGTGCCAGCGAGATCCAGCGCACCATCATCGGTGAGCGCGGACTGGGCCTGCCCCGTGAACCGGCGGGAGCATGATGACACGCGACTTCGCCGATCTGCATCCGGAACTGCGGGCGGTGGCCAGGAACCTGCTGACCGCCGGGCATCCGGACTGGACGCTGCTCACCCAGGCCGGCTGGCCAGGCCTGGAGATCGCGGAGTCACTCGGCGGCGCCGAGGTGTCCTTTGCCGAAACCGCGGTCGTCGCCGAGGAACTCGGACGGGCCGCCGCACGCAGCAGCCACCTCGGCGTCAGTCTCGGCATCGGCGCACTGCTCGCGCTGCCCCCCGACACCGCCCGCGATGAGGCGTTGTCCGCGGCCGCCGACGGCACGGAATTGCCGGTCGCCGTGCTGAGCACAGGTGAGCGCCCCAGCATCGGTTTCACCCTGGCGGCCGGCGGGCTCAGTGGCACTGCCGATTTCGTGCCGGACGCCACCGAGGCAACCCGGCTGCTGATTCCCGCCCAGGACTCCGAGGGCACGCCCACCCTGGTGCAGATCGATCCGGCGGCCACCGGGCTGCTGGTCACGGCGCAGCCGACGCTCGATGAGACCCGTCGGCTCGCCACGGTCACCGCCGACGGTGTGCAACCCACCCAGGTATGGCCGTTCCCGGCCACGCAACACCTGCTGGACCGTGGGACTGTCGCGGTCGCCGCCGACAGCCTCGGCCTGGCCGAGGCGATGCTGGCCGCGACCGTCGACTATGTGGGGATACGGCACCAGTTCGGCCGACCCATCGGTTCGTTCCAGGCGGTCAAACACGCCTGCGCGGACATGCTGGTGCAGATCCGGGTGACGCGCTGCCTGGTCGAGGCCGCCGTCGACGCGGTGGCCGCGGGTTCCGATGCCCAGACGGCGGTGTCCATGGCCAAGGCGTATGCATCCGACATCGCGGTGGCCGTCGCGGGCAAGGCGATGCAACTGCACGGCGGTATCGGGTACACCTGGGAAAGCGGCGTGCACACCTACCTCAAGCGAGCGACCCTGAACCGGTCACTGTTCGGGTCCCCGACCGCGCACCGGCGCGCACTGGCGACGCGCTTCCGATAACGCTGCCGGCCGGTCGGACGTGTGCCATCGTGCTGCTATGCCTCGGGGGTCGATGGTCGCGCCGGCACTGATCGCCGTGGCGGCAGTCGTGTCGTGCTCGGTGCCCACCGACAAGAGCGTCAGCCGGGAGCGGCTACAGGACCAGATCGTCGAGGAGGTCACCGAACAGTCGGGTGCCGCGCCGGATTCGGTCAGCTGCCCGGGCGACCTCCAGGCATCCGTCGGGGCCACCATGGAATGCACGCTGGCCGATGGCGGGCAACAGCGCGACGTCCGCGTGACGGTCGGCAGCGCCGAGGGCGACCAGGTCGGCCTGCTCATCGAGCAGACGATCGGCAGACAGACCGTCGCCGAACAGATCACCGAGCAGATCCGCAGACAGATCGGCCGGGCGCCGCAGTCGGTGAGCTGCCCGGCCGATCTCAGCGGCGACGCGGGTGCCACGCTGCGCTGCGAACTCACGGATTCCGGCAAGACCTACGGCGTGACGGTGACGACCGTCAACCGTGGTGAGGTGACCTTCGACATCAAGGTCGACGAGCAGCCGCAGTAGTCGAGGACAGAGGTCCCCCGCCGCGCCTTGTTAGCCTGTCGGCATGCACCGACGGGCCGGACGCCTCGCTCGATGGCTCAGCGTTGCGCTCATCACGGCGCTGGCACTCACCGGATGCGGCACCACCATGCTCGACGGCCGCGCGGTGTCGATGCTCTACGACCCGTCCCGCGCCGGCGGGTTGCCCGCCAGTGACGGCCCCAGCGGGCCTCGCCCCGACGCGCCCGCTCCGACCCGCACCGCGGAGAACAGCGATGGCGGCCCGGTCGATCAGCTGGCCCTACGGGCCATCGACGATCTGGAGCAGTTCTGGTCGGAGAACTGGAACGGGGCACTGACCGGGACATACAGTCCGGTCGCCGGGCTGGTGTCCTATGACGCCGCCGACCCGGACACCCCGCAGGTCTGCGGCAACGACCTTTACGGTCTGTCCAACGCGTTCTACTGCTTTGACGCCGACGTGATGGCCTGGGATCGCGGCGAGTTCATCCCCGGGGCGGCGCAGTACTTCGGTGAGATGGGTGTCGTCGGCGTGATGGCCCACGAATACGGTCACGCCGTGCAGGCCAAGGCACATCTGGTGGAGAAGTCCACCCCGGTGTTGGTCAAGGAACAGCAGGCCGACTGCTTCGCGGGGGTCTATCTGCACTGGGTCGCCGCCGGGAAATCGCCGCGTTTCGCGCTGAGCACCGGCGACGGTCTCAATCACGTTCTGGCCGGGGCGATCTACATCCGCGACCCGTTGATGACGCAGGAAGAGGCGATCCTCACCGGTGATGCACACGGATCGGCGCTGGATCGGATCAGCGCCTTCCAGATCGGGTTCAGCGGGAACGCCGATCAGTGCGCGGCCATCGACATGGAGGAGATCATCGAACGCCAGGGCGACCTGCCGAAGTTCCTGTCCTACGACTCCTATGGCGATCCGAGCGCCGGCAACAGCGTCATCGACGCCGATCTGCTGAACAGTCTGATGAACACGCTCGCGGACGTCTACTCGCCCGACAACCCGCCCGCCCTGAACATGGAGATGGCCAGTTGTCCGGACGCGGAGTCCATTTCGCCCGCGGCGTACTGCCCGGCGACCAACACGATCAACGTCAACCTGCCAGCCCTGCAGGAGCTGGGCACCCCGAAGTCCGAGGAGCAGGGCGTGCTGCTGCAGGGCGACAACACCGCGTTGTCCATCATCACTTCTCGCTATGCGCTTGCCGTGCAACAGGAACGCGGCATCCCGCTGGAGTCGCCGGTGACGGCGCTGCGCACGGCCTGCCTCACCGGGGTGGCGCAGGGCCGGATGGCCGAGCCGGGAAGTCCGTTGACGCTGTCGGCCGGGGATACCGACGAAGCGATCTCGGGACTGCTCACCAATGGTCTGGCGGCCAGCGACGTCAACGGCGTGACGGCCACGGCCGGCTTCACCAGGATCCTGGCCTACCGGGCCGGGCTGTCCGGTGATCCCGAGCAGTGCTACGAACGGTTCTCGGCATGAGCGACGCTTGCGGAGCGAATCAACAAACGCCATGCGGGACCCGAGCCTGCGAGGGAACCGCATGACCCGGCCACCGGATCCTTCCCAGCAACCGTGGTGGGCGCGCCCGGGTGGCGCGCCCGCACCGCACGGGCAGCCGCGACACGGCGCGCCTGGGCACGGCGCACCGCCGCCGTCGGGCCCGCCGCCCCGCCAGCCCTATCCGCCTGCCCCCCAGCAGTATCCGCCGCACCGGCAATCGCCACCGCCGGGGTACCCTCCGCCCCCGCAGCGGGTCCCCCCGCCGCCGCAATACCCGCCGCAACAGCAGCAGCGCCCGGCGCCCGTCATCGACCCGAACCGCTACACCCTGCCGCCGGGTCCGCCGTCATCGCACCGCGCACCCTCGAAGAGGTCAGGGCCCGACAGACGCACCGTGCTCATCGGCGCCGGGGTGGCCGTCGCACTGGTGGTCGCCGGCGTGGGCCTGTGGCAGTTCCTCTTCCGCGACGCCACCGTCATCAACGTCGAGCAGGCCGAGGCGGGCGTCCGCGAGATCCTGTCGGACCCGATCAACGGGTACGGCGCCAACAGCATCAGCGCGCTGCGGTGCAATGACGGCAGGGACCCGTCGGCGGCCAAGGGCGACAGCTTCACCTGCGCCGTCGAGATCGACGGGACCGTCCGCCACGTGTATGTCGAATTCCAGGACGACAACGGCACGTTCGCAGTCGACGGTCCCCGGTAGTCGGTCAGACCGCCTTGAGCTGTGCGGTGACCAGGGTGTAGCTGCTGGTCTGCCAGGCGTCCAGGAACTTGTCGAGCGGCACCGGCAGACCCTGGCCGTTCGCCCACGCGCTGTCGTTGATGTAGACGACGTTCTTGCTCGTGTTGACGCTGAGCACGATCACCATGTGGTCGCTGCTCATGGTGCTGCCCGGCGGACGGTACCGCTCAGGGTGGAAGAAGGTGTTCTCGTAGGCCTTCCACACGATGTCGGCCTTCAGCGAGACCAACACGCCCTGCCGATCTGCCAACGATGCGGTCATGGTGTCCAGCGCGAGCTGGCGCTGGCTCCTCAAGAAGCTGGTCATATCGGCGTCGACGCCGTTCAGATTGAGCAGCTTCAGAACGTCGACCGTGTTCGTGCCGTAGTGCTTGCCGGGCTCGTCGCCGTCGCCTTCGAAGATCGCCTGGCCGTTGAAGATATCGCTGGGAGTGGACCACGCCTGCTCCAGAATCGCCTGCTGGGTCGGCATGACACCGGTGAGCTGGCCGATGATCCCGGCACTGGCCATGATCGCGCAGGATGACGCGTCACCCTGGAAGATCCAGTACGGCTTGTTCGTCGCATAATTGCCGTACTCGACATCGCCGAGTGCCGGCGGCTCGATATCGATCAGATTCGCGACGCCGAAGGTACGGGCCAGATCGCCGCTGAGATCGGCGATATTGTCTTGTACACCGTCGATCTGGTTCACCACGGCCTCGGCGACCATGCTGCCCAGATTTCGCAGGACGAGGCCGAGCTTGTCGGGACGGGGCAGGCTCCACACGAGCCGGGTTTTCTGGGCCGACGGAACAACCGGGGCGACACCGGCCGTCGCAGCCAGCTGCGCCGTGACCAGGTTGTAGTTCGAGGCGCTCCACTCAGACAGGAAGTCGTCGATGTCCACCGTCAAGCCCTGGCCGACGGATCTGGTCGGGTCGTTGTAGGTCACGGTGCCGGCCTCGGTATCCACACCCAGGACGACCACCGACTTCCCGACAGGACCGCTGAAACCGTCCGAGACGCCGCTCATCGTCACGATCATCGCCTTGCCGGGATTCTGCAGACCTGAGGTAAGCGCGTGCAAGGCATGCGACTCCTGGTCGTGCGCAAAGTAGCTCGTCATGATGCGAACACCCTTGCCCTGCAGTACTTCATAGCTGTCGGTCCACGACACGAATCGATTCGCATCCGGGTCGTACACCTTGACGTTGGCGTTGTACAGGCTGTCCTCGTCCATCGCCAGATCGAGGAAGGCCTGGACGTCGACCTGCGTTCCGGTCAGCTGTGCCCACGCCATCGCGGCGGTCGCCAGGGCGTGCGAACGGTAGGCCTGCTGGACCCAGTACTGCTGATTTGCGGCCGGATTCCCGTATGGGGCGGGCTCGATGAACACCACCCGTTTGATCCCGAGCATGCGGGTCACGTCGGCACCGAGAACCGTGAGATTGCGTTGCATCCCCCGAATCTGGTGCGCGACGGTGCCGTAGAGGTCACGCCCGAACTGCTGCAACGTCCGCAGGATTTGGTGGGGAGTAGGCGGCGCCCAGGCGAATGCGGCAGGTGCTACCGGCAACGCCGCCGAAAGTGTCGGCGCGGTCGCGTCCGGTTCGGTCACGTCGGACCTACGGGTATCGGTGTCCGTGGTCGCAGCGGTGCTCTGCACCGTAACGTCGACCGTCGGGACGGTCTCTGCCCCAGTCGGTTCATCGACGGGTGCCGATACCGATGAGAGCTCCGGCGCAACTTGGGCTTCCGGCTCGGCCTCCCGCTCGTCCGCAAGCGGCGTCGCATCGTGACCACGGGGGGTCTCGAGGTCCGCTGCGTTGTCGGCTTCATCGGTTTCTGTTGCCCTGCTGCGCAAAGCCGCTCCGGTCGCGGCTGCGCGCACGCTGCGTACCGCGATCGGGCCCGTTCGGCTCGCCTTGTTCGACGGGCTCGCCTTGTCCGACGACTCCGACCCCGCACTGCTCGAACTCGAAGGACTGTCCGACGATCCGGAGTCGGTGTCGGCGGTCGCGATGGCGGCACCCCCGATCATCGCCGCCCCCATGCCCAGGGTCAGCGCTCCAGAGCCCAACCACACCCGAACAGCATGAGCGCGACGGTCATCGTCAGTCGAATCGTTGCAAGCCACCACTAACACCACTTCCCCGGCAGATTGGCGGAACAGCCAATATTGACGCCAGCGAAAGTGGCGGCGAAGTGGATCGTAAAAGGGACACAGCAATCCCGCAAGCAAACATAAAAACGCGCCCGCGCCAACCGAAGCCGCCCGGGCGCAACGCGATTGCGCGCAAACCCCGCAGGCAGGGCCGCATTATCCCGAACCGATTCGACCCCGGCACAGAAGCGGCGACAAATCAGCTAACTGTCAGCAACTGACAGCAACCGACGCGCTTTTCCGGCCTGCCTGCCCGAATGTCCCCACCGTGCACATAACGAAGTTGCGATGGCAACCGAAATATTGCCATCGCAAAGATCTGCGGGTCAGGCGCCGGGACGCTTGTGCGGTGTCCCGTGCACGCCCTCCGCGTACGCGGTTTCGGCGTGCTGGGTGAAGTCGATGCCGGACAGTTCGTCCTCGCGGGTGACCCGGAAACCGACCGTCATCGCGATGATCTTCGCCAGCACGAATGAAACAACGAATGCGAAGGCGGCGACGACGACAATCGCCAGTGTCTGCTTGCCCAGCTGGGTGACCCCGCCGCCGTAGAACAGACCTTCCGGTCCGCCCGAGATCATTTCCGCGGCCAACAATCCGATCAGGAAGGTACCCACCACGCCGCCGACGAAGTGCACCCCGACCACGTCCAGGGAGTCGTCATAACCGGCCTTGAACTTCCAGCCGATGGCGAACGAGCAGACCACGCCGGCGGCGAGACCGACCAGAATGGCACCGAGCGGTGAGACGAACCCGCACGACGGGGTGATGGCGACCAGCCCGGCCACCACACCGGACGCCGCACCGAAGGTGGTCGGATGGCCGTCGCGGAACCGTTCCACGGCCAACCAGCCGAGCATGCCCAGACATCCGGCAAGCAGTGTGTTCAGGAAGATCACGGCCGCCTTGCCGTCGACGGCGAAGGCCGACCCGGCGTTGAATCCGAACCAGCCGAACCACAGCAGACCGACACCGAGCAGCACGAACGGAAGATTGTGCGGACGCATCGCCTCGGACTTGAAGCCGATACGCGGCCCAAGCACCAGCGCGAGGGCCAATGCCGATGCCCCGGAGACAATTTCGACGACCAGCCCACCCGCATAGTCGAGCGCACCGAAGGTCGCCAACCACCCGCCGGGCCCCCACACCCAGTGCGCCACCGGCGAATACACCAGCAGGGTCCAGGCCGCGACGAACAACACCCACGACGAGAACTTGGCGCGATCGGCGATGGCGCCGCTCACCAGGGCCGCGGTCAGGATCGCAAACGCCAGTTGGAAGGTGACGAACAGGAGCTCGGGCACATTGGAGCGCACCGCGTCCAGGTCGATACCTGACAACCCGATGTGCTGCAGCCCACCGATCAAACCGCCGCCGGCATCCTCACCGAACGCCAGGCTGTAGCCGGCCACCACCCACGTCACCGTGACGACCGGGATGGAGATGAAGCTCATCATGATCATGTTGAGCACGCCGGTCGAGCGGACCATGCCGCCGTAGAAGATGGCCAGACCGGGCGTCATCAACAGAACCATGGCGGTGCTGACAAGCAGCCAGGTCGTGGCGGCCGGATCGATCTGCACGGGGACTCCTTCGTCTGAGCAAAACGCCCGGACGACTATGACACAGCCGTGCTGAGCCGCCGACGGTTTCCCGCTGGCATGGACACTTACTAGCGTTGGGCGGCCTTCAGGCGGGGTACTCGGAGGTCATGGCTGACAACTCATGGACCGTCCAGATCGGTGTCGTCGACGATCCGCAGAACACGGGCGTGCCGCCGGTGCCCACCGACGTCTACCAGGGCGACGAGGCGGGCGCTCGAGCCGAATTCGACGAGCGGTCCGCCGATGCCCGGGAGGCGGATTACCGCTATGTGATGCTGCGGCATATCGGCGAGGTGGTCGAGTGCTGGGGAACTCCGCCCGCCGCGGGGTAGGAACCGGCACAACCAACGGCAGCGCCAAATCGAAGGAGCTTTACTGTGCGGGCGGAGGGATTCGAACCCTCACGCTCTTCCGAGCACCGGCACCTAAAGCCGGCATGTCTGCCGTTCCATCACGCCCGCAGGCGGGTTCAGACTACCGTCTCGCTGCGCGTATCTGGTTGTCGGTGGGGCGAACTAACGTCGAGGGCAGGCAGCGGGAGGCCCTATGCGCTCGATCGAAAATTTCAACACCGTGCGGTCACTGATTGACGCCGGATTGAATGACTGTGCGATCTCACGACAGACGGGGATACCGCGGCGGACCGTCTGCGATTGGCGGCACAACCGCCGTTCAATCACACCGCGCGACAGCTGTAGCAGCCACGACTACAGCATGCTGCCGTCGGACGCGTACAGCTACCTCCTGGGCATGTACCTCGGCGACGGCTATGTCTGCCGCGCCGGCCGCGTCTGGCGGCTCCGAGTGACACTCGACAAGAAGTATCCGGGGATCATCGAGAGCTGCTGTGACGCCATCGACAAAATTATGCTCGGCCAACATGCCACGGTGTTCCCCCGCAAGACCGGCTGCGTCGACGTGTCGCTCTTCTCCAAACACTGGCCATGTCTGTTCCCCCAACACGGACCAGGGCCGAAACACCTCCGCCCGATCATCCTGCAACCCTGGCAGCAGGCCCACGTCGACGCCGCCACCGAGGACTTCATCCGCGGTCTCATCCACAGCGACGGTTGCCGCGTGGTGGCCAACGACCGCGGGGTCGCCAGCGTCCGCTATCACTTCACCAACCACTCGACCGATATCCGCAATCTGTTCTGCGCCGCCCTCGACGCACTCGGCATCCCGTGGACCCAGAACAGCCGCTACATGATCGCGGTATATAGAAAAGCCGCGACCGCACGCCTCGATGAGTTCGTCGGCCCCAAGGCCTGAATCGGCGGACGGTAAAGTCGACCCATGTCCACTACACGACGTAGGAGACCGGCGCTCATCGCGCTGGCCGCCGTCGGCGCCGGCGGCTGCCTGCTGCTGGCGTGGTGGCAGTGGACCCGCTACGAATCGAACTCGGGCACCTTCCTGAATCTCGGGTACGCCCTGCAGTGGCCGATGTTCGCCGCATTCTGCGTCTACGCATACTTCAAGTTCGTCCGCCTGGAGGAAGCCCCGCCGACCTACGACCCGACGGACACCGCCACCGAGATCCCGGCCGGCCTTCTCCCGGAACGCCCCAAGGCCGCGGCGCCCGCCGACGACGATCCGACGCTGCGGGAGTACAACGCCTACCTCGCCGATCTCGCACAATCCGAAAACCCTGACGACAGGACCACCACATGAGCACGCCCGAGACCCCGGCCGAAACTGACAGCCAGGAACCGCTGGTTCCGCTGTCCTCCATCCAGAAGGCGCTGGCCAGCTACCGGGTGCTGGCCTGGGCGACCGGTCTCTGGCTGATCGCGCTCTGCTACGAGATGGTGCGCAAGTACGGGTTCCAGGACGACTCACTGAGCTGGATCGCCGTGGTGCACGGCTGGGTGTACTTCGCCTATCTGATCGCCACCGCGAACCTCGCGGTGAAGGTCCGCTGGCCGCTGGGCCGCGCGATCGGCACCCTGATCTCCGGCACCGTTCCCCTGCTGGGTCTCATCGTGGAGCACTTCCAGACGCAAGACGTGAAGAAGCGCTTCGGTCTGTGACTTCCGCTTCCTGACGCGCCACCGGGATCAGCAGCGTCAGCACCGCGGACAGCCCGGACACCGCCGCCGCTACGATCAGCGCGGTGCGGAACCCGTCAAGGGTGGGCACCTCGTGCCCACCGGCGGTCATCGTCATCGCCGCCAGGATGGCGCCGAGCACGGCACTGGAGATCGAGGTGCCCAGCGACCGCGCCAGCGCATTGAGACCGTTGGCGGCCGCGGTCTCCGACATCGGCACGGCGGCGTTGATGAGCGCCGGCATGGACGCGTAGGCGAAACCCACCCCGATGCTGATGAGCACGTTGAGCGCCAGCACCTGCGGCCCACTGCCGAGCAGCCACAGCCCGGATAGGTAGGACGCGGCGATGATGACGCAGCCGACGAACAGCGTGAAACGTGGGCCGCGGGCCCCGGCCACCCGCGCCGCGATCGGCGCCATCACCATCATCGCCAGCCCGCCGGGTGCCATCCACAGCCCCGCCTCCAGCATGGACATGCCCAGCCCATAGCCGGTGTCGGTGGGCAGTTCCAGCACCTGCGGGGCGATCAGGGTGAGTGCGAACATGGCGAACCCCACCCCGACCGAGGCGATGTTGGTGAGCAGCACCGGCGGCCGGACCGAGGTGCGCAGGTCGACGATCGGTGAGTCGAAGCGCAGCTGCCACACCACGAAGACGGCGAATACCACCAGCGATGCGGCGAACATCCCGACGGTGGTCCCCGAGGTCCAGCCCCAGTCCCGGCCCTTGGTGATCCCGAGCAACAACGTCACCAGACCGCCGGCGAGCAGCAGCGCGCCCAGCGGATCGAGCCGGTCACTCGAGGATGCCGGCACCGCGGGCACCAGCACGACGAAGAGCACCAGCAGTACGGCGCCGAGACCGGCGGCGAACCAGAACAGCGCATGCCAGCTGAACTGCTGAGCGATCGCGGCAGAGAGCGGCAGCCCGAGCGCGCCGCCCACCCCCAGCGAGGAGCTCATCAGTCCCATCGCGCTGCCGACCCGCTCGGCGGGCACCGAGGCCCGCAGCACGCTGATGCCCAAGGGGATGATCGGAATGCCCAACCCCTGCAGACCGCGGCCGATGACAAACGGGACCAGCGACGTGCTCAGCGCGGACACCAGCGATCCGGCGATCAGCACCGCGGCACACACGATCAGGATCGGTTTCGGACCGTAGAGATCACCGAGGCGGCCGAAGACCGGGGTGGTGACGGCGGCCGTCAGCAGCGTGGCGGTGATGGCCCAGGATGCGTTGGACGGGCTGGCGTGCAACAGCTTCGGCAGCTCCGGGATGAGCGGGATGATCAGGGTCTGCATCAGTGAGACGCTGATACCGGCGGCGCACAGCACGGCGATCAGAACGCCGGGATGGGCCGATAGCGGCCGTCGCTGCTCGGTGGGGACCACGGCCGCGAGCATTACACGTTAGTTGCGCTATGCAAAATTTCAGCGCTCTCAAATTCGGCGAAACTCGCGTACCCGGTGTTAATCGCGACGCCGTTACCCCGGGTACGCGAGTTTCGCCAAGCAGAGCGGGCGATGGCAGAGCTAGATGAGCGCGCGCAGCGCCGGCACCAGCAGCGCCAGCGCACGGCCACGGTGCGAGGCCGCGTCCTTCTCGGCCGGGGTCAGTTCGGCCGCCGACCGCGCCGATCCGTCCGGGACGAAGATCGGGTCATAGCCGAACCCGCCCTCGCCCCGCGGCTCCAGGGCGATGGCACCCGGCCACTCACCGCGCACCACCGTTTCACCGGAGCCGGACACCAGTGCGCACGCCGAGACGAAGGCCGCCCCGCGCCGCTCGTCGGGCACATCGCGCAGCTGGCCCAGCAGCAGCTCCAGGTTCGCTACGTCATTGCCGTGCGCACCGGACCACCGCGCCGACAGCACGCCCGGCATCCCGTTCAGCGCGTCGACGGCAAGACCCGAGTCGTCGGCCACCGCCGGGATCCCGGTCGCGGCGTAGGCGTCGCGCGCCTTGGCCAGCGCGTTCTCCTCGAAGGTCGCGCCGGTCTCGGGTGCCTCCTCGAACGGCGGCACATCGGTCAGCGACAGCAGCGTCAGCCCGGAGAGCCCGGCCGCGTCGAGCACCCGACGCAGCTCGGCCAGCTTCTTGGCGTTGCGGGAGGCAACCAGCAGCCGGGACATCCCTAGCTTCCGAAGGACTTCTTCGCCGGCCCACTGGGCTCGGGCAGCACACCCGGGTAGGGCAGCTCGAGGGCGGCGCGCTGGATGGTGAACAGCTCCTCGCAGGACGCCATCGCCAGGTCCAGCATTTTGTCCAGCGTCGAGCGCGGGAACGTCGCGCCCTCGCCGGTGCCCTGGATCTCCACCAGGGTGCCGGTATCGGTGGCGACGACGTTCATATCGACCTCGGCACGGGAGTCCTCGGTGTAGGGCAGATCCACCCGGACCCGGCCGTCGACGACGCCGACCGACACGGCGGCGATAGCGCAGGACAGCGGACGCGGATCGGACAGTCGGCCCGCCGCCGCCAGATAGGTCACGGCATCGGAGAGCGCCACATAGGCGCCGGTGATCGCGGCGGTGCGGGTGCCACCGTCGGCCTGCAGGACGTCGCAGTCGATGGCGATGGTGTTCTCCCCCAGCGCACCGAGGTCGATACAGGCGCGCAGGGACCGGCCGACCAGCCGGCTGATCTCCTGGGTACGTCCGCCGACCTTGCCCTTGACGGACTCACGGCCGGAGCGCTCGTGGGTGGCCGCGGGCAGCATGGCGTACTCGGCGGTCAGCCAGCCCTGCCCGGAGCCCTTCCGCCAGCGCGGCACTCCCTCGGTGACCGAGGCGGCGCACATGACCCGGGTCTGGCCGAACTCGACCAGCACCGAGCCGGCGGGGTGGGTGGTGAAACCGCGGGTGATGACCACTGGCCTCAGTTCGTCGTCAAGCCGGCCGTCTTCTCGTCTGGACACGAGGCAACACTAGCGCGCGACGATCAAGCGGTGAGGAACGAGCCGCGTTGAGGAGCACGCTCCAGACAAGCCATGTCCGGCCTCAGTGACGCGTCACATCGAAGGTCTCGCCGCACACCACGGCGTGCACCGGACCGTCGAACTCGGCCTTGGCCTCGCTGATGACATCCTCGCGCGATGTCCACGGCGGAATGTGGGTGAGCAGCAGTTCACCCACTCCCGCACGGGCGGCGATCTGGCCGGCCTCGGTACCGGACAGGTGCAGGTTCGGCGGGCGCTCGGGCGAGTGCGTCCACGAAGCCTCGCACAGGAACACGTCGACTCCACGCGCCAATTCGACTACCGCATCACAGATTCCGGTGTCTCCGCTGTAGGCGAACGTGACGCCGTCACGGTCGGTGAAGCGCATGCCGTAGGACTCGGTGGGATGACACACCAACCGCGGCTCGACCGTCAGTGCGCCCAGTTTGACGGCACGGCCGTCCACCCAGGACTGCACCTCGAAGATGTCGGAGATGTCGTCGACCTCGCCGCCCTCGGGCGAGGACGCCGCGCCGAGACGCTCCCAGGTGTGCGTCGGGCCGAACAGCATCGCGCGGCCCTCGGGCGGATTGGGGTGATACCGGCGCCAGACGAACAGCCCGGGCATGTCCAGGCAGTGGTCGGCGTGCAGATGTGAGAGCAGCACGTTCACCGCACCCGGATCCGCGTGCCGCTGCAGCGCACCGAGCACGCCGCCGCCGAAGTCGAGCACCATCGGGGCCGTGTCGGGTTCGGTCAGCAGATATCCGGACGCGGGCGAATCAGGGCCGACAACACTGCCGGAACAACCCAGTACGGTGACTCGCACATCTCTAGCTTGCCATGCCCTACAGCATCGGGGCGAAGGCATCACCGCATTGGGCGACAAGTTTCATGTTGTGTCCCCGCCGTGACCCGGGACGCCGCAGTGACGGACCGTCCGCTGTGCATCAGTCGCACCCGCGCAGTGGCCCGACGCACACCAGCACACGCGCCCTCAGGCGCGCAGCGGGGCGCCTGTCTTGCGCTGTTCGCGCGCCTTGCGTTCCGGCCCGGACAAGACGTACGCCGCGACGAACCCGGCGATCGCGCCGCACAGGTGCCCCTGCCAGGACACCCCGGGCGTCCCCGGAACCACCCCGAGCAGGATGCCGCCGTAGACCAGCGCGACGATCACGCCGACGACGATCTCCCAGGCCGTACGGGTGAAGAATCCGAACACGATCAGGAACGTCAGCCACCCGAAGATCAGCCCGGACGCCCCGATGTGGTTGGTGGTGCACTGCACGCCCACGTAGGGGCAGTGCGCGCCGATATTGCCGATCAGCCAGGTGCCGAATCCGCCCAGCACCCAGATGATGGCGGTGGCGCCGATGAAGCGCCCCATGCCCGCCAGGGTCATCAGGAAGCCGAGCACCAGCGCGGGCACGGTGTTGGCGATCAGGTGCGGCCAGCCGCCGTGCAACAGCGGCGCCCAGAGAATGCCCCACAGGCCGTCGGTCTGCAGCGGCCGGATGCCGTCGTTGTCGAGGCGGTGCCCCATGACGGTGTCGACGATCTCCACGACATACAGCAGCGTGACGAAACCGATGATCGTCGCGCCACCGACCACCCAGGCCGGCTTCTTCTTCGGCTCGGGGGTGATCGGGAGATTTATGCCCACAGCTGCCCTTCCAACGCATCCTCTGCATCATCGAGGCTACCGGCGTAGGCACCGGTGGACAGATACTTCCAACCGGCGTCACACACGGTGAAGGCGATATCGGCGCGCTCGCCGGCCTTGATGGCCTTGGCCGCCATACCGAGTGCGGCGTGCAGGATCGCGCCGGTGGAGATCCCCGCGAAGATGCCCTCCACCTGGACGATCTCGCGGGTTCGTTTGACGGCGTCGAACGCACCCACCGAGAACCGGGTGGTCAGGACCTCCGGGTCGTAGAGCTCCGGCACGAAACCCTCGTCGATGTTGCGCAGCGCGTACACACCCTCGCCGTAGCGGGGCTCGGCGGCGACGATCTGGATGCCCGGCACATGCTCGCGCAGGAACCGGCCGGTGCCCATCAGCGTGCCGGTGGTGCCGAGGCCACCGACGAAATGGGTGATCTCCGGCAGGTCGGCCAGCAGTTCGGGCCCGGTCCCCTCATAGTGCGCCGCGGCGTTGGCCGGGTTTCCGTACTGGTACAGCATCACCCACGAAGGGTTCTGTGCAGCAAGCTCTTTGGCGTGCGCCACGGCGGTGTTCGACCCGCCCTCGGCGGCGCTGAAGATGATCTTGGCACCGTACAACTCGAGGAGCTGACGCCGCTCGATCGAGGTGTTCTCCGGCATCACGCAGATCAGCCGGTAACCCTTGAGCAGTGCCGCCATGGCCAGGGAGATGCCGGTGTTGCCGCTCGTCGGCTCCAGCAGGGTGTCGCCGGGCTTGATGAGCCCGTCGCGCTCGGCCTGCTCGATCATCCGCAGGGCGGGCCGGTCCTTGATGGAGCCGGTGGGGTTGCGGTCCTCGAGCTTGGCCCACAACCGCACGTGCGGACCGTTCTGGTCGTCCTCCCAGCGCGGCGAGAGCCGCTGCAGGCCCACCAGCGGGGTGTTCCCCAGCGCCTGCAGCAGCGAGTCGTATCGCGTCAAGGCTTACCCACCTGCAACGGCGGGCAGGATCGTCACCGAATCACCGTCGGCGATGGCGGTTTCCAGGCCACCGGAGAACCGGATGTCCTCGTCGTTGACGTAGATGTTGACGAAGCGGTGCAGCTTGCCGTTGTCCACGAGGCGCTCCGAGATCCCGGAGTAGTTGCTCTCCAGGTCGGCGATGATGGCCCCCACGGTCTCACCGGCGGCGTTCACCCGCTTCTCTCCGCCGGTGTGGGTGCGCAAGATGGTGGGGATCGACACGACTACTGACACGGTGGCTCCTTTTATCCGTACTGCTCGACGATGCTGACAGGTTCTTCGGTGACGACGCCGTCGAGGATGCGGTAGCTGCGCAGTTCGTGCGCCTCGGGGTCGCGGGTGGAGACGAGCACATAGTGGGCGTCCGGTTCGGACGCGAACGAGATGTCGGTGCGGCTGGGGTACGCCTCGGTGGCGGTGTGCGAGTGGTAGATCACGACGGGCACCTCGTCGTTGTCGTCCATCGCGCGCCACACCTTGAGCTGCTCACCGGAATCGAACCGGTAGAACGTCGGGGACCGCTCCGCGTTGACCATCTGGATGAAACGCTGCGGGCGATCCGAACCCTCCGGTCCGGCGATCACGCCGCACGCCTCGTCGGGATGGTCGGCGCGCGCGTGGGCGACCATGGCATCCACCAGGTCGGCGCGGATCACCAGCACGTCAGAACTCCGTTTCTCGGTTTCGGCGACATCACGGGAACGCTCCGGGCAACAGGCCACGGTAGGTGGGTATTCCGGCGATCGACTCCGCCGCCAACACCCCGACCAATACGGCACGTGCCAGACAGTCGGCCGCAGCGGCGCCGATCGCGGTCAGCAGCGCCGTCTCCGGGGACATCGCGGCCGGGACCTTCTCCGACGGACCCCATCCAGCTGGCACCTGCACCGCGCCGGTGGCCAGCGCGAACACGGTGTCGCCGTCCACCGGTGTATGCGCCGGACGGATGGTGTGGGCAAGTCCGTCCTGGGCCGCGATGGCGATGCGGCGGCACCCGGCCGGGCTGAGCGCGGCGTCGGTCGCGACGACGGCGATGGTGGTGTTCAGCGGGCCGCTCACCTTGTCGAGGGCCGCGAACTCGGCCACCTCCGCGGGTGGTGGAGAGCTCAACCCGAACGCCGCAATGAGATCGGCCATCCAGGGTAGCCCGGTGGTCGGGTCGATCACATTGCCTCCGGAGTTGACCGCGACGACCGCCCCCACCGTCACACCGAGATCGGGCAGGGTCAGCGCGGCGGTTCCGAGTCCGCCCTTGAGGACACCGGCCCGTGCTCCCGCGCCGGCTCCGGCGTTCCCGATGGCGAACGTCCGGCCGGCGGACTGCACCGCGGCGTACCCGAACTCCGCAGTCGGGCGGCAGCCCCAGCCACCGACCGGCAGGTCGAAGATGACCGCGCCGGGCACGATCGGCACCACGCCGCCGTCCATCGACACGCCGCGCCCCTGCTCCTCCAGCCAGGTCATCACGCCGTCGGCGGCGGCCAGTCCGTACGCGCTGCCGCCGGTGAGCAGCACCGCGTCAACGTGACGCACGCTGTTGGACGGATCCAGCAGATCGGTCTCGCGGCTGCCCGGGGCCCCGCCCCGGCAATCGACCGCACCGACGGTGCCTTCCGGCGCCAGCACCACGGTGCTGCCGCACGCCCACCCGGATCCCAGCGTCGCGTCATCGTCGATCCGCTGATGGTGACCGACCGTGATGCCGGCGACATCGGTGATGGAACCCCAGTCGGTCACGGACGCGACCCCATCAGGCTGATCACCAGATACTCCTGCAGCACCGTCAGCCACTGGTACACGTCGAGATGGCCGGCCATCGGATGCCCGACGGGCAGCTGGTCGAGGCCCTCGGGTCCGATCTCCAGCATCGCGCCGAGCGCCAGACGCACGTCGTTGACCGCGGACGCCCAGGCCTGCGCGTCATCCTCGGAGAGCTCGAACTTCCCCCCACCGTCGGGCATGGTGTCCAGCAGGCGTTGCGCCGCTTGCCGTTTCGCATCGATGATGGCCGGCTCATGCAGGCTGCGCAGCGCGCTGTTCAAGCTGTCGGCGGCCGCGGAACCCGCGGGATGGCCGTTGCGGGACCGGAAGAAGTCCGGCAGCAACCGCTTCATCGTCTCGTCCTCGGGAGGCGACGAATGACCGGTGCGGATCCCGGTGATCTCGCTGAGTTCGTCAGCCGGAGCGGCAGATTCGCGATCGTCGAGCATCCCGGTCAGCGAGGTCACCAGATTGCGCAACAGCGCGGCCTCGTGCGCGGCCAGCGAAGACCGGAATCGGGGGCCGTCGGCGCCGTCGATCCGCTTCCATTTCCGCACGTGATCAGCGGTCCTGCTGCATGGTGGCCCACAGCCCGGCGGAGTGCAGCTTGGTGACGTCGACCTCCATCGACTCCCGGCTGCCGGCCGAGACGACCGCCTTGCCCTCGGTATGTACCTGCATCATGAGTTTGGTGGCGTGCGGTTCGGAGTAGCCGAACAGTTTCTGGAATACGTAGGTCACGTACGACATCAGATTGACCGGGTCGTCCCACACGACCGTGACCCAGGGACTGTCCGTGGCGGCGTCTTCTCGGCGGTCGACGTCAGCCGCCGTGTCCTCCCGGGTACCCGGCTTGGTCCGCGCTGGGGTAACCATGACGCACAGGATACCGGGGGCCGACTGCGCGCCCGAACCGGAACGGTACCGATACGGTGAGATCGTGAGCCACGGCGTGAGCACAGCACTGCTGACGGACAAATACGAGCTGACCATGCTCGCGGCTGCGCTGCGCGACGGCTCGGCGCACAAGCGGTGCACCTTCGAGGTCTTCGCGCGACGGTTGCCCGAGGGACGGCGCTACGGGGTGGTGGCGGGCACCGGGCGTTTCGTGGAAGCGCTGGCGCAGTTCACCTTCGATCAGCAGACCCTGGCGGCGGTATCCGATTTCCTGGACGCCGGCACGTTGGCGTATCTGTCGGAATTCCGGTTCACCGGCGATGTGCACGGCTATCCGGAGGGTGAGCTGTACTTCCCGAACTCGCCGGTGCTCTCGGTGCGTGGCAGCTTTGCCGAGTGCGTCGTCCTGGAGACGCTGGCGCTGTCCATCCTCAATCACGACAGCGCGATCGCCTCGGCCGCGGCCCGGATGGTGTCGGCGGCCGGCGGCCGACAGCTCATCGAGATGGGTTCGCGGCGCACCCATGAGGAGGCCGCCGTCGCCGCGGCCAGGGCGGCCTGGATCGCCGGATTCCACGGCAGCTCCAACCTGGCCGCCCAGCAGCGCTACGGGGTTCCGGCGCTCGGCACCAGCGCGCATGCCTTCACCTTGCTGCACACCACCGAAGACGGAACAGATGAGCGCTCGGCGCGGAATCTGTCAGAACGCTCCGCGTTCCAGGCCCAGGTCGACGCCCTCGGCGTCGGCACCACCCTGCTGGTGGACACCTATGACATCACCGACGGCGTCGCCAACGCCATCGCGGTCGCCGGCCCCGACCTGGGCGCGGTGCGCATCGACTCCGGTGAACTCGCCGTACTGGTCCGCCAGGTGCGCGATCAGTTGGACGGTCTCGGAGCGACCGGCACCAAGATCGTGGTCTCCAGCGACCTCGACGAGTTCGCCATCGCCGCGCTGCGGGCCGAGCCCGTCGACAGCTACGGCGTCGGTACCTCGCTGGTCACCGGATCCGGCGCGCCCACGGCCGGCATGGTCTACAAGCTCGTCGAGGTCGACGGCATCACCGTGCAGAAACGCAGTGCGCACAAGGCATCGGCGGGTGGCACCAAGGAGGCGCTGCGGCTTGCCAAACCCTCCGGGACGATCGTGGAAGAGGTCGTCTATCCGGCCGGACATCCGCCGCCGACCGAAGCCGGGCTCGACTCGCGGCCGTTGTCGATCGAACTGGTCCGGGGCGGGCACCCCGTGCACGAGCACACCCTGGAGCAGGCCCGCGCCCGGGCGGCAGCCGGGCTGGGCAGCCTGCCGTGGGACGGCCTGAAGCTGTCCAAGGGCGAACCGGCCATCCCGACCCGCGTCGTGGCACCGGACAAACCGACCTCGTGAACACTAGCTCAGTCACCGAGTTGCTCGCCTCGGCGGTCGCGGCGCTCGGCGGGGCTCAGCGCCCCGGTCAGGTCGAGATGGCCGAGGCCGTCACCGAGGCCTTCGAAACGGGCCGTCATCTGGCCGTGCAGGCGGGCACCGGCACGGGTAAGTCGCTGGCCTATCTGGTGCCGTCCATCGCGCGGGCGGTCGCAGCCAACGAACCCGTCGTGGTGTCCACCGCGACCATCGCCCTGCAGCGTCAGCTGGTGGACCGGGATCTGCCCCGCCTCGCCGATGCCTTGGCCGGCCGGCTCCCCCGGCGTCCCACCTTCGCGCTGCTGAAGGGCCGGGGAAATTACCTGTGCCTGAACAAGATCCATAATGGCAGTGCCGCGGATTCGGTGGAGGACCGCCCGCAGGAGGAACTGTTCGACGCGGTGGCCGCCACCGCGCTGGGGCGCGATGTGCAGCGCCTGACGAGCTGGTCCTCGGAGACCGAGACCGGTGACCGCGACGACCTGGTCCCCGGGGTGCCCGACCGGTCCTGGAGCCAGGTCAGCGTGTCGGCACGGGAGTGCATCGGGGTGTCACGCTGCCCGTTCAGCACCGACTGTTTCTCGGAGAAGGCCCGCGCCAAGGCGGGCAACTCCGATGTGGTGGTCACCAATCACGCACTGCTGGCCATCGACGCCATCGCCGATGCCTCGGTGCTGCCCGAACACGACCTGCTGGTGGTCGACGAGGCGCACGAACTGGTCGACCGGGTCACCAGTGTGGCCACCGGGGAACTCTCTGCCACCGTGCTCGGCGCGGCGCAGCGGCGCATCGGCAGGCTGGTCGCCGACGAACTCTCCGACCGTCTGGAAGCCGCAGAGGCCAATCTGGCCTCGGCCATCTATGACGCCGAACCCGGGCGCATCGATCATCTCGACGACGAGCTGGCCACCTACCTGACGGCGCTGCGCGATGCGGCGTTCTCCATCCGGTCCGCGATCGACACCACCCCCACCGACCCGCAGGCGGCCGCCGCGCGCACCGAGGCCGTCACCGCGGTGACCGAGATCGGCGACATCGCGGCACGGATCCTGGATTCGTTCGGCCCGGCGATCCCCGACCGCTTCGATGTGGTGTGGCTCGACCACGAGGAGAATCACCGGGGCGGCGGCGGAAAGCGGGCCATCCTGCGGGTGGCGCCGCTGTCGGTGTCGGGGTTGTTGCGCACCAGGCTGTTTGACCATTCCACCGCGGTGCTGACCTCGGCCACGCTGACCATCGGGGGCAACTTCGACGGGATGGCCGCAGCCTGGGGGCTCTCCGGCGGGGAGGGCAAGACCACGTGGCGTGGGCTGGATGTCGGGTCACCGTTCGACCATGCCAAGTCCGGAATCCTGTACGTGGCCAAACATCTGCCCCCGCCCGGGCGTGATGGCACCGGATCGCCCGCCCAGCTCGACGAGATCGAGGCGCTGATCACCGCCGCGGGCGGGCGCACCCTGGGCCTTTTCTCCTCGATGCGCGCGGCCAAGGCCACCGCCGAGGTGATGGCCGAACGGCTGTCGACGCCGGTGCTGTGCCAGGGCGAGGACACCACCGCCGCACTGGTGCAACGGTTCGCCGATGACGAGGAGACCTCGCTGTTCGGCACCCTGTCGCTGTGGCAGGGCGTCGACGTGCCCGGCCGCACACTGTCGCTGGTGCTGATCGACCGGATTCCGTTCCCGCGCCCCGATGATCCGCTGCTGACCGCGCGCCAGCGGGCCATCGCGGCGCGCGGCGGCAACGGGTTCATGGCGGTGGCGGCCAGCCACGCCGCGCTGCTGCTCTCCCAGGGCGCGGGCCGGCTGCTGCGCCGCGTCGACGATCGCGGGGTGGTCGCGGTGCTGGATTCCCGGATGGCGACGGCGCGCTACGGCGGCTATCTGCGCTCATCACTGCCGCCCTTCTGGGCGACGACAGATCACGAGCGCGTCATCGCCGCGCTGGGCCGGCTGACCTCTGCACCCGGATAACCGCCGCCGCCGGCAGTTTGTCTTATCCTGGCTGCACCAACGCGGCAGCCCGTCCGCGCGCACCGAAAGGCGGGGCACGATATGAGGCACGCGGGGCGAGCGAAGCGACGGGGAATCCAACCGGGGCGAGCGAAGCGACGGGGAAATGCACGGCTATGGGCGGGTGCGGCGCTGGCCGCCGGCATCGCGCTCGTCCTCAGCGGGTGCGGACAGGAACTGCAGGGCACCGCGGTGTCGGTGTTCGCAGATCCGTTCCGGGTGGCGGGCATGCCCGCCACCGACGGACCGACCGGCCTGCGCGATGACGCCGCCGAACCCACCCGCGAGGTGACCGATACCGACGGCGGCGAGATCGATCACCTCGCGGTCAGCGCGGTCAGCGATATCGAGGAGTTCTGGGAGACCGCCTACCCGGAGACCTTCGGTGCTGACTTCACCCCGGTGTCCGACGTGATCTCCTGGGATGCAGACGGTTTCGACGGTGTCTTCTGCGACACCGATACCTACAACCTGGTCAACGCGGCGTTCTGCCAGGACGACGAGACGATCGGCTGGGACCGTGGCGTGCTGCTGCCGTCGCTGCGGCGGGAAAACGGCGACATGGCCGTCACCATGGTGCTGGCCCACGAGTACGGGCACGCGGTGCAGCAACAAGCCGAGATGGTCACCGGGTCGACGCCCACGCTGGTGTCCGAACAGCAGGCCGACTGTCTGGCCGGGGTCTACATGCGGTGGGTCGCCGAAGGGAACTCACCGCGATTCACGTTGTCCACCGGTGACGGACTGAACAATCTGCTGGCCGCGATGATCGCGTTTCGCGATCCCCTGCTCAGCGAAAGTGATGCCGACGTGGGCGACGATGAACACGGGTCGGCCTTCGAGCGGGTGTCGGCGTTCCAGTTCGGCTTCACCGACGGCGCCGGGTCGTGCGCGACGATGGACCCGGCCGAGATCAAGCAGCGCCGCGGCGATCTGCCGGTGTTGTTGCCGGAGAACCAATCTGGGGAGCTGCAGATCACCGAGGACTCGGTGCGTTCCGTCGTGGACGCGATGGACATCCTGTTCGAGCCGGCCGAACCGCCCGAACTCACCTTCGAGCCGCATGCTTGTGCGGACGCCGATTCCGATGCGCCGGTGACGTTCTGCCCGGCCACCAACACCATCGCGGTGGATCTGCCCGCACTGGAGGTCCTCGGCGCGCAATCCGATGACGAGGACACCGGACTGGCCACCGGTGACAACACCGCATATTCGGTGCTGGTATCGCGCTACATGCAGTCGATCCAGCATCAGCGCGGCGGTGTCGAATTGGATACGGCGCAGGCCGCCCTGCGGACCGCGTGCCTGACGGGTGTCGCGACCGCAAAGATGGTCGACGACGTCAGCACCCCGGACGGCAACACCATCGCGCTCACCGCGGGCGATGTGGACGAGGCGGTGTCGGGCATCCTGCTCAACGGCCTGGTTGCCAGCGACGTCAACGGCGAATCGGTGCCGTCGGGCTTCTCCCGGATCGACGCGTTCCGGGTCGGTGTGCTCGGCGAGCAGGACCGCTGCTTCAAGCGGTTCCCCTGACGGCGGACTGGGCACACCTCCCGCGCGCGCGGGGGAGAGCGCAGCGGCTCGGGGTGGCTGGGTCAGACCACCTTGGTCTCGCCGTAATAGGCCAGTACCGAATCGGATTCGTCCGTCGAGCGGGTCAGGAAGGCATACGAGCGGATGAAGGATTGGCCCACGCATCCGTCGATCTTGACCTGGAAGTTGCTGACCAGCACCCACGGATTGAATCCCCGGAACTCCTTTTGGGTCACCGGGACCATGTTGATGATGCCCGGTTTCAGCCCGATGGCCGCACCACCGGTGACGGGCGTGGTCAGCACCGGGATCAGACCGTCGAGCGCCGGCGAGCCCACGTCGACACCGGCCAGCCCCACGGACGGCGACAGTCCGGCTGTGCCGGTGATCGTGACACCGTTGGACGTGCTCATGTCGACACCGCAACCGATCTGGTAGCCGACCTCCAGCACCCCCTCCGGGATCTCACCGCCCTCGGGCCCGGTGATGTTCCCGCTGAACGTGCCCCCGACGATGTAACTGCGTGAGGACAGTGCGGTGGTCAGCGGAGCGACGACCAGTTGGGTCTCGTTGACCGCGGACAGTGTGAGCCTCCAGCCGTCCGGAGTCTCGGTGCTGGTCGGCGGTGGCGAGGCGACGAGACCGTGCAGCTGCGGTTGGGGCGACGGCGGCACCGCCACCGCGACGGGTTGCATGACCGGGGTGAGCGGGGGTTCCAGCGCGGGATCGATGGCGGGCGCGAACACCGGGTCGACATCGGGCTCGTTCGGATCGATGCCCGGGTCGCCGGCAGCGACCGGAGCGCACAGTACGGCAGCCGTGATCACCACGGTGAACAGCGCAAAGGGTCGTGGCACGACAAACCCCGCAATAGGCACCTCGAGGAACTTACATCGCCTATGTAACTCTGCGGCCACGACAAGGACACGGCCAGTGCGGGACTCAGCCCACCGGCAACCGCCACAGGTAGCCGGCCTCCAAAGCCACCCAGAGCGCGCCGTCGGCGGCGACGGCCAAGCCGTGCGGTTCACCGTTCTCGATCAGGTCGATGGTGCTCACCTCCCCGTCGGCCGTGATGCGAGCGACCTGGTCGGCGCCCCAGAGGCTGACCCACACCCCACCGGACGGGTCGGCGACCACCGCGTGCGGCTTACCGGGCAGATCCAGTTCCTGGATGGCCTCATCGGTCGGGATGCGGCCGACCTTGTCGGCGAGGATCTCGGTGAACCAGATGGCGTCGTCGTGGGTGGCTGCGATCCCGACCGGTCCGGACCGCGGCGTCGGCACCTCGCGTACCCGCAAGGATCCCGACGGCTCCAGCCGCCCGACCGCGTTGGCCTCGTTGAGGGTGAACCACAGCGCCCCGTCGGGACCCGCGGTGATCATCGACGGCCTCCCCCCGGGATGAGCCACTTCGGTGACCGTGCCGTCGAGATCGAGCCTGCCGATCACCCCGGAATTCATCGCGGTGAACCACAGCGCCGCCCCCGGCCCTGCCGTGATACCGAAAGGTGCGCTGCCGGAGGGCAGTTCGACCTCGCTGAGCAGACCGTCGGTGGTGATCCGGCCGATCCGGTCATCCCCGCTGCGGGTGAACCACAGGGCACCGTCAGGTCCGGCGGTGATGATCGAGGGCCTGCTGTCGGGCGCGACGTCGTAGACGGTGACATCGCCTTGGGCGCTGACGCGGGCGATCTGGCCGCTGTGTACCAGGGTCACCCACATGGCGCCGTCCGGGCCGGCGGCGAGCGCGTACGGCCCGCTGGGGAGCTCGACCGTCAGAATGGCACTCACGCCAGCGTGACCAGTGCCAGCTCGTTCGCCCCGGCCAGCAGTCGGTGGTGCGGCAGCACCCGCACCGTGTAACCGACCGGGCCGGCCACCGGCAGCGGCGTCGTCGTCGAGAAGATCTGGTTGCCGCCCACGGTGCCGGTGTGCGTCATCGCCACGGTGACCGGATGCTGCAGGACGTCGGCACTGTCGACGCGGCCCACGACCGCCTGCACGACGACCTCGTCGGGCGCCAGCCCGGCCAGGTACACCGATGCGGTGAGGGTCAGTTCACTGCCGATCAGCGGGGTGTCGGGCAGACCATAGCTGTCCACATCGGTGATCTGGATCTTCGGCCATTGCTCTTGTGCTCGTTGGCGATACGCGGCAAGCTGGCGCGCCGCACCGAACGGCACCCCGGTCGCGTCGTCGGCGGGCTCGATGGTGGCGCGCAGCGACTTCGCGGCGGGCGCATAGTACTTCTCGGTGTAGTCCCGGACCATGCGCGAGGCGAGGACCTTCGGTCCGAGTGCCTGCAGCGTATGGCGCACCATCTCCATCCAGCGGGCCGGCACACCGTGCTCGTTGCGGTCGTAGAAGGTGGTGGTCACCGATTGTTCGAGAAGGTCGTACAACGCGCCGGCCTCGATATCGTCGCGGCGGCTCTCATCGGCAAGCCCGTCGGCGGTGGGGATCTCCCACCCGTTCTCCCCGTCGTACCACTCGTCCCACCAGCCGTCCCGGATGGACAGGTTCAGTCCGCCGTTCAGCGCGCTCTTCATGCCCGAGGTGCCGCAGGCCTCCAGCGGGCGCAGCGGGTTGTTCAGCCAGACATCGCAGCCCCAGTACAGCAGCCGGGCCATCGACATGTCGTAGTCCGGCAGGAAGGCGATCCGGTGCCGCACCTCCGCGCGGTCGGCGAACCGGACGATCTGCTGGATCAGCGCCTTCCCGCCGTCGTCGGCGGGATGGGACTTGCCCGCGACGATCAACTGGACCGGTCGGTCGGCGTCGAGCAACAGCCTTTCCAGCCGCTCCTGATCGCGCAGCATCAACGTCAGCCGCTTGTAGGTGGGTACCCGCCGGGCGAACCCGACGGTCAGCACCTCAGGGTCGAATGCCGAAGCGATCCAGCCCAGTTCGGCCTCCGACGCACCGCGCTCGAGCCAGGAGCGACGCAACCGGTCACGCACGTCCTCGATGAGCAGACCGCGCAGCTCGGAGCGGATCCGCCACAGCCGACCGGCATCGACCTGCTGCAGTTTGTGCCAGGTGTCCGCTTCGCTGAGCGAGCCGAGATCGTCGCTGCCGATCAGCTCGCGGGCCAACTCCACCCAAAGCGGTGCCGCCCACGTCGGTGCGTGCACGCCGTTGGTGATCGAGCCGATCGGGACCTCACCCGGGTCGAAGCCCGGCCACAACTCGTTGAACATCTCCCGGCTGACCCGGCCGTGCAACAACGACACCCCGTTGGCCCGCTGCGCCAGCCGCAGGCCCATGTGCGCCATGTTGAACTTGGACGGATCGTCCTCGGCGCCGAAGCCGAGCACCCGTTCCAGCGGCACGCCCGACAACAGGCGTTCGCCGCCGAAGTACCGGGTGACCATGTCGACGGGGAATCGGTCGATCCCGGCGGGCACCGGCGTGTGCGTGGTGAACACCGTGGACGACCGGACCACCGTGAGCGCGGTGTCGAAGTCCAGTCCGGCATCGATCAGCTCGCGGATCCGCTCCACACCCAGGAAACCGGCGTGACCCTCGTTCATGTGGAACACCTCCGGCGCGGGCAGGCCCTCCAGCTCGGTGTAGGCGCGGATGGCGCGGACGCCGCCGATACCGGCCAGGATCTCCTGTTTGATCCGGTGCTCCTGGTCCCCGCCGTAGAGCCGATCGGTCACCCCGCGCAGATCATGCGCGTTTTCACCGATATCGGAATCGAGCAGCAGCAAGGGAATTCGGCCCACCTGCGCAATCCAGACATGCGCGTACAGCTGCGCGCCGTCGGGCATGGCCAATTCGATGAGCACTGCCTTGCCGGTGGCCTCGGTCAACAGCCGCAGCGGTAGCCCCTGCGGGTCCAGCGACGGGTAGGTCTCATGCTGCCAGCCGTCGGCCGTCAGCGACTGCCGGAAGTACCCCGACCGGTAGTACAGCCCGACCGCTATCAGCGGCAGCCCCAGGTCGGAGGCGGATTTCAGGTGGTCGCCGGCCAGGATGCCCAGGCCACCGGAGTAGTTCGGCAGCACCTCGGCCACACCGAACTCCATGGAGAAGTAGGCGATTCCATTGGGGAGTTCCACCCCGTCTCCGGCCCGCTGTTGATACCACAGCGGGCGACTCAGATAGTCGTCCAGATCCGCGGCGAGCGCGTCGACACGCTGCAGGAAGGCCTCGTCACCGGCGAGTTCGTCGAGACGACTCGGGCTGACCACCCCCAGCAGCGCCACCGGGTCCGCTCCGACCTGGTCCCACAGTGTCGCGTCGATGGCGGCGAACAGGTCTTGCGTCGGCGTGTGCCATGACCACCGCAGGTTGACCGACAGTGTCTCCAGTGCGGAGAGCCGCTCGGGGAGGTGGGCGCGAACCGTGAATCTGCGGAGGGCTTTCACGCGGCTCCACCTTACTGACCGACCCCGGCGACGGGCCCCGAGATGTCGCTTCGGTCACCGGAGTGAGTTCATCTCGCCCCACGATGTGTCCCTGACACTACGGTGGGTACTCAGGGTCGGTAACGAGCGCGTCGAGGCAGAAGTAGAGACCAGACGGACCGCGGTCACCGAAGTCGGGACCGCGCCGAGTGAGGAGATTCGTGCGTGACCGGTCGTATCGGAATCGATGACGTCGCGCCCGCGCTGTCCGGTGGACGATTCCCTGCCAAGGCGGTCGTCGGCGAGGTGGTGCCGGTGCGGGCGACGGTGTGGCGGGAGGGTCACGACGCGGTGTCCGCCACCCTGGTGGTGCGCTACCACGGAACGGCGTACCCCCAGTTGGCTCCGGACCCGCCGGGTTCGGTGTCCGAACCCGCACCCCCGGTGACCCCCCCGCGGATCAAACCGTTGGTGCTGCCGATGTCGCCCGGCCGGACGCCGGATGTGCTGCACGGCCAGTTCACCCCGGACCAGGTCGGCATGTGGACCTTCCGCGTCGACGGCTGGGGCGACCCGATCGCGACCTGGCGCAAGGGTGTCACCGCCAAGCTGGATGCCGGCCAGGGCGAAAGCGAACTCAACAACGACCTGCTCGTGGGTGCCCAGCTGCTGGAGCGCGCCGCCACCGGCGTGCCGCGTCAGCAGCGCCACCCGTTGGTGGACGCGGCGGCGGCGCTGCGCGAACCCGGTGATCCGCTGACCCGCGCCGCGGCCGCCCTGTCCCCCGCCATCGCCGACCTGCTGCATCGTTACCCGCTGCGCGAACTGCTCACCCGCGGTGAACAGTTCGGCGTGTGGGTCGATCGACCGCAGGCTCGGTTCTCGGCCTGGTACGAGCTGTTCCCGCGTTCCACCGGCGGCTGGGACAGCGAGGGCAGACCGGTGCACGGCACCTTCGCCACCGCCGCCAAGGATCTGCCCCGGGTCGCCCGGATGGGATTCGACGTGGTGTATCTGCCACCGATCCACCCGATCGGCAGGGTGCACCGCAAGGGGCGCAACAACAGCGTGACGGCCGCCGAGGGCGATGTCGGCTCGCCGTGGGCGATCGGGAGCGCCGAGGGCGGTCATGACGCCGTCCACCCCGACCTGGGCACCATCGAGGACTTCGACGATTTCGTCTCGGCCGCAGCCGATCAGGGACTGTCTGTGGCATTGGACCTCGCGCTGCAGTGCGCGCCGGATCACCCGTGGGCGCAGACGCATCCGGAGTGGTTCACCGTGCTGCCCGACGGCACCATCGCCTACGCGGAGAATCCCCCGAAGAAGTACCAGGACATCTACCCGCTGAACTTCGACAATGACCCGGCCGGGCTCTACGCCGAGGTGCTGCGGGTGGTGCGGTTCTGGATATCGCACGGTGTCAAGATCTTCCGGGTCGACAACCCGCACACCAAACCGCCCAACTTCTGGGCCTGGCTGATCGGTAAGGTCAAGCAGGAGGATCCCGACGTGTTGTTCCTCGCCGAGGCCTTCACTCGGCCCGCGCGGTTGTACGGCCTGGCCAAATTGGGTTTCACCCAGTCGTATTCGTACTTCACCTGGCGCACCGCCAAGTGGGAGCTCATCGAGTACGGCGAGCAGATCGCCGAGTATGCCGATTGCGCGCGCCCGAACCTCTTCGTCAACACGCCGGACATCCTGCACGAGAGCCTGCAGCACGGCGGTCCCGGCATGTTCGCCATCCGCGCGGTGCTGGCCTCCACCTTCAGTTCGGTGTGGGGCGTGTACTCCGGTTTCGAGTTGTTCGAGCACCGGGCGGTGCGCGAGGGCAGCGAGGAGTATCTCGACTCGGAAAAGTACGAGCTCCGTCCGCGCGACTTCGAGGCGGCGGTGGCCACCGGTCAGTCCCTGGAACCGTTCCTGGGCAGGCTCAACGAGATCCGGCGGCTACACCCAGCGCTGGAGCAGTTGCGCACCATCACGTTCCACCCTGTCGACAACGATGCGCTACTGGCCTACAGCAAATTCGATCCGGTCACCGGTGACTGTGTGCTGGTGGTGGTCTCGCTGAACCCGTTCGGCCCCGAGGAAGGCACGATCTGGCTGGACATGGCCGCGCTCGGCATGGAGGCCTACGACCGGTTCTGGGTGCGCGACGAAATCACCGGCGACGAATACCATTGGGGTCAGGCCAATTACGTGCGCCTGGACCCGGTACGGGCGGTTGCGCACATCCTCAATATGCCGTTGATCCCGTACGAATCTCGACTGAACCTCTTACGGAGGGAGTGAGTACATCGTGACTCAAACCAACACCAGCATTCATCTGCGCCCCGGTGCGGACGATCTGCACCGGTTGAGCGCCGGTGAGCACCATGACCCGCACTCGATCCTGGGCGCCCACGAGTACGGCGACCACACGGTGATCCGGGCGCTGCGCCCGCATGCCGAATCGGTGACCGCGCTCGTCGGCGGCGAGCGCTACCCGCTCAATCACCTGGAGGCCGGGCTGTTCGCGGGCGCCGTGCCGTTCACCGAGCTGATCGACTACCGCCTCGAGGTGCAGTATCCGGGCGCGCCGGCCATCACGGTCGCCGACGCCTACCGGTTCCTGCCCACCCTGGGCGAGATCGACCTGCATCTGTTCGCCGAAGGCCGCCACGAGCGGCTGTGGGAGACCCTGGGCGCGCACCGCCGCAGCTTCACCACACCCGACGGCGTGGTGGAGGGCTACTCGTTCGCGGTCTGGGCACCGAACGCCAAGGGCATCAGTCTGATCGGCGAATTCAATCACTGGGATGGCGGTCAGGCGCCGATGCGCGTGCTGGGCTCCACCGGAGTCTGGGAACTGTTCTGGCCCGATTTTCCCGAGGACGGCCTCTACAAGTTCCGGGTCCACGGAATCGATGGTTCGGTCAGCGACCGGGCCGATCCGTTCGCCTTCGCCGCCGAGGTTCCGCCGCGGACGGCCTCGCGGGTCAACACCAGTGATTACACCTGGAACGACGACGAATGGATGGCCGGGCGCGCGCTGCGCAATCCGGTCTTCGAACCGATGAGCACCTACGAGGTGCACCTGATGTCGTGGCGGCCGGGCCTGACCTATCGCGAACTCGCGGTCGAACTCACCGACTACCTCGTCGAGCACGGTTTCACCCACGTCGAGATGCTGCCGGTGGCTGCACATCCGTTCAGCGGCTCCTGGGGTTACCAGGTCACGTCGTACTACGCGCCCACACCGCGACTGGGCAGTCCCGACGATCTGCGCTATCTGATCGACACGCTGCACCAGGCGGGGATCGGGGTGATCATCGACTGGGTACCGGCGCACTTCCCCAAGGACGCCTGGGCCTTGGGCCGCTTCGACGGGACGGCTCTGTATGAGCATTCCGACCCTCGTCGCGGCGAACAACTCGACTGGGGCACTTATGTTTTCGACTTCGGGCGCCCCGAGGTCCGAAACTTTCTGGTGGCGAACGCGCTGTACTGGTTGCAGGAGTACCACGTCGACGGCCTGCGGGTCGACGCGGTGGCATCGATGCTCTACCTGGACTATTCGCGGCCGGCCGACGGTTGGACGCCGAACATCTACGGAGGCCGGGAGAACCTGGAGGCGGTTCAGTTCCTGCAGGAGATGAACGCGACGGTGCACAAGGTGACCCCCGGCATCGTCACCATCGCCGAGGAATCGACCTCATGGCCTGGCGTCACGCGACCGACCAACCTTGGCGGCCTTGGCTTCTCGATGAAGTGGAACATGGGCTGGATGAATGACACGCTGGAATTCATCAAGCGTGACCCGATTCACCGCAGCTATCACCACCACGAGATCACCTTCTCGATGCTCTACGCGTTCAGTGAGAACTTCGTGCTGCCGATCAGCCACGACGAGGTGGTGCACGGCAAGGGCACGCTGTGGAGCCGGATGCCGGGCAACGACCACAACAAGGCGGCGGGCCTACGCGGGCTACTGGCCTACCAGTGGGCGCACCCGGGGAAGCAGCTGCTGTTCATGGGCCAGGAGTTCGGCCAGCGCGCGGAATGGTCCGAGGAGCGCGGCGTGGACTGGTACCAGTTGTCCGAGCAGAGCTTCTCCACCGGGATCGCCAACCTGGTGACCGATATCAACGCGCTCTACCGCAACCGCCGGGCGCTGTGGTCCCGCGATACCGTGCCCGACGGCTATTCGTGGATCGACGCCAACGACTCGGCGAACAACGTGCTGAGCTTCCTGCGCTTCGGCGACGACGGATCAGCGCTGGCCTGCGTGTTCAACTTCTCCGGCAACGAGCATGCGCAGTACCGGCTGGGTCTGCCGCAGGCCGGGACGTGGCGAGAGGTGCTCAACACCGACGCCACCATCTACAACGGGTCCGGTATCGGCAATCTGGGATCGGTGCAGGCGTCGGCCGAGCCATGGCACGGCCGCCCGGCGTCCGCGGTCATGGCGCTGCCGCCCCTGGCCGCGCTGTGGTTCGAACTGGAGCAGTAACCCGGCGAGCAGACACATATGGCCCCTACTTCCAGCGAAGTAGGGGCCATATGTGTCTGCTCGCGCAGAAAGAGAACTCAGTACAACGCGTTCGCCAGCTTGCGGCGGGCCGCGATGACCTCCGGATCAGCGGCATCGAACAGGTCGAACAATTCGATCAGCCGGGTGCGGGCGGCGGTGCGCTCGTCCCCGGCGGTGGCCTTGATCAAGGCGATCAGCCGATCGAAGGCGGCTTCGATGTTCTGTTGCAGGATCTCGACGTCGGCGGCGGCGAAGGCGGCCTCGGCGTCGCCGGGAGCCGCATCGGCCAGCGCGGGCGCCTCGACCGGGCGGGTCGTCGCCCGCTGCAGGAACCTGATCTGCCGGACAGCGCCGGTGGCCTCGGCATCGTTGGGCTTGGCCGCCAGGATGGACTCGTAGGCAGTCAGAGCCGCGTCGAAATCACCGTCGTCCAGGTAGGCCCGGGCCTGCTCCAACTCCGGGTCGGCCTGCTCGGGCTGTTCGGGAACGCCGCTGAGCTTGCCGGCCGTCGCACTGATCAGCGAGTCGATCCACTGACGCAACTGATCGGGGGGCTGGGGACCCTGGAAGCTGGAGATCGGCTGACCGCCGGCCAGCGCCACCACGGTGGGCACCGCCTGCACGCCGAACATCTGGGCCACCCGCGGGGTCGTGTCGACATTCACCATCGCCAGCGACCACGTGCCGCCATCGGCCTGCGCCAGCGCGCCGAGCGCGTCCCCCAATTGCACGCTCGCGTCGCTGCGCGGGGTCCACAACAGGACGACGACCGGGATCTCACCGGAACGGACCAGCACCTCGGCTTCCAGGTTCGCCTCGGTGACCTGGATGGCACCGGTCACCTCGGCGGGCGCCGCGGCACCGGGTGGCGGTGGCGGCGGCTGCTTGAGTGCGGACAGATCGAATGCACCGGCCAGGGCCGGTCCGACGGAAGGGCGTGGACGTGTCACGCCACCAAGTTTGGCACGTCCTCACCGCTGTCGGCAGCGACGGTACGTCCACCGATGCGGCCGGTCCGATCGGCCCAGATGACGAAGATCACACTTCCCAGCGGCACGATGCTGCCCAGCAACGCCAGTGCCCAGGTGACCACGTTCCACTTACGCGCAATCCCGACCAGCAGAGCGCCGACCAGGAAGGCCATGAAGATGCCGCCGTGGATCGGTCCGAAGATCTTCACACCGATCTCGGTCTGCGGGGAACCGAGGTACTTGAAGTACATCCCGACCAGCAGACCGGCCCAGCTGAGCGCCTCGGCGATCGCCACGATCCGGAACCAGCCCGCCACGCTGCGGACGTCATAGTTGTTTGCCATGAGCGTCATTGTGCCGCAGCGGGCGGTCAGCTACTACATTGCGTCGTTGCTCAAACTGAGCACATTCTCAGCGGTCAGGGACGGCGCAGGATGAGCGCGTCACCCTGCCCACCCGCACCGCACAGCGCGGCGACGGCGTAGCCCGAGCCTTTCCGCGCCAACTCCAGCGCCGCGTGCAGCGTGATGCGGGCACCCGAGGCGCCGATGGGGTGACCGATGGCGATGGCGCCGCCGTTGACGTTGACCTTCGCCGGGTCGACACCGAGTTCCTTGGTGGACGCCAGCGACACCGCGGCAAACGCCTCATTGATCTCGATGACGTCGAGCTGATCGGCGGTGATGCCCTCACGCGCGATGGCCTTCTTGATGGCGTTGGCGGGCTGGCTCTGCAGCGTCGAATCCGGGCCGGCAACCACACCGTGCGCACCGATCTCGGCCAGCCAGCTCAACCCGAGTTCGGTGGCCTTGGCCTTGCTCATCACGACGACCGCGGCCGCGCCGTCGGAGATCTGCGAGGCCGAACCGGCGGTGATGGTGCCGTCCTTGCGGAAGGCGGGCCGTAGCCCGCCGAGGGACTCCGCAGTCGTGTTGGCGCGGACGCCCTCGTCGGAGTTGAACTCGATCGGGTCACCCTTGCGCTGCGGGATCTGCACCGGTACCACTTCGTCGGCGAAGACGCCGTCCTTCCAGGCGGCCGCGGCCTTCTGATGTGACTGCGCAGCCAATTCGTCCTGCTCGGCGCGGGTGAACTGATCGACATCGTTGCGCTGCTCGGTCAACGCGCCCATCGGCTGATCGGTGAACACATCGTGCAGGCCGTCGTAGGCCAGGTGATCCACCAGCGTCGTGTCGCCGTACTTGAAGCCCTCACGGCTCTTGGGCAGCAGATGCGGGGCCTGGCTCATGGATTCCTGGCCTCCGGCGACCACGACCTCGAACTCCCCCGCGCGGATCAGCTGATCGGCCAGGGCGATGGCGTCGATCCCGGACAGGCACATCTTGTTGATGGTCAGCGACGGCACATCCCAGCCGATCCCGGCGCCGACGGCGGCCTGACGGGCGGGCATCTGCCCGGCACCGGCGGTCAGCACCTGGCCCATGATCACGTAGTCCACCAGCGACGCCGGGACCTGCGCTTTCTCCAAAGCGGCCTTGATCGCGAGGGCGCCGAGGTCGCTACCCGAGAAATCCTTCAGCGAGCCCATCAGCTTGCCGACGGGCGTACGTGCTCCCGCAACGATGACCGAGGTCGTCATTTCCATCCTCCAAGAAGTCTGTAAAGCTTTGAGAAGCCAGGGTGTGGCCCATCACACAGGCGCAAAATGTGCCCTATCGGGTTATTTTTACTTTATGACCACCGACCACGTCGATGCCCGCCCGGCGCTTGCCAGCGCGCTGGTGACCGCGATCGATCACGTGGGTATCGCCGTGCCCGATCTGGATGCGGCCATCAAGTGGTACCACGACCACCTCGGCATGATCGTGCTGCACGAGGAGGTCAACGAGGACCAAGGCGTCCGCGAGGCCATGCTCTCGGTGCGCGGCTCGGCCAAGGACAGCGCCCAGATCCAGCTGCTGGCTCCGCTGGACGAGACCTCCACGATCGCCAAGTTCATCAGCACCCGCGGACCGGGCCTGCAGCAGCTGGCCTACCGCACCAGTGACATCGACGCCCTCTCGGAGCGGTTGCGCGCCGACGGTGTGCGGCTGCTCTACGACGCGCCGCGTCGCGGTACCGCGGACTCGCGGATCAACTTCATCCACCCCAAGGATGCCGGCGGCGTGCTCATCGAACTCGTCGAACCCCACGCCGACGCCGCTCACTAGGACCAGCGTCTGGTCGGGCCGCGAGTGGCCCGGTTGTTCCAGCAGGACGTGTGCCAGTGCCTGCGGTCCTCGATATCGCCGTACTCCACCGGTAGCACCACCACGTGCGCAACACCGGGTGCGATCTCGTGATCGCACCCGGGGCACCGGTAGGCCTTGGTCGCCCGTGCCGCCGATACCGTCTTGACCTCGTAGTCGTAGCCGTCCGGGCCGGATTCCACGCGCCGCTGCGACACCCACTGCGGCACCGGTCTGTCCGCACGACGGTCGGGCCGCCTGCGCCCCATCAGATAGCGCCGCCCACTAGAACAACCGGAACTCGTTGCTGTCCATGCCACGCATCTTGTCGTAATCGAGTATCACGCAACGAATTCCACGATCGACCGCCAAGGTGCGGGCCTGCGGTTTGATCTGCTGGGCCGCGAAGACACCGCTGACCGGCGCCAGCACGGTGTCGCGGTTCAACAGATCCAGATAGCGGGTCAGCTGTTCGACGCCGTCGATCTCACCGCGGCGCTTGATCTCGACCGCCACCGAGCGGCCGGTCTCGTCGCGGCACATCAGGTCGACGGGCCCGATCGCCGTCATGTACTCGCGGCGCACCAGCGTGAATCCGGTACCCAGCAACTCGACATGCTCGGCGAGCAGCTCCTGCAGGTGGGCTTCCACGCCGTCCTTGACCAGTCCCGGGTCGACGCCGAGTTCATGGCTGGAGTCGTGCTCGACATCCTCCACCGTGATGCGCAGTTGTTCACCGGCCTTGTTCTCCACCACCCAGACCGGCGCTGTCCCCTCGGTCAGCTCCTCTGTGGTCCAGCACGGTGGGGTCATCCAGTTCAGCGGCTTGTAGGCGCGATCGTCGGCATGCACACTCACCGATCCATCGGCCTTGAACAGCAGCAGACGACGCGCAGACGGGAGGTGTGCCGTGAGCCGGCCGACGTAGTCGACGGTGCACTGGGCGATGACGAGACGCACTCAACCACCTTAGATTGCGGCCGTCGGTTCACTAGGCTGACGCCACCATGACGGACAAGAAGAGCGCGGCCCAACGTCTCGGCCTGGTCCTCGAGCGGATGACGAGGCAGACCGGCCGCGTCACGGGAACACCGGAGTACGGCTCGTGGATCCTCGGGCGCGTCTCGGAGAGCCAGCAGCGCCGCCGTGTCCGCATCCAGTTGATCCTCACCACCGTCGTGCTGGGCGCGAACCTCATCGGGGTCGTGGTCGCGTGCCTGGTGGTCACCGTCACGTTCCCGGTGCCGAGCGTGTTCGATTCGCGGGTCCTGTGGATCACCTTCGCGGTGGCCCCCGCCTACATCGTGCTGGCCTTCGTGGTGGGCGTCATCTGGGCGACCAACCGGGTCATCAACAACGTCCGGTGGGCACTCGAAGAGCGCGAACCGACGCCCGAGGACCAGCGCAACACCTTCTTCGCGCCCTGGCGGCTGAGCCGCGTCCTGCTCGCCCTGTGGGGCGGCGGCACCATCGTGCTCACCCTGCTCTACGGGTTGCAGGATTCGAACTACATCCCAAAGGTGCTGCTCGGCATCAGCTTTCCGGGCATCGTCGTGTCGGCGAGCTGCTATCTGTTCACCGAATTCGCGCTGCGCCCGGTCGCCGCCCAGGCACTCGAGGTCGGGCCGCCACCGCGCCGCTTCGCCCCCGGGATCATGGGACGAACACTGACCGTATGGGCGCTGGGCTCCGGCGTGCCGGTGCTCGGCATCCTGCTGGCCGCGATCATCACGCTCACCGTGCCGATCGTCTCACCCACCCAGTTCGCCGTCGCGGTGATGATTCTCGCGCTGTTCGCGCTCGCCTTCGGTTTCATCCTGATGTGGATCCTGGCGTGGCTGACCGCGACTCCGGTGCGAGTGGTGCGCTCGGCGCTCAATCGGGTCGAACAGGGCAACCTGGACACCAACCTGGTGGTCTTCGACGGCACCGAACTGGGCCAGCTGCAACGGGGTTTCAACTCGATGGTGTCGGGTCTGCGGGAACGCGAACGCGTCCGCGACCTGTTCGGGCGCCACGTCGGCCGCGAGGTCGCCCTGCTCGCCGAGAAGGAACAGCCCGAACTCGGTGGCGAGGAACGGCATGCCGCGGTCATTTTCGTCGATGTCATCGGCTCCACACAGTTGGTGTCGAGCAGGCCCGCCGTCGAGGTCGTCGAACTGCTCAACAGGTTCTTCGCCGTCATCGTCGATGAGGTGGACAAGCACCACGGCTTCGTCAACAAGTTCGAGGGCGATGCGGTGCTCGCGGTGTTCGGTGCACCGGTGTCACTGCAGAACGCCGACGAGGAGGCGCTGTCGGCGGCCCGGGCGATGGCGGCCCGACTGCGCACCGAGGTGCCCGAACTCGACGCCGGCATCGGGGTGGCCGCCGGCCAGGTGGTGGCGGGCAACGTGGGCGCCAAGGAGCGCTTCGAGTACACCGTGATCGGCGAGCCGGTCAACGAGGCGGCCCGGCTCTGCGAGCATGCGAAGTCCGTCCCCGGCCATCTGGTGGCCTCATCGGACACCCTGGCCAATGCAGGCGAAACCGAAAGCGCGCATTGGTCGTTGGGTGAGCAGGTGCGCCTGCGCGGCCTCGATCAGCCGACCCGGCTGGCGCTACCCGCCTGAGAGTTGTGCGCGGACGAAGGTCTCCGCGGCATCCACGGCATCCTCCACCGTGGGGTAGCGGACGCTCTCGAACTCCGAACCTTCCCCGATCACCAGCCGGTCCGGGTCCACGATGAATCCGGCCTTGCCGCGTTCGTGCAAGGCGGTGCTCATCCCGGACAGCAGTGCCTTGGCCGCGTCGTCGACATCGTCGGCCCGTGATACGTCCAGGATTCCCACCACGAAGTCCTCGCAGCCGCGGTCGACGGTGCGCACCACCTGTTCGGCACCGCAGAACAGCAGATCGCCGTGGGCCTCGTAGACGCGGATGTTGTCGTGCGGCTCGTAGACGGCCCGCAGCGTGGCCCGCGCATCCCGGGACACCGTCAGGAAGTGCAGCCCGAGCTCTTCGGAGAGCCTGCGGCACAACAGCACAGATCGAACGCTGTTGCCCTTGGCGTCGAGCAGCGGCGAGTAGGTGCCGATACCCAGTTGGCCGGGCAGCACCGCCAGGATGCCGCCGCCGACCCCGCTCTTGGCGGGCATGCCGACCGCGCTGACCCAGTCCCCCGCCGCGTCGTACATGCCGCAGGTCACCATGACCGACAGGGTTCGGCGCACCACCGCGGCATCGGTGACGCGACGGCCGGTCAGCGGGTTCACCCCGTTGCGCGCCAGCGTGGCCGCCATCCGGGCCAGATCGGTCGCGCTCACCTTCAGCGAACACTGCCGGAAGTACACGTCGAGCACGTCGTCCGGATCGTCCAGAACACCGAAACTGGCCAGCATGTAGGCGATTGCGCGGTTCCGGTCGCCGGTCGCCTTCTCCGAGGCGTATACCTCGGCGTCCACTTCGAGATGGCGACCGGCGAATGCCGAGTAGTAGTCCTGGATGAGCGCGAACCGCTCATCGGGCGAGGACGCCGGGACCAGCGAGACCGCTGCGATGGCGCCCGCGTTGATCATCGGGTTCTTCGGCCGTTTGGTGGACCGGTCCACGCTGATCTCGTTGAACGCCTCACCCGAGGGCTCCACCCCGATCTTCGCGTCCACTGCCTTGGGCCCGCACCTGTCCAGCGCCAGCGCGTAGGTGAACGGCTTGGATATCGACTGGATGGTGAATTCGACTGCGGCATCGCCGGATTCGTAGACAAATCCGTCCCCCGATGACAGCGAGAGCCCGAAAGCGGTCGGGTCCACCCGGGCCAGCTCGGGGATATAGTCGGCCAGCTTCCCGTCGTCGACCCCGATGAACTCTTCGCGAATCTGGTCGAGGTAACGCTGGACCTGGCGGGACACGCCTGCAGAGTAGCGCTACTGCTGTGGATACGGGGCGAACCGGTTGTCGAATCCTGCCTTGCGGGTGGCCAACTGGGCCGCCCGCTGTTCCTGGGTGACGTACTGCGTGGTGGGGGGCAGTACCGACGCCAGTTCGCTCAGCGGAACCACCCGGGCGCTCACCGTCGGCAGTTGCGCCACGTCGGGGTCGATGTCCTGGAAGCGGATCGAGATGGTGCCCTGATTGAGGCCGCCGGTCGACACCCAGTTCGCGACGCCGGGGTCGCTGGGCGAGACGACGAGGGTATAGGTGGTGTTGCCGGCATCGTCGGCCACCGACTGGACGTTGTTGAGGCTGGTCTGCTCGTTCCAATAGTCCTTGGTGATGGTCCAATCATCGGTGACGGGGACGACGAAGTACCCGGCACCGGCGCGGTCGATGGTGATGACCAGCGCCTCCTCGTCGGCGAGCTGGAAGTAGCCCGCGCTCTGCAACTGAGTGGCGAGGAATTCCGCATTGCGGGTCGGGTTCTTCAGCACATTGGGTTCGATGCGTTCGCCGGTGGTCGGGTCGGTGGTCGCAACGGCCATGTACGTCGCCTCACGCTGGACACCGAGGGCCATGATGATTGCGGTCACCGCGCCGCGGAGCACCGTCGGCACGAACGGCAGCGGGGGCACCAACGAGACCAGCGTGGTCAGCAGCTTGCTGCGGGCCACCGCCGGGCCGATACCCGGGATGGCAAACCCACCGAGTTGGCTGAACAGGCTGTTGGGTGGGCCACCCACCCGGGTGATCTCCAGGCTCATCGGTTGCTGATTGGCCCAGTCGGACAGCGTGTTCCGCGTCGCGACGATGGTGGTGTCGTTGGTCAGCTGGAGATGGTTCTGCCGACCGTTGGCCGGTGTCTTGTCAAGTGTGATGGTGAAGGTGCCGTCGTCCCCGATGACCAGTTGATCCTTGGTGAGCACGGCGGCGGTGTTACCGGTCAGGCCCGTCAGGACGCTGAAGCTGGTGTCGGCGGGCAGGTTGGCCAGATCGGCGAACTTGCCGGTGATCACGTACGACGACGCCCCGTTGACGCCCATGAAGCGGTAGATGGTGTCGGGGTTGTCGTACAGGATCCGGGAGGCCCCGGCATTCTGGCCGTACCAGGCATGCGGCGGCGCGACCTGCATGACGACGGTCGGCTTGTTGGAGTTCAGCAGCTGCTGTTGGAACGCCGAGGCCATGGCGTAGGCATCGACCGCGGCGTTGAGGCGGTCGATGTTCTCCTGATCGGGCCCGTCGACGCGATCGAACTGCCGTTCGGCGGCCCAGGTGAACCCGGACCGCAACACCAGCTTCATCAGTTTCACCGGCAGCGAATTCGCGATGCGATTCGCCAGCTTCTCGGCCCGTAGCTGATCGGAGGTGCCCAGCGGGCTGACCGGGGCCACGGCGGCCGCACTGGTTGTCTGGCTGTCCGCCACCGAGGTCAACGCGGTCTGCGCCTCGTGTCCGACCTCCCGGCGGGCCGCTGCGAGCGCGGCCAGCGCCGCCGGGTGCTCGACGGGCTCGACGGGGCGATCCGAGGACCGGGTATCGGTGACTGTCGGTACGGGCGCCGCCTTCAGCTCCGCTTCGGGTTCGCTGCTCGCCCGGACGGCCGGCCTCAGTGCCTCTTCCGGCTCGGAACGTTCCGGCGTCGCCTGGGTGCGCACCGTGCGGGCTGTCCGCACGCCTGTTTTCCGTGCGGGCGCCGGCGTTCTGGCTTCGCGCCCGGGCGCCGACGCGCTCGACGAGTCCGAATCCGAGCTGCTCGTGGCGCGCGGTGACGAGCCCTGATCGCCGGTGTCCGCCGATGCGACTCCGGAGGCGACTGTGGCGCCGACGCCGAGTGCCACCGCCAGCGCGCCGACCCGTCCTATGAAAACCGCACCACCGGGCATCGCTGCACCTCCACCACGGTTATAGCAGCGGCCGCCTACTTCGCGGGCGAGAAATCCCCAGCAGGATCCGATCGGGCACGGCGCTTCAGCCGCGAACGGATGAACCAGCCGACGCCGATGACCGTGGCGGCGAGCACGACGTATTGCAGCGCGGCCGCATACGGGTCGATGCGGTGCCAGTTCGCGCCCAACAGGTAGCCGGCCAGCACGAAGACGGAATTCCAGATCGCACTGCCCAGCGTGGTGAGCCCGGTGAACATCGCGAAGTTCATCCGCTCGACCCCTGCCGGGATGGAGATGAAACTGCGAAAGAGCGGGAGCATGCGCCCGAAGAAGACGGCCTTGTGACCGTGCTTCTCGAACCAGGCTCTGGTCTTGTCGACGTCGTCGCCGTCCATCAGCGGCATCCGGGACACGATCCGGCGGATCCGGTCGTGGCCCAACCACGCACCCAGCGCGTACAACATCCAGGCGCCGAGCACCGAGCCTGCGGTGGTCCAGACGATCGCGCTCAACACCGACAGTTCACCGAGGCGGGCGGCGAAGCCCGCCATCGGCAGGATCACCTCACTGGGGATCGGCGGGAAAAGGTTCTCGACGAAGATGGCCAGGCCTGCTCCGGGGCCTCCCATGGTCTCCATGAGATCGACGGCCCATCCCGCCGCACCGTCGAGTTGGATGGCCTCATCGGGCGAGGTCATGGTGCAACGACTCCTTGGCTCGTACGGGATCGGTGGGCGACGGAAGCCCCGACACACCTCCAGTGTGGCCAACGGTCGCTGAGGAGGCGCTCAGGTTGGCTGCCCGCCGGCCACCGGAGGCACACATGAATGTCGCTTTTCCGCCAACATGGTCGCGGGCACTGCAGCCAGGAGAAAGAGCAGCCCGGCCATCACCACGTACAGGTACACACCCGCCGCGGTGCTGACCGCCGGGTCACCGGGCGGGGTTTCCAGGCCGGCATGCGCTTTGAGGATTTCGGCCCCGGCGAAGCTCACCACCACCGAACCGATGGCGAGAACCACCGACACCAGACCCGCGATCGTGCCCTGCCGCTCGGGCGCTTCGAGACCGGTTGCCAGGTTGAAACCAGAGGTGCCGATTGCACCGGCCGCCAGTCCGAGCAACGTGCCGCAGGCAATCGCCAGCGGGAGCGCGGCGACACCCACGAGCATGGCGAACGTCGCCGTCGCTCCCACCGCGATGCCGCCGAGCAAAGGCAACGCCGGGCCGTAGCGGCCGGCAAGCCAACCGGCACTGATGCCACCGATGGCGATACCGATACTGGGTGCGGCGAACAGGGCTGCGATAGGCCCACCCTCGCCCAGGCCGTAGCCGAGCCCCCGCTCGGGAGACACCTGCCCCACGAGACTGATCAGCTGCAGCATGCTGCGGAACGCACCGGCGGCCAGCACCAGCGCCGCCAACGTCAGCAGGAGGGGTCGCGTGAGCGCGCGGATGTCGATGATGGGGTCTTCGCACCGCATCGCGAGCAATGCCCAGCCGGACAAGGCCGCGGCGCCCGCGGCCAGCAGCGTGAGCATGCCCGCCGCTGCCCACCCGAAATCCTTGCCGAGGCTGACGTAGGCCAGGACCGCGCCGAGTCCACCGCCGAGGAGCAGTCCGCCCTGCACGTCGATGCGACCGCTGCCGCGGATCGGCGACTCGGGGATGAGACACCGCACGCACAGCGCAGCCGTCGCTGCCAGCAGCGCCGATACGGCGAACACGCTGCGATAGCCGAACGCCTCGATCGCCGGTGTCATCAAGAAGGGTTCGACAATGCCCACGATGGATGACCCCGATGTCACGAGCCCGACGACCGCCATGGCGATGGGCGGGGTACAGATCTGGAGCACCAGAGCCACGGTGAGAAAGACCGCGGCGAAGGCCGCGCCCTGCAGGAGGCGGCCCACCAAAAAGACCCACAGGCTGGACGCGGTCAGGCAGACCAGCGCTCCCCCGCCGGAGACCAGCAAGGTGCCGACGAGAACACGACGCTTGCCGAAGAGATCGGAGCTCTTGGCGAGCAGCGGCGACCAGATCGCACCGGCGAGCATGGCGCTGGCATTGAGCCATGCGGCCTGGTCGGTGTCGAAGCGCTCCAACAGCTGAGGCAGAACCATCAGTGGCGACCCGATCGCCACATCGGCGAGAACGTTGGCGAGCGTCAGCACGGCCGCCCAGAGGGCGAGTCGCGCACTCCAGTGCGTCTCGGGTGTCACGGCGCGTTCTCGCGCGCCCGTAGTGCGCGGTTGCGTGCGGCGATGTCATCCCAGGTGGCAGGCAACATGCGGTCGCGTCCGGCGTGGACCCGGTTCTGCGCGCAAATCACATGGGGCCGCAAGCGGTCCTGATAACGGGCGAATGCCGCGGCATGGTCCGCGCCACACCGTTCGAGTTCTTCGGCGAGGAAGACTGCTCCGCTGAGTGCGAGCGAGGTCCCCCTGCCGGACAGGAAGGATGGGCAGTACCCGGCGTCTCCGACCAGGACCACCCGGCCACGGTGCCAGGTTGGTAAGAGGACCTGGCTTGCGGCGGCGAGAAAGAACGCGGGATCGGCACGAGCTGGGTCGAGCAGTTCCGGGATCCTCCAGGACCGCTGGCCGGCGAACGCCTCGATGAGGAGCTGCTTTTGCCCGGCCAGATCACGGTGATCGACATCGATTGCCGCCGAGAGGAACTGAAATACCGCGACGCTCCTGTCCGCGTATCGGAAGCGGCCGATCATCCGACCGGGGACGTTGAAGATGACGTTCGCGCAGTCGGATTGCCGGTCGCCGGGCAGGTCGGCCAGGGCGAAGTACACACCGAGGTGCCGTAGACACCCCGAGTCGGGACCGAAGGACAGCCTGCGGACCCCGGAGTGCTGGCCGTCGGCACCCACGACCACGTCGTAGCGCCCGGCGCGGCCCGAGGCGAACCGTGCGTCGACACCACCTTCGTCGTCCAGCAATGTCTGGATCTGGTCGCCGAAGCGGACCGCCACGGTGGCCGGGAGATCGCCGGCGAGGATCTGCACGAGGTCGCCGCGCAGCAGTTCGATGTCCTCTGCGGTGTCGTTGATCTCCGCATCGTCCGCCCCCGATCATTAAAGCAACAATTAGTTGCGTTAAGATGAAGCTACCCGCGGACGGGTTGCACCGCAACGCCGCGGGTGGGAACAATCAGCACCCGGACGACAGGAGGGCGGCGACCATGGCCGACGAGCCGGCCGCGCGCCGCCCCGGCGGCCGTAATGCGCGAGTCAGGAACCAAATCCTCTCTGCCACAGCGGAACTTGTCGCCCGCGACGGTATCGCCCACTTCCGCTACGAAGATGTCGCCGAATCCGCGGGCGTCCACAAGACCAGCGTCTACCGCAACTGGCCCGACCGGGAGGCGCTGGTGGTCGAATCCCTCATCCACTACGCCGAGGATCTCGCGTCCATCGCCGATACCGGGCACATCGAGCAGGACTTGGCCGACTATCTGCTCGCCCTGGCGAGTGCGCTCGAAACACCGTTCGGACGGACGCTCTCGCAGGCCCTCCAGCCCGCCCGCCATCACTCCACCGTCGCGGCGCTCACGAAGGTCCTGGACCGGCGCGTGGCGGCCATGCAGCGGCGGGTGGACACCGCCGTGGACCGTGGAGAACTCCCTCCGGTGGACAGCGCGTTTCTCGGCGAGATGATCTCGGGTCCGGTGCATCTCATCGTCAACCGCGGCACGCGGTCGGTGACCCGCGCAGATGTCGAGCGGATCGTCGGCGTCGTGCTGGCGGGCATCCGCACCATCGCCGGGGACTGAGCACCGGAACCCACCACATCGATGTCGCTTTTCCGCCAGTGATGTCGGTGCTCGGGTGTAAAGGTGAAGGCATGCACGACGATTTCGACAGCTGCTACCGAGCGGTCCAGTCCAAGGACGCCCGGTTCGACGGCTGGTTCGTCACCGCCGTGCTCAGCACCGGTATCTATTGCCGGCCGAGCTGTCCGGTACGCCCACCTCTCGCGCGGAACATGACGTTCTATCCGACCGCTGCCGCGGCCCAGAAAGCCGGCTTCCGGGCGTGCAAGCGCTGCCGCCCGGACGCCTCACCCGGCTCCCCGGAGTGGAATGTGCGCGGTGATGTGGTGGCCCGGGCAATGCGGCTGATCGCCGACGGCACCGTGGACCGGTCCGGGGTGACCGGGTTGGCGGGCCGCCTGGGATACACCACCCGCCAGCTGGAGCGGCTGCTGCAGGCCGAGGTGGGCGCGAACCCGCTGGCGCTGGCCCGCGCGCAGCGCAGCCAAACCGCCCGGGTGCTCATCGAGACCACCGACCTCCCGTTCAGCGATGTCGCATTCGCGGCGGGATTCAGCAGTATCCGGCAGTTCAACGAGACCGTCCGAGCGGTCAGTGCGTTGACGCCGACCGCGCTGCGCCAGCGCGCACGCAGCCGCAGCGCGGTCGAACGGGTCGGCACCGACGTGCTGTCGCTGCGCCTGCCGGTACGCGCACCGTTCTCCTATGAGGGGCTGTTCGGGCATCTCGCCGCCAGTGCGGTGCCCGGTGTCGAAGAGGTGCGCGACGGGGCCTATCGGCGGACGCTGCGCCTGCCCTCCGGTTCCGGGGTGGTGGCGCTGACGCCCCACCCCGACCATGTGCAGTGCAGGCTGGTTGTCGACGACTTCCGCGATCTCTCCGCGGCGATCGCCCGCTGCCGGCGCCTGCTCGACCTGGATGCGGATCCGGTCGCCGTGGTGGACGCGCTGAGCCAGGATGCCCACCTCGGCGCGGTCGTGGCCAAGGCACCCGGCCAGCGCATACCGCGCACCGTCGACGAGGCGGAGCTCGCGGTCCGGGTGGTGCTGGGTCAGCAGGTCTCGGTGAAGGCGGCCCGCACGCACGCCGGGCGCCTCGCGCAGGCCTATGGCACAGCGGTCGCCGATCCCGGCGGCGGCCTCACCCATGTCTTCCCGTCCACCGAACAGCTGACCGCACTGGACCCGGACCGCTTGGCCATGCCCGCCTCCCGACGCCGAACCTTGACCACCTTGGTCGCCGCCATGGCCGCCGGCGACCTCGAGGTGGATGCGGGAGCGGACTGGAACAGAGCCAGGGCTCAGCTCACGGCGCTGCCCGGGATCGGCCCGTGGACCACCGAGGTCATTGCGATGCGCGGGTTCGGCGACCCGGACGCATTCCCGGTCACCGATCTGGGGGTACGAGCGGCCGCCAAGGCCGTCGGCCTACCCGCCGCCTCAGATGCCCTGCTCGAGCACAGCGCCCGGTGGCGCCCCTGGCGGGCCTACGTGACACAACATCTGTGGACGGCACTCGACCATGCCGTCAACGAGTGGCCACCACGATCGCGGCAGGAGAAACGATGACTGGCATGCAGTTCCGAAGCGTGGACAGCCCCGTGGGGCTGCTGACCCTGGCCGGCGTCGACGGACGTCTCGGGCACCTCAGGATGGAAGACCAGACCTACGAGCCGAACCGCGCCGGCTGGCAGATCGACGACTCGGCGTTCCCGGATGCGGTCGAACAGCTCACCGCCTACTTCGCCGGCACGCTCACCGAATTCGATCTGGATCTGCATTTCGGCGGAACGCCTTTCCAACGCCGTGTGTGGGAGGCACTGCTGACAATTCCCTATGGCGAGACCACAACATACGGTGAGATCGCATTGCAGATCGGATCGCCGACGGCATTCCGGGCGGTCGGATTGGCCAATGGACATAATCCGATCGGCATCATTGTGCCGTGCCATCGCGTTATCGGCGCCAATGGCAGCCTCACCGGTTATGGCGGTGGATTGAACCGCAAAAGGGCATTGTTGGATATGGAGAAAAGCCGGTCAGAATTGGCGCTATTCGATTGATCTGCATTCCAACTCGTTCTCTGATAAGAGGTTTCCGAGAACGAACAAAACAGGCCCTAACGCACAAATGCCTCGGCCCTCCAAACGGTGTTTGGAGGGCCGAGGGCTTAATGTGTGTTCGGCGGTGTCCTACTTTTCCACCCTTTTGGGTAGTATCATTGGCGCTGGTAGGCTTAGCTTCCGGGTTCGGGATGGGACCGGGCGTTTCCCTGCCGCTATGGCCGCCGTAACTTTATTCACCCTTTTCTGGGCGCCCCCACGCGCGTGATGGGTGGGGGAAGTGTGTTTTGGTGGTGGAGTGTGTGACATTCCCATTGCTGGTCGTGTCGTGTGTTCCATGGTGTGGATTGTGGTTGCAAGCGCGTTTGTTGTGCGTCAAATTTTTTCTTACACGGTTTATCTGCTACCCACTTTTGATGGGTGTGTGTAAGTTTTCGGCCGGTTAGTGCCAGTTCCCTAAACCTATTGCTAGGTGTACAGGTCTGGTCTATCGATCCCGTGGTCTGCGGGGGGCCTTATCCCACTTAATGGGTGAGAAGCCTGGTCTTGGAGAAGGTTTCCCGCTTAGATGCTTTCAGCGGTTATCCTGTCCGAACGTGGCTATCCAGCCGTGCCCCTGGTGGGACAACTGGTGGACCAGAGGTTCGTCCGTCCCGGTCCTCTCGTACTAGGGACAGGTTTCCTCAAGCTTCTGACGCGCGCGGCGGATAGAGACCGAACTGTCTCACGACGTTCTAAACCCAGCTCGCGTGCCGCTTTAATGGGCGAACAGCCCAACCCTTGGGACCTGCTCCAGCCCCAGGATGCGACGAGCCGACATCGAGGTGCCAAACCATCCCGTCGATATGGACTCTTGGGGAAGATCAGCCTGTTATCCCCGGGGTACCTTTTATCCGTTGAGCGACACCCCTTCCACTCAGAGGTGCCGGATCACTAGTCCCGACTTTCGTCCCTGCTCGACTTGTAAGTCTCGCAGTCAAGCTCCCTTGTGCACTTACACTCAACACCTGATTGCCGTCCAGGTTGAGGGAACCTTTGGGCGCCTCCGTTACATTTTAGGAGGCAACCGCCCCAGTTAAACTACCCACCAGGCACTGTCCCTGAACCGGATATACGGTTCGAAGTTAGAGGCCCAATACGATCAGAGTGGTATTTCAACAATGACTCCACACACACTGGCGTGCATGCTTCACAGTCTCCCACCTATCCTACACAAACCGTATCGAGCACCAATACCAAGTTGTAGTGAAGGTCCCGGGGTCTTTTCGTCCTGCCGCGCGTAACGAGCATCTTTACTCGTAGTGCAATTTCGCCGAGTCTATGGTTGAGACAGTTGAGAAGTCGTTACGCCATTCGTGCAGGTCGGAACTTACCCGACAAGGAATTTCGCTACCTTAGGATGGTTATAGTTACCACCGCCGTTTACTGGGGCTTAAATTCTCCGCTTCACCCTTACGAGTTAACGGGTCCTCTTAACCTTCCAGCACCGGGCAGGCGTCAGTCCGTATACATCGTCTTGCGACTTCGCACGGACCTGTGTTTTTAGTAAACAGTCGCTTCTCACTGGTTTGTGCCACCCCCCACCGCTGCCGGCCGCAAAGGCCATGACAGTAGGAGGTCCCCCTTCTCCCGAAGTTACGGGGGCATTTTGCCGAGTTCCTTAACCATAGTTCACTCGTACGCCTTAGTATTCTCTACCTGACCACCTGTGTTGGTTTGGGGTACGGGCCGTGTGTGAGCTCGCTAGAGGCTTTTCTCGGCAGCATAGGATCACCGAATTCGCCTCAATCGGCTATGCATCACCTCTCAGGATATGTGAGACCCGGATTTACCTAGGTCTCTCCCTACAGGCTTGCCCCAGTATTACCACTGACTGGTACGGCTACCTTCCTGCGTCACCCCATCGCTTGACTACTACCAGCGAAGGTCCCGCGCAGCCCCATCAATCCTCACACCCGAAGGTGATCGGTAACGATGGTTTTGGGCGGTTAGTACCGCTGATTCATCATGGGCGCGCACACACGGGTACGGGAATATCAACCCGTTGTCCATCGACTACGCCTGTCGGCCTCGCCTTAGGTCCCGACTCACCCTGGGCGGACTGGCCTGCCCCAGGAACCCTTGGTCTTTCGGCGGGCAAGGTTCTCACTTGCCTTATCGCTACTCATGCCTGCATTCTCACTCCCACACCCTCCACAACTGGATCACTCCGCTGCTTCACTGGATGCAGGACGCTCCCCTACCCAATCAACCAAAGGTTGATTGCCGCGGCTTCGGCGGTGTGCTTGAGCCCCGCTACATTATCGGCGCACAATCACTTGACCAGTGAGCTATTACGCACTCTTTCAAGGGTGGCTGCTTCTAAGCCAACCTCCTGGTTGTCTTCGCGACTGCACATCCTTTTCCACTTAGCACACGCTTAGGGGCCTTAGCCGGCGATCTGGGCTGTTTCCCTCTCGACGCACGGAGCTTATCCCCCGCCGTCTCACTGCCACGCTTTCACTTACCGGCATTCGGAGTTTGGCTGACGTCAGTAACCTTGTGAGGCCCATCGGCCATCCAGTAGCTCTACCTCCGGTAAGAAACACGCAACGCTGCACCTAAATGCATTTCGGGGAGAACCAGCTATCACGGAGTTTGATTGGCCTTTCACCCCTACCCACAACTCATCCCCTCAGTCTTCAACCTAAGTGGGTTCGGTCCTCCACAACATCTTACTGCTGCTTCAACCTGGCCATGGGTAGATCACTCCGCTTCGGGTCCAGAACACACCACTACACCAACCCCTTTGGATTGGATACGCCCTATTCAGACTCGCTTTCGCTGCGGCTACCCCACACGGGTTAACCTCGCGACATGTCCCTGACTCGCAGGCTCATTCTTCAAAAGGCACGCCATCACCCCACGCTTTAACACGAAGGCTCTGACGGATTGTAGGCACACGGTTTCAGGTACTATTTCACTCCCCTCCCGGGGTACTTTTCACCATTCCCTCACGGTACTAATCCGCTATCGGTCATTGGGAAGTATTCAGGCTTACCGGGTGGTCCCGGCAGATTCACAGCAGATTTCACGGGCCCGCTGCTACTCGGGGACAGTCCCACAACAGAGCATGTGTTTTCACGTACCGGGCTCTCACCGTCTACGGCAGGCCATCCCAAGACCACTTCCGCTAACACACACTTTTCTCACTGTTGCCCTGGTCGGCGGACCAGAGAAGAAACGCCCCACAACCCCGCACACACAACCCCCGCCGGGTATCACATGCATACGGTTTAGCCATCCTCCGCTTTCGCTCGCCACTACTCACGGAATCACTTTTGTTTTCTCTTCCTACGGGTACTGAGATGTTTCACTTCCCCGCGTTCCCTCCCAACGGCTATATATTCACCGCTGGGTAACACGACATCACTCGTGCTGGGTTTCCCCATTCGGACATCCTCGGATCCACGCTCGGTTGGCAGCTCCCCGAGGCATATCGCAGCCTCCCACGTCCTTCATCGGCTCCCAATGCCAAGGCATCCACCATGCGCCCTTAAACACTTACAACACAGATAAACCAAATAAAGAAAAAAATTGCACATCAAACACACACAACAACACCAGAACCCCACACCCCCCAAAAAAGGAGCCCGAAGAACCAGTCTTCCTGCGTGCTAGATGCTCGCAACCACTATCCACAAATCAAACACCACACCCCACCACCAAAGCGGGGCAACAACAAGAACCGCTCACCGATCATCCCCAACACTTGGGGACTCCTGGACTCACGGCCGGCAACACCCACCAACGCAGATGTCCCGCGGGCCTGTTGTCTCAAAGCCCAATAGTGTGCCTGATGATCTCGCCCCAAAACAGGAGCCAAAGTTTGTTGAGTTGCACCAGAACTGCCTCCACTACAGAGAACAGTCCATCCAACGAATCGCTCAGCTCACCGAACCCCCACACGATGTGGGCGGGGCATGAGTCTCGTGGTGCTCCTTAGAAAGGAGGTGATCCAGCCGCACCTTCCGGTACGGCTACCTTGTTACGACTTCGTCCCAATCGCCGATCCCACCTTCGACGGCTCCCTCCCACAAGGGGTTAGGCCACCGGCTTCGGGTGTTACCGACTTTCATGACGTGACGGGCGGTGTGTACAAGGCCCGGGAACGTATTCACCGCAGCGTTGCTGATCTGCGATTACTAGCGACTCCGACTTCACGGGGTCGAGTTGCAGACCCCGATCCGAACTGAGACCGGCTTTAAAAAGGATTCGCTCCACCTCACGGCATCGCAGCCCTTTGTACCGGCCATTGTAGCATGTGTGAAGCCCTGGACATAAGGGGCATGATGACTTGACGTCATCCCCACCTTCCTCCGAGTTGACCCCGGCAGTCTCCTACGAGTCCCCGGCATAACCCGCTGGCAACATAGGACAAGGGTTGCGCTCGTTGCGGGACTTAACCCAACATCTCACGACACGAGCTGACGACAGCCATGCACCACCTGCACACAGGCCACAAGGGAAACCACATCTCTGCAGTCGTCCTGTGCATGTCAAACCCAGGTAAGGTTCTTCGCGTTGCATCGAATTAATCCACATGCTCCGCCGCTTGTGCGGGCCCCCGTCAATTTCTTTGAGTTTTAGCCTTGCGGCCGTACTCCCCAGGCGGGGTACTTAATGCGTTAGCTACGGCACGGATCCCAAGGAAGGAAACCCACACCTAGTACCCACCGTTTACGGCGTGGACTACCAGGGTATCTAATCCTGTTCGCTCCCCACGCTTTCGCTCCTCAGCGTCAGTTACTGCCCAGAGACCCGCCTTCGCCACCGGTGTTCCTCCTGATATCTGCGCATTCCACCGCTACACCAGGAATTCCAGTCTCCCCTGCAGTACTCAAGTCTGCCCGTATCGCCCGCACGCCCACAGTTAAGCTGTGAGTTTTCACGAACAACGCGACAAACCACCTACGAGCTCTTTACGCCCAGTAATTCCGGACAACGCTCGGACCCTACGTATTACCGCGGCTGCTGGCACGTAGTTGGCCGGTCCTTCTTCTGCACATACCGTCACTTGCGCTTCGTCTGTGCTGAAAGAGGTTTACAACCCGAAGGCCGTCATCCCTCACGCGGCGTCGCTGCATCAGGCTTGCGCCCATTGTGCAATATTCCCCACTGCTGCCTCCCGTAGGAGTCTGGGCCGTATCTCAGTCCCAGTGTGGCCGGTCACCCTCTCAGGCCGGCTACCCGTCGTCGCCTTGGTAGGCCATTACCCCACCAACAAGCTGATAGGCCGCGGGCCCATCCCACACCGCAAAAGCTTTCCACCACACACCAGGAGGCGCATGGTCATATTCGGTATTAGACCCAGTTTCCCAGGCTTATCCCAAAGTGCAGGGCAGATCACCCACGTGTTACTCACCCGTTCGCCACTTGAGTACCCCGAAGGGCCTTTCCGTTCGACTTGCATGTGTTAAGCACGCCGCCAGCGTTCGTCCTGAGCCAGAATCAAACTCTCCAAACAAAAACAACCCAACCCAAAGGCCAGGTGGAATTCGAATCAGAAAAACCTGATATCCAAACAAAAGACACCAAAAACTGGCATCAAAAAAACAAACCACCCACCAAACTCGGGAAGACGGGAAGTCCCCCAAAAATGAGTGGCAAAAAACAACAAACAAAAACCACCAAACACACTATTGAGTTCTCAAACAACAGACCAGATTGTTTCGAAGTTTCCCGTTTCGGGGCAACCCTGCCAGCTTAAACTATCTGAGCCGGGGAGTCAAACTTCTCTGTCCCCCGTGTCCGGGGCAACTCGATTAGATTAGGACTTCGTTCGTTGCGAAGTCAAATCCGCTGGTCAGAGGCTCGGTGTCGCGGCACCGGCCGGTCCGACCTATCTTACCCGCTCCACCTCGGCGCCCAAACTGACCAGATTTTCCACGAACAACGGGTAACCCCGATCGATGTGGAAGACGTCGTGCACCTCGGTGTCCCCGTCGGCAACCAGTCCGGCAAGCACCAGGCCCGCGCCGGCCCGGATGTCCGATGCCCATACCGGTGCGCTCGACAGCTGCGGCAGCCCACGCACGACGGCATGGTGACCGTCCGTACGAGCATCGGCCCCCAACCGGATCATCTCCTCGACGAAGCGGAAGCGTGCTTCGAACACGTTCTCGGTGATCATCGACGTGCCTTCGGCGATACAGGCCAACCCGATCGCCATCGGCTGCAGGTCGGTGGGGAAACCCGGAAACGGCAGCGTGGCGACGTTGACGGCCTTGGGCCGCTCGTACTGGACCACGCGGAAGCCGTTGTCATGCTGGGTGACTGTCGCGCCGGCGTCGTGCAACTTGTGCAACACCAACTGAAGGTGCGCGGGGTCCACACCGGTCACGGAGATGTCCCCCTTGGTCATCGCCGCAGCGATGCCCCAGGTCGCCGCGACGATGCGATCCCCGATCACCCGATGCTCGGTGGGGTACAGCCGATCCACTCCGGTGATGGTCAAGGTCGATGAGCCGGCGCCGGAGACCTGCGCCCCCATCTGGTTGAGCATGGTGCAGATATCAGCGATGTCCGGCTCGCGGGCGGCGTTGTGGATCGTGGTGACACCCTCGGCCAACACCGCCGCCATCAGGATGTTCTCGGTCGCGCCCACCGACGGGAACTCCAACTGGATCTCCGCGCCGCGCAACTGATCGGCCTCCGCGACCACGCAACCATGCTCGATATTGCAGCGGGCCCCGAGCTGTCGCAGTCCGGACTGGTGCATATCCAGCGGCCGAGATCCGATCGCATCGCCACCGGGCAACGCGACCTTGGCGCGCTTACCCCGCCCGACCAGCGGACCGAGCACACACACCGATGCACGGAACTGGCGCACGGCGGCGAAGTCGGCGTCGTACTTGACCTCGTCCGGCGAGGTGACGCGGACCGTCGACCCGTCGAGGTCGACGGTGGCGCCCAGGCCGCGGAGCACCTCGGCCATCAACGGGACGTCCAGGATGTCCGGGCAGTTGGTGATCGTGCTGGTGCCCTCGGCCAACAGCGTTGCCGCCATCAGCTTGAGCACGCTGTTCTTTGCTCCCCCGACGGCGACTTCACCCGATAACCGGCTTCCGCCCGTCACCACGAATCGATCGCTCACGCGGGCCAGTGTAAGCAGACCAGGCCCTGGTTGAAGAACGCTGCGGCCACATCGGCGCTGGATGGACCGGTACGGTTGAACCATGGCCGTGCACCTGACCCGCATCTATACCCGGACCGGCGACGACGGCACCACCGGGCTGAGCGATTTCAGCCGGGTCTCCAAGAACGACGCCCGGCTCGAGGCCTACGCGGACTGTGATGAGGCCAATGCGGCAATCGGTGTTGCGGTGTCGCTGGGCCGGCCCGATGACCGGATTCGCGCGGTTCTGCTACAGATCCAGAACGACCTTTTCGATGCGGGTGCCGACCTCTCCACCCCGGTGGTGGACAACCCGGAGTATCCGCCGCTGCGGGTTCTGCAGGATTACATCGACCGGCTCGAAGGCTGGTGCGACGACTTCAACGAGGACCTGCCCAAACTCGACTCGTTCATCCTGCCGGGCGGGACCGCACTGTCGGCGCTGCTGCATGTGGCGCGCACCGTCACCCGTCGCGCCGAGCGCTCCGCGTGGCGGGCGGTGCACCAGCACGGTGGATCCGTGAACGTGCTCCCGGCGAAATACCTCAACCGGCTGTCTGACCTGCTCTTCATCCTGTCGAGAGTGGCCAACCCGGACGGCGATGTGAAATGGCAGCCCGGCGGCCAGCGAACCTAGCTACAGCGGGCAGGAGCGCAGCGACCCGGGAATCAGGTACGCCGCCGCGCCCGCGGTGACGGCCGTGATTCCACCCATGAGGTGAAGGCCGTCAATGCCCCGCGGTCGAGCGCCACTTCGTAACCGCGCCCGCGTTCGGGGCTGACATCGCGCAGTTCCAGCACCGCGATCTCCTCGGTCATGATGTCGAACTCGTCGCCGCGCGGGGAGCGCCGGGAGACGACCTCAAGACCCAGCCTGCTCAGCCGGCGATCCGGCCACCAGCGTGCGCTCGACAACCGGTAGAACTCGGCCTCGCCGCCGCGGTAACGCAGCACGCCATGGCGCCAGCCGGCTCCGCCCTCGGCCGGATAGTCGCGCAGGATGGCGGCGGTACCACCCACCTGGCGCAGCTTCCACAGGCGGTAGCCGAGCGCGACCACCGCCAACAGCAAAACGCCGACGAGCGCGACCATGAACAACATGGACGCGCTCATCGGCGGTTCCTACTAGTCGATCTGCCCGACCGCGCGCAGCCGCGCGCGGCCCCAGGCTGCGGTGGCAGGATCGTCGGATTCGGAGTCCTGCTTGGCCGCGTCGGCATCGATCTCCGACTCGAACTGGGCGTTCTCCACCAGGAGGCTCACCCCGGAATCGGTCACCGACAGAAATCCACCGTCGACGGCGATGCGAAGGTCATCCTCGCCCTCCCGCTCGACGCGCACCATGGCGTCGTCGACCAGCTGGGCCACCAACGGGATGTGTCGGGGCAGGATGCCGATCTCACCCGCAGTGGTGCGGGTGAAGACGAACGTGGCCTTGCCGGACCACAACTCACGCTCGACGGCGACGATCTCGACGTCCAGTTCAGCCATGCCACACCACCTTTCGGGCCACTAGACCGGTCACAGCTTGGCGCCGAGGGTTTCTGCCTTCTTCGCCAGGTCGTCCAGGCCACCGATGAGGAAGAACGCCTGCTCGGGCAGGTGGTCGAACTCACCCTTGGACAGCTTGTCGAAGGCCTCGATGGTCTCCTTGAGCGGCACGGTCGAGCCGGGCTGCCCGGTGAACTGCTCGGCCGCCATCATGTTCTGGCTCAGGAAGCGCTCGATCTTACGGGCGCGATACACCAGCACCTTGTCCTCTTCGGACAGCTCGTCGATACCGAGGATGGCGATGATGTCCTGAAGATCCTTGTAGCGCTGCAGGATCCGGATGACTTCCTGGGCGACGCGGTAGTGCTCGTCGCCGACCACGCTGGGGTGCAGGATCGTCGAGGACGATGCCAACGGATCCACCGCGGGGAAGATGCCCTTGGAGAACACCGCACGCGAGAGCTCGGTGGTGGCATCCAGGTGGGCGAAGGTGGTCGCCGGGGCCGGGTCGGTGTAGTCGTCGGCGGGCACGTACACGGCCTGCATCGAGGTGATCGAGCGACCACGTGTCGAGGTGATGCGCTCCTGGAGCTCACCCATCTCGTCGGCTAGCGTGGGCTGGTAACCCACGGCCGAAGGCATACGGCCCAGCAGGGTCGACACCTCGGAACCGGCCTGGGTGAACCGGAAGATGTTGTCGATGAACAGCAGCACGTCCTGGTTCTGCTCATCGCGGAAGTACTCCGCCATGGTCAGCGCGGACAGAGCGACCCGCATACGCGTGCCCGGCGGCTCATCCATCTGGCCGAACACCAAGGCGGTGTCCTTGAGCACGTTGGCATCCGCGAGCTCGACCCACAGGTCGTTGCCCTCACGGGTGCGCTCCCCCACGCCGGCGAACACCGAGGTGCCACCGAAGTTGCGGGCGATGCGGTTGATCATCTCCTGGATCAGCACGGTCTTGCCGACGCCGGCACCACCGAACAGGGCGATCTTGCCGCCACGCACGTACGGGGTGAGCAGGTCGACGACCTTCAGACCGGTCTCCAGCATCTCGGTGCGGGGCTCCAGGTCGGCGAAGGCCGGCGGCTTGCGGTGGATCGACCAGTGGTCGAAGTCCTCGCCGTAGCCGGGCTCGTCGAGGCAGTTACCGAGGGCGTTGAACACGTGGCCCTTGACGCCGTCGCCGACGGGCACCGAGATGGAGGCGCCGGTGTCGGAGACCTCGGTGCCGCGCACCAGGCCGTCGGTGGGCTGCATGGAGATGGTGCGGACCAGGTTGTCACCCAGGTGCTGGGCGACCTCCAAGGTCAGGGTCTTGGCCAGCTCGCCGTAGGTGATCTCGGCGTTCAGGGCGTTGAACAGGTCGGGTACCGCGCCACGCGGAAACTCCACGTCGACCACGGGGCCGGTGATACGAACAACGCGACCCGTCGTGGTCTTTTCTGCGACAGCAGTCATATCTCTTTTCGCTTCCTACGGGGCTTACTTGGCGTCGGCCAGCGCGTTGGCGCCACCGACGATCTCGCTGATTTCCTGGGTGATCTGCGCCTGACGCTCGCGGTTGGCCGCCAGCGTGAGTGCCTTGATCAGATCGTCGGCGTTGTCGGTGGCCGACTTCATGGCGCGCCGGCGTGAAGCCGACTCCGAGGCGGCCGCCTCCAGCAGTGCCGCGTACACGCGGGTGGCGATGTAGCGCGGCAGGAGCGCGTCGAACAGGTTCTCGGCGTTCGGCTCGAACGAGAACAGGGTGTGCGGGCCCTCATCCGGTGCGTCTTCGACGTACTCGACGACCATCGGGGCGATCCGCAGTGCCGCCGCGGTCTGCGACAACATCGACCGGAACTCGGTCGACACGATGTGCAGTTCGTCGACACCGAGGATGCCGTCCGCACCGCCGTCGTCGCCGTCGTCATCGGCACCCGACATGAAGGCCGTCACCAGGGTGTCGGCGATCTCCTTGGCGTGCTCGTAGGTGGGTCGCTCCGAGAAGCCGGTCCACGACTCCACCACGTCACGCTGGCGGAAGTTGTAGTAGCCCAGTGCCTTCCGGCCGATGACGTAGACCACCGGGGACTTGCCCTCGTCGCGCAGCAGCGAGAACAGTTCCTCGGCGCGACGCAGCACGTTGGCGTTGTATCCGCCGCACAGGCCACGGTCCGAGGACACCACCAGCACGGCGGCCCGCTTCGGGTTCTCCCGCGCGACGAGCAGCGGGTGATCCAGCGCGCTGGCGCCGGCCAGCTCGGTGAGCATGCTGGTGATTTCGGTGGCGTAGGGCCGGGCCGCTTGGACCCGAGCCTGCGCCTTGGCGATCCGCGACGTGGCGATCAGCTCTTGAGCCTTGGTGATCTTCTTGATCGCCCCGGCCGAGCGGATACGTCCGCGTAGCTCGCGCAGTGTGGCTGCCATTGGTTACCTAGGCCTTCTTGGGAGCAGGCTTGCGGACCTTGACCGATTCCTTCTCCAGGTCCTCGGGATCGAGGGCCTCGGAGTCGGCCTCGTTGACGACGACCGAGCTGCCGTCAGACGCCGAGAAGCCCTTCTTGAAGTCGTTGATCACGGTGACCAGCTTCTCCTCGGCTTCCTCGGAGAGCTTCTTGCTCTCCTTGATGCCATTGAGGATGTCCGAGTGGCTGGCCTTCACGTGCTCCAGCAGCTCGGTCTCGAAGCGTGAGACGTCTTCGGCGGGAACCGAATCCAGGTGGCCCTTGGTTCCGAGGAAGATCGCGACGACCTGGTCCTCGACGGCCAGCGGGCTGTACTGGGGCTGCTTGAGCAGCTCGACCAGACGCACACCGCGGTCCAGCTGCGCCTTGGAGGCCGCGTCCAGATCCGAGGCGAAGGCCGCGAAGGCCTCCAGCTCGCGGTACTGCGACAGGTCCAAGCGGAGACTTCCTGCCACTTCCTTCATTGCCTTGATCTGGGCGGCACCACCGACGCGGGACACCGAGACACCGACGTTGATGGCCGGTCGCACGCCCTGGTTGAACAGGTCGGACTCCAAGAAGCACTGGCCGTCGGTGATCGAGATGACGTTGGTCGGGATGAACGCCGAGATGTCGTTGGCCTTGGTCTCGATGATCGGCAGGCCGGTCATCGATCCACCGCCGAGCTCGTCGGACAGCTTGGCGCACCGCTCCAGCAGGCGGGAGTGCAGGTAGAACACGTCGCCGGGGAACGCCTCGCGGCCCGGCGGGCGGCGCAGCAGCAGCGAGATGGCGCGGTAGGCGTCGGCCTGCTTGGACAGGTCGTCGAACACGATGAGGACGTGCTTGCCGTCGTACATCCAGTGCTGGCCGATGGCCGAACCGGTGTAGGGCGCCAGCCACTTGAAGCCGGCAGCGTCGGAGGCGGGGGCCGCGACGATGGTGGTGTACTCCATCGCACCGCCGTCTTCGAGCGCCCGCTTCACCGAGGCGATCGTGGTGCCCTTCTGGCCGATCGCGACGTAGACGCAGCGCACCTGCTGCTTGGGGTCGCCGGTCTCCCACGCCCCACGCTGGTTGAGGATGGTGTCGACGGCGACGGCGGTCTTGCCGGTCTTGCGGTCACCGATGATCAGCTGGCGCTGGCCGCGGCCGATCGGCGTCATGGCGTCGATGGCCTTGATACCGGTCTGCAGCGGCTCACTGACACCCTGGCGCTGCACCACCGAGGGGGCCTGCAGCTCGAGGGCACGCCGGGTGTCCGAGGCGATGTCGCCCTGGCCGTCGATCGGCTGGCCGAGCGGGTTCACCACGCGGCCGAGGAAGGCGTCACCCACCGGGACGGAGAGCACCTCGCCGGTGCGCTTGACCTGCTGGCCTTCGGCGATCTTCGCGAAGTCACCCAGGATCACGGCGCCGACGCTGTGCTCGTCGAGGTTCATCGCGACACCCAGAACGCCGCCCGGGAATTCGAGCAGCTCCTGTGTCATGACCGAGGGCAGGCCCTCGACGTGGGCGATGCCGTCACCGGCATCGACAACGGTGCCGACCTCTTCCCGCTCGGTGTCGGCGGAAAACGAGGATACGTAGCCCTCGATGGCACCTTCGATATCAGCAGCCGAGATTGTCAACTCTGCCATGGTTTTTCGTCTTCCTACCTTTTGATCTGGGTGATAAGTCTTCGGGGTCAGTCCGGCAGCTGGGTCTGCGCGGCAGCCAAGCGGGACGCGATGGATCCGTCGATCACTTCGTCACCGACGGTGATCGACAGACCACCGAGCAGTTCCGGATCGACATGCAACTGGACGGACACCGGGTGCCCGTAGATGCGCGTGAGCACGGCCGCCAGGCGGTCGCGCTGTGCATCGGTCAGATCCGCAGCGGCGCTGACGTGAGCCACAACCTCTCCGCGACGGGCCACTGCGAGCTCGGCGAGATCGATGACGGCTTCATCGGCGCGTTCCCCGCGGAGCAGGCCGATGGTCTGCGACAGCAACGCGGCGGCAGTGCCATTGGCGCTGCTTCCGGTACCGACCACCTTGTCCAGCAGCGCGATTCGACCCGCTGCATCGGCGGTGTAGTCGCTGAGCAGCGCGGACAGCCTGGGCTCGGCGTCGAGGACCCGACCGAACTGGAACAGCTGGTCCTCCACCTCGTCGACCTCGCCGGCGGCATGTGCGCGCTGCAGGAGGGCCAGCCGCGCGATGTGCTCGATCCCGTCGACCAGGTTGGCCTCGGTGGACCAGCGCTGGGATCCGGCGGTACGAACCAGCTTCAGGGCGGGCTCACCGATCTTGCCGGTCAGCAGCTTGTCGACCAGCGCGACCTTCGCCGCGGCGGAATCGGCCGGCTCGGCCAGGTGCTTGGTCAGGGCGCTCTCGGTGATGAGCAGCTTCGCCACCGCGGCCAGGTCATCGGCCAGGGCCGTCAGGCCCTCGGCGTCCGAACCACCGGCCACGCTGTCGAACTCCGAGACCAGGTTGGCCAGTGCCTCACGGCTGGCCGCCCGTAGTCCTGCCGTGGCACCGGTCTCGATCACCGCGGCCGACGGGGCCATCTGGTCGAGATCGTCGAGGAAGCGGTCGACGGTCGCCGCCTGCGCGTCCGCGTCGGCCACGTGGGCGCGGACCAGGTCCGCGGCCTTGGTGACAGCCTCGTCGCCGAGCCCGAGCCGCAGTTCACGCACCAGCTGCTGGCGCAGCAGGTGAACCTGCTGCCCGCCCTGGGCCTTGATGCGCTCGGCGTCGACTCCGGCCTGCTCTTCCAGCTGGGCCTTGATGCGCTCGGAATCCTGCTTCGCCTCACCGGTGACGCTGCCGGCCTCGGCCTCGGCGTCGGCCAGTGCCTTGGCGTGCATGGCATCGGCCTCGGCGAGCTTCTTCGCCGCTTCAGCGCTCTCGGCCAGGGCGACCCGGATGGCCTCTTGCTGCTTGACCATCAACCCCTTCACCAGGGGTGCCACCCATTTGGCGAGGATGAACACGATGACGGCGAAGCCGATCAGCTGTCCGATGAATGTCGACATCTAGTTGTTCCGTCCCGAATTCACGTCGACGCCGAGGATGCGGCTCGCCAGGGTGGCCGACAGGCCATCCACCGACGAGGCCAGCTCGGCTTGAGCCGCTGAACCCTGTTGGGACAGCTTCTCGTTGGCCTGGCGTACCGTCTCGGCGACTTCACCGCTGGCCTCGGCCCGCTTCGAGTCGACGACCTGACGGCCTTCGGCGCGTGCCTCGTCACGAAGTGCCGATGCCTCGGCGCGTGCGCCGGCCATCGCCTCGTCGTAGTCGGCCTGAGCGGCTGCCACCTGTTCAGCCGACTTACGGCTGTCGGCAGCAGTTTTGGCCAGCATGGCCTCGCGCTCGGCGAGCACCTTGCTGATCGGCGGCACCACCCATTTCCAGATCACGCCGAGCGTGATCAGGAAGATGAGCAGCACGGCGAAAAAGGTGCCATTGGGAACCAGGAAGTTACTGGTCCCCCCGCCCTCTTCCGCGGCCACGATGGATACGGTCAGCTGGTCCATGCTGTCGGACTACTGCAGGCCCGGCGTGGCGAAGACGAACAGCGCCATGAACGCCAGGTTGATGAAGTACGCGGCCTCCACCAGACCGACGGTGATGAAGAACGGGGTGAACAGCCGGCCCTGGGCCTCGGGCTGCCGGGCGATGCCGGAGATCAGCGCGTTACCCGCGATACCGTCACCGATACCGGCGCCGATGGCACCGCCACCCATGATCAGACCGCCACCGATCAGCGCGCCCATGGTGATGAGAGCGTTGGGATCGAGTTCCATTCCTTTTTCCTCCTTGTAACTGGCGGCGGTGCCACCAGGACTTCTGTCGTACGTGTCAGTGCAGCGTGGTCAAACGGTCGAAAGTCAGTGCGCGTGTTCTTTGGCGTCGTGGTCGTCATGGACTTCCATCGACTGGCTGAAGTACAGGATCGTCAGCAGGCTGAAGATGAAGGCCTGGATCAGGCCGACGAACAGGTCGAAGGTCTTCCAGATGGCGTTGGGCAGCCACTGGATGTACCAGGGGAACATCGCGATCAGCGCCACCAGGATGCCGCCGGCGAAGATGTTGCCGAAGAGTCGCAGTGCCAGCGAGATCGGCTTCGCCAGTTCCTCGACGATGTTGATCGGCGCCAGGAAGGCGACGTGCCCCTTGACGACGGCGATCGGGTGGCCGATGGCGCCGCGTCGCCAGATGCCCGCTGCGTGGTAGCAGATGAACACGAACAGGGCGAGAGCCAGCACGAAGTTGATATCCGAGGCCGGCGGCTTGTAGAGCTCGGCGGCGGCGCCGTCGGACCCGCCGTACTGCCAGGGCAGCACAGCCAGCCAGTTGGAGATCAGGATGAACGCGAACAGCGCGACGGCCAGCGGAAGGACGAAGGGGGCGATCTTCATGCCGATCGAACCCTCGATCTGCTGACGCATCTGGATGGTCAGCGCCTCCCAGAACAGCTGCACGCCACCGGGAACACCGGTCGAGGTGACCTTGGACTTCAGGTAGAACGCCAGCCCGATGATGATCAACGCGGTGATCGCGGTGGCCATGATCGTGTCACCGTTGAAGGTCATGCCGAACAGTTCGAACACCATCGTGTGGTGTCCGACGTGGATGGCGGCGCCACCCTCTTCGGCGGCAAGCACAGTCTCAGTCATTCGGGTCAGCTCAATCCTTCGAATCCGATGCGGGGACGTCTTCGACGTCCAAGCCGTTGGAGCGGATCTTCTTCAGCACCGGAATGCTGGTGCTCATCACCAGCAGCGCCTGGAAGATTGCCAACCCGAACAGCACCGCAATTCCGCCGTGTGCCTTGAAGTAGATGGCCACCACCATGGCGACTGCGGTGATCACCAACAGTCGCGTGGCGGAGTTTATGGCCATCTTCTTCTTGAGTGGGTGGTCTTCCATCGTGATCGACTCGACGGCTCGGCGCACCAGCAGCGCATTGAGCAAACCGAGACCGAGCCCGATCCCGAAGAACACACCGAAGAAGATGTTGCCGACGTAACCGGCGGCCGCGATGGCCAGGGCGGTCAGTGCCAGGCAGATCAGCAGCAGCCGCAACGGGCGGAAGGCGACGGAAGGGAACACCAGGGGCGCGTCCTGCGCTGGCGTCGTCACGTCGTTCACCTCAATCCCGCGTCGTCGAGGGGGGTACTGATCGAAAACTGCGATACCTCAGAAAACTGCAAAATTCCTGTGCATGCCCGACGAGAGTATCGGAGGGCAGCGGGCGCGCTGGAATCACCCAAGGGGTAGCTCCCTTTTGTCGGTCGTGTATCGGCGCCGATCGGTCGGGTGGACCGATGGGCCGGGCCGGCAACCCGCGAGGTTTTCGGGTTATGCGCAGAACCGTACCACAAGGTAGGAGGCACAAAAACAGGCCTACTACTTTTTGTCGTACAACGGCTTTCACGGGTCTTCGACCGCACCGTTTCGACCCCGCAGCAGTGGTATCAGGGTCACCACGCCGGCGACCAGAATCGCGGCCAGCATCACCGCGCCGGTGTAGCGCGGATCGAAGAAGATGGTGCTTGCCGCCCCCAGTGCCACGATGCTGACCCACATGTAGATCAGCAGGACGACGCGGCGGTGCGAATGCCCGATCTGCAGCAGTCGGTGATGCAGATGCATCTTGTCCGGAGTCGAGAAATGAACACCCGCGCGGGTGCGGCGCACGATCGCCAGCAGCGTGTCCAGGGCGGGCACGAACATCACCGCCACGACCAACAGGAACGGTGACAGCAACGCGAACACGTCGCGCGCCCCGTAGGCGGTCTGCGATATGGGACCGGCCGCCGTCGTCGAGGCCGCGGCGAGCATCAGGCCGATCAGCATCGAACCCGAGTCGCCCATGAAGATCTTGGCGCGGTGGAAGTTGTGCGGCAGGAAGCCCAGGCACGCACCGGCGAGCACCACCGAGATCATGGCCGGCGGGTAGAACAGCACATCGCCCCCGTGATCGCGGAGCAGGCCCACCGAGAAGATGCAGATGGCCAGCGCCGTGATCAGCCCGAGCCCGGCTGCCAGCCCGTCGAGACCGTCGATGAAGTTCATGGCGTTGACGATCGAGACCGTCAACGCCAAGGTGAGCAGGATCGAGGTGACCTGATCCAGCACGATGGTGCCGACGCCACCGAACGGGATGTACAGCACGCTCCATGCCACGCCCATGGTGACCAGCACGCTGGCGGCGGTGATCTGGCCGGCGAACTTGGTCAGCGAGTCCAGCCCCCACCGGTCGTCGATGAGCCCCACCAGCATGATGAGTCCGCCGGCGACCACCACCGCGGGCATGCCGGTCGAGTACACGAACCCACGGTTGAGGGCGGGCAACTGGGAGGCCAGCAGCACCGCGGCGGCCACGCCGATGTACATGGCCAATCCGCCCATCCGCGGGATCGGCTGGACGTGCACATCGCGTTCGCGCGGGTAGGCGACCGCGCCGACCCGGATGGCGAACACCCGCACCCAGCCGGTCGCGAAGTAGGTGATGATCGCGGCCGTGAGTCCGACGAGCGCGAGTTCGCGTAGCGGGACACCGGCGCCGCGGTCCGACAGGGCGAGCAGACCGTCAGCCATCCAGACCGATTCGCTCACCACGTGCTGAACCGTACGCGAATTGGCTGTGGCCTAAGGGGTGGTCCCACGGGCGTCCTCGGGTGTGAGGGCCTGGGCTTCCACGCCGAGCACGCGGGCGACGTCGGCGACCGAGACGGGCCCTTCGCGCAGCACCCGCGGCTGCGGACCGGACACGTCCACGATCGTCGAGGCGGCGCCCTGCGGCGACGGTCCCCCGTCGAGGTAGACCTCGACCCGCGCACCCAGCTGAGCCTGCGCGTCCGCGGCGGTGACCGCGGCCGGCTGCCCGGAGACGTTCGCGCTGGAGACCGCCATCGGGCCGACCTCGCGCAGCAGTTCGATGGCCACCGGCTGCAGCGGCATGCGCAACATGACGGTGCCTGCTGCGTCGCCGAGGTCCCAGTGCAGCGACGGCGCGTGCCGCACCACCAGGCTCAGCGCGCCCGGCCAGAACGCCTGGATGAGTTCGCGCGCGGCGGGCGGCACCGCATAGACCAAACCGTCGATGGTGTGCCAGGAGCCGACGAGCACACCGACCGGCATATCGCGGCCCCGGTTCTTGGCCGCGAGCAACGCGGCGACCGCTTCGCTGTTGAAGGCGTCCGCGCCGATGCCGTAGACGGTGTCGGTGGGCAGCACGACCAGTCCCCCACCCTTGACCGCGCTGATCGCCGACATGAGCCCGGTCGCCCGTTGTTCTGGGTCCGCGCAGTCGAAGAGTTGTGTCATGACTCCTCACCCAACCGCTCGTCGCGTCTCATGCCACTCAGCTTCTCACCGCGGTGACGAACCGGCGTCGACCGGCCAGGTCGCGGCGTGCCGCGATACCGGTGAAGACGCCGGCGGCACCAAAGAGCTCGACGGTGGCCGCCGACGTGGTGTCGTCATGTTCGACCCCCACCTGCCCGCCGGGCCGCAGCAGCCGGGAGACCAGCTCGACGATCGGCTTGATGACGGCCATCCCGTCCGGGCCACCGAATAGCGCGGCGCGCGGATCATGTTCTGCCACTTCTGGTTCCAGCTCTGCACCGTCAGGGATATAGGGCGGGTTCGCAACCACCAGGTCAACCTGGCCGGTGAGGTCGGTCAGCACATCGCGGTCGGTGACATCGGCGTGCAGCAACTCCACTGTGGTTCCGTCCACATTGGCGCGGGCGTAACGCAGCGCCTCCTCGGACCGCTCCACCGCGATGACACGGGCATCGGGGCGGTAGAGCGCAAGTGCGAGCGCGAGTGCGCCCGAACCCGAACACAGGTCCACGATCACGCCGCCCGGGCGGACGGGGACGGTCTGCGCCCACTCCAGCAGCGCCTCGGTCTCGGGCCGCGGGATGAACACCCCGGGCCCGACGGCCAGGGTCAGCGGACCGAAGGCGGCGGTACCCAACAAGTGCTGCAACGGGATTCGCAGCGCGCGCTGCTCGACGAGGGTGCGGAATTCGTCCAGGACCCCGGGTCCGGGATCGGCGAACATCAGCCGCCCGCGATCGACGCCGAGCACATGGGCGGCCAGTTGTTCGGCATCGGCACGCGCGGAGTCGATGCCGGCGGTGGCGAGCACGGTGGCCGCATCCGAGATCGCTTGCTGCAACGCGTTCATCACGCCTGTTGGAGCCGCGCCTGCTTGTCGGCGGCCGCCAGTGCGTCCAGCAGCGCATCCATATCACCATCGAGTACCTGGTCGAGGTTGTGCGACTTGAAGTTGATGCGGTGGTCGGCGATCCGGTTCTCGGGGTAGTTGTAGGTGCGGATCCGCTCGCTACGGTCGACCGTGCGGATCTGGCTGGCCCGGTCCGCCGACGCGTCCGCCGAGGCCTGCTCCTCGGCGAGTGCCTGTAGCCGGGCAGCGAGCACCACCATGGCGCGCGCCTTGTTCTGCAGCTGGCTGCGCTCGTTCTGGCAGGTGACGACGATGCCGGTGGGCAGGTGGGTGATCCGGACCGCGGAGTCGGTGGTGTTGACCCCCTGGCCGCCCTTGCCCGACGAGCGGTAGACGTCGATGCGCAGATCGGACTCGTCGATCTGGACGGCCTCGACGTCGTCGGGCTCGGGGTAGACGAGCACGCCCGCGGCCGAGGTGTGCACCCGGCCCTGGGATTCGGTGACGGGCACGCGCTGCACGCGGTGCACCCCGCCCTCGAACTTCATCCGCGACCACACGCCGTCGGCGGAATCGCCCTTGCTCGCGATGGTGATGGTGGCGTCCTTGTAACCGCCCAGGTCCGACCATGTCTCGTCGAGCACGGTAACCGTCCAGCCGTGCCGCTCGGCGTAGCGGATGTACATGCGCGCCAGGTCGGAGGCGAACAATGCCGATTCCTCGCCACCCTCACCGGATTTGACCTCGAGCACGACATCGTCGGCGTCGTGTGGATCGCGTGGGGCGAGCAGATCGGTCAGCCGGTTGTCGAGCTCGGCGACCCGCGCCTCGATCTCGGGCACCTCGGCAGCAAAGGCCTCGTCCTCGGCGGCGAGCTCGCGGGCGGCCTCCAGGTCGCCGCGCGCGGCTTCCAGTTTGCGGTACGTCGAGACGATCGGGGAGACCTGCGCGAACCGCTTCCCGACGCGGCGTGCCGCGCCGGCGTCACCATGCAGGGCGGGATCGGCGAGCTGGGTCTCCAGGTCGGCGCACTCGGCGAGCAACGCCTCGATCGCGGGTGCGGTATCGGTCACCTGGACTCCTCAAGAACGGCCTGTAGACGCAAATCGGCGCCCGGTCCTGACACAAGTGCCAGGTTCGGGCGCCGATAGGTCAGCTAGTTGTCTGCAGCAGCCGTGGCTTCTGGCTTCCCCGCCGCCCCGGCGCGCTTGCCGTAGCGCTTCTCGAAGCGGGCGACGCGGCCGCCGCTGTCGAGGATCTTCTGCTTGCCGGTGTAGAACGGGTGGCACTGCGAGCAGACCTCGACCACGATGTGGCCGTTGTCCTTGGTGCTGCGGGTGGTGAAGGTGTTACCGCAGCCGCAGACCACATTGGTCTCGGCGTAGTTGGGGTGAATACCCGATTTCATGGCTTTTCCTCTGCAATCGTTGGCCGCCGGGTCGCCCGAGCCCAGACCTGGGAGTCTTCGAGCGTGAACCGGAACCGAGGGTCGACGGTGAATTATGCCAGGTCAACCGTCGAATGCGAAAACGCCCTACCACCGGCCGCTATTCCCGGGTCAGCGGTGTGTACGTCTGACCGTCGCGTTTCCAGATGCGCCGTCCCTGCGGTGCGGTCCCGAGGGCGATGAGTTCGCGTTTGAGGATCTTGTTGGTCGCGGTGCTCGGCAGGTCTTCGGCGATCCAGACATAGCGCGGCCGCGCCTTGGGCGACAGATCGGCCTGCTCGGCGAGGAACTCGGCGAACGCGGCGGGGGTGACTTCGGCGTCATCCTGCAGCACCACGGCCGCCATCACCTGATCACCGACGTGCTCGTCGGGCACCGGGTAGACCGCGACCCGGTTGATCGCATCCAGTCGCAACAGAATCCGTTCGATCGGTGCCGTCGTCAGGTTCTCGCCGTCGACACGCATCCAGTCCGCCGTGCGGCCGGCCAGGTAGATCCAGCCGCCGGCGTCGCGATAGGCGAGGTCACCGGACCAGTAGATACCCCCGCGCAGTCGTTCACCGGTGGCACCGGGGTCGTTGTAGTAGCCGCGAAACAGCCCGCTGCCGGTGGTGTTCACCAACTCCCCCGTCGCGGCCTCGGCGTTCAGCAGGGCGCCGTGGGCGTCGAAACGGGCGACCTCACATTCCTGGCCGGTCTCCGAGTTGTAGATCGCGACGCCCGGGAAGCCCTGGCCGATCGAGCCGGCCGGGCAGTTCTCCAGCCGGGTGATGATGACGGCGGTCTCGGTGGACCCGAACCCGTCCCACACCGTGCACCCGAATCGTCGGCCGAAGGCCTCGATATCGCGGTCGGCGGCCTCGTTGCCGAAGGCGACGCGCAACGGGTTGTCGGCGTCGTCGGGGCCTTCGGCGGTGGCCAGGATGTAGGCGAGCGGCTTGCCGACGTAGTTCATGTAGGTGGCGCCGTAGCGCCGGATGTCGGGCAGGAACGACGAGGCGGAGAACGTCGCGGGCGCCATCGCCGCGCCCGCGCCGAGCGCGACGCTCCATCCGGCGTAGACGGCGTTGGAGTGAAACAGCGGCATGGCCAGGTAGCAGGTGTCCTGATCGCTCAGCTCGTAGCGCTGCACCAGGGCGCTGCCGGCGAACAGCACCGTCGAATGCGGCACCTCGACGGCCTTGGGCTCGCCGCTGGTGCCCGAGGTGAAGATCATCATGAAGGTGTCATCCGGCGCGCATTCGCGGTGCGGCGTGAGCTCCGGGGCCTCGGCGAGCAGCTGGGTCCACTGCGCTGCGGAGGTGTCTATCACCGTGACACCGGGCAGGTCCACCCCGTCGAGCAGGTGACGGTGGTCGGCGTCGGTGAGCAGGATCTGGGTGTCGACCTTGGCGATGTCACGGGCCAGGGCGTCCCCACGGCGGGTGGTGTTGATACCGCACAGCACGTAACCGCCGAGCCCGGCGGCAGCCAGCGCGGTGAGCATGCGTGGGGAGTTGCCCAGCAGCGTGCCGACATGCAGCGGGCGCGCGGGGTCGGCGAGCGCGATGAGTGCGGCGGCCTGGCGACCGGCGTCAGCGATGTGTTCGCGCCATGTCCAGATGTCGTCGCCGTACTTGACCGCGGCCGTGTCGCGTTCTGCTCGGGTACGCAGCAGTTGTTGCAGTGTGTCCGCCATGCCCGGGCACCTCCATGTCTGTGAACAGATTCTTGAAGCTGTCTACCACTGCTGACCTGCTCCACCGTATCGGTGGGGTTGTTGGCAGAATGCAACAACACGTCTGCTAATCCGCCGAACCCCACCGCCGAGGAGCCCGCAAAGTGCCCACCAGCACGGCCACCGTTCGCGATCGCCTGATCGATGCGGCCGAGGTGTGCCTGCATGCGAAGGGCATCCGGGCCACCACCGTCTCGGAGGTGGCCGAGACCGCTGGGGTGTCGCGGGGCTGGCTCTACCGGCACTTCCCGGACAAGGTCACCCTGCTCGGCGCCGCGATCGTGCGCCTCAACGAGGTGTACTGGTCACAGGCCCACGCCGTCCTGGAAGAGATCCAGGGGCTCGACGAGCAGATCGTCGCGGGGATCCGGCACGGCCGCACCGCCTATGACGATCCGGGCGCCCTGTTGATGAAGCTCCGCGTCGACGAGCCCGAGGAGTTCGCCGCCTGCGCCGGCGCCGGTGTGCAGGGCCTGGTGCCCGACCTCGCCGGGTTCTGGTCCCGCTACCTGATCGCCGCCCGGGACAACGGCGAAATCCATTCTGATGTCGTCATCGATGAGGCCTCGGAATGGGTTGCCCGCATTGTGATTTCGTTGGCGACGGTGCCGGGCGACACGCTGGACCCGACCGATTCGGCTCAGCTGCTCACCCACGTCCGGCGTTATCTGATCCCGGCGCTGCGCAGCGATCCCACGGCCTAGTGATCCGGGTCATCGGCGTTCTCTCGATCGAGCAGACGCAAATGGCCCCGTTCCACCAGGGAAACGGGGCCATGTGCGTCTGCTCGCGCAGCGTGGGTCAGTCGTTGTCGCTGTTTCCACCGGGGGTGTTCTTGGAGACCTGGACCAGGAACTCGTAATTGGTCTTGGTCTTGCGCAGCTGGCTCATCAGCAGGTCGATGGCCTGATGCGGATCCAGACCCGAGAGCACCCGACGCAGCTTGTGCACGACCGCGAACTCGTCGGCACCCAAGAGCAACTCGTCCTTGCGGGTACCCGACGGGTTGACGTCGACGGCCGGGAAGACGCGGCGCTCGGCGATCTTTCGGTCCAGCTTGAGCTCGGCGTTACCGGTGCCCTTGAACTCCTCGAAGATCACGGTGTCACCGGTGGAGCCGGTCTCGACCATGGCCGTGGCGATGATCGTCAGCGATCCACCGAACTCGATGTTGCGCGCCGCGCCCAGGAAACGCTTGGGCGGATACAGCGCGGTCGAGTCGACACCACCGGACAGGATGCGTCCCGATGCCGGCGACGCGTTGTTGTACGCGCGGCCCAGGCGGGTGATCGAATCCAGCAGCACCACGACGTCCTTGCCCTGCTCGACCAGGCGCTTGGCCCGCTCGATGGCCAGTTCGGCGGCCTGGGTGTGATCTGACGGCGGACGGTCGAACGTCGAGGCGATGACCTCGCCGACGACCGAACGCTGCATATCGGTGACCTCTTCCGGGCGCTCATCGACGAGCACGACCATCAGATGGCATTCCGGGTTGTTCTTGGTGATCGCGTTCGCGATGTCCTGCATGATCGTGGTCTTACCGGCCTTGGGCGGTGACACGATCAGCGCGCGCTGACCCTTACCGATCGGCATGATCAGGTCGATCACGCGGGTGGTGAGGCGGTCCGGAGTGGTCTCCAGACGCAGCCGCTGGTTCGGGTACAGCGGGGTCAGCTTCTGGAAGTCGGGCCGGTTCTTGGCGTTCTCGACCGGGCCTCCGTTGACGGTGTCCAGGCGGACCAACGGGTTGAACTTCTGGCGCGGGTTGTTGCCGCCGCCAGTGCTCTCACCCTCGCGGGCCACCCGCACCGCACCGGTCACCGCGTCACCGCGGCGCAGACCGTTCTTACGCACCATGTTCATCGACACGTAGACGTCGTTGGGGCCCGCCAGGTAGCCGGAGGTGCGCACGAACGCGTAGTTGTCCAGCACATCCAGAATGCCGGCCACCGGCTGGACGACATCGTCCTCGCGCAGTTCGGTGTCGCGGTCTCCGCGATCGCCGCGGTCTCCGCGATCGCCGCCATCGCCGCCACGCTCCCCGCGGCGCTTACGGTCACGGAACCGTCGGCCACGACGGCCCTGGCGGTCGTCGCCGTCGTCGTTGTTGTTGTTGTTCGAGTTGTTGGCGTTGCCGCCACCACTGTTGTTGCCGCCGCCGCTGTTGCGGTTCTGCTGGCCGCCGCCCTGCTGGTCGCCACCCTCTGAGTTCCTGGGCGGACGGTTCTCGCGCGTTTCCGAGCGGGCTTCCGAGTTGTCGGCACCGCGGTTGTCGGCACCGCGGTTATCCGCATTGCGGTTGCCGGTGGCATTGTCGGGCTTGTCGGAGCGCGCGGGTTCCTGCGCGCCCTCGTTCTCGGTCTTGGCGCCATTGGCATCCTGCGCCTTCTGGCCTTCGGGCGCACCGGTCTGGCGCGCGGCGCTGCGGCGCTCACGGCGCTGCGGGTTGCTCTGCTGCGGCGCCGCGCCGGCGTCGGCCTGCGGTGCGGCCGGTGCCGACTCCGCAACCGGGGCCGCTTCGGCGGCCTTGGCTACCGGAGCAGCGGCGGGCGCACCGCCGTTGCCCTCACCACGACGTTCCTTGATGGCGGCGATCAGATCGCCCTTACGCATGCCCGAGGTGCCTTTGACACCTACTTCACCGGCAAGCGCGCGCAGGTCTGGAAGCAGCATCGACGTCAGCGAGCCGGAACGCCCGCCGCGTGCGCCTGCGCTCCGCGCGGCCTTGCCTGAGTCCACGGAAGCGGAATCTGCGGCGGCTTCGCCGCTGTCGCTTGCCGTGAAGAGGTCCGTATCAGTCACGGATTTCCTTTCTTTCCCTCGCATATTGCACATGCGCGAGGGGGTCCCCGAAGGTCATCTGCACCCAGCCGAAGAGCTGAGCGCGCGTTCTTTCGCGGCGCCACCATCGCCTGAGCAACAGTGATCGCCAGGGCCCACCGGCGTGCGGCGAACCATCAGTCCACGAGTGAAACGAAAGATTGGGTAGTCGTCCTAGTGTCGGCGCAGGTAGAGCCGCTGCGATTGCTGGACGAAAGCGAGAATAACCCGCATCAGAGCTGGAAGCAAGGAGCGCCACGTATTCGCGTGTTACCCCGACAGGGTTTGGGCGGGGGTCTCCGCATTCCAGCGCACGCCGTCTCCCGCCGACATCTCGGTCACCGTGAAACCGTTCGCGGCGCCGTATTCGAGCACGTCGGCCGGCAAATCGGATCCGCTGGTCAGAGCTATCACCGCTGGCCCGGCACCCGAAAGCACCGCTGCCACCCCACAACGCCGCAGCATCGCAAGATATTCCGCCGAGGCAGGCATGGCCGGCGCCCGCTGCGTCTGATGCAACCGGTCGGCGGTCGCCTCCAGCAGCAGATCCGGGCGTTGGGTGAGCGCCACCACCAGCATCGCCGACCGCGCCAGATTGAACCGCGCATCGGTGTGACTGACCTGCTCGGGCAGCAGCCCCCTGGTCGCCGCGGTCGAGGACCGGGTTTCGGGGATCGCAGGGAAGAGTCGGATGTCGGGGTGAAGCTGCAGACGGGCCGCGTCGTAGCGGGCCGGGGTGCTGCCGTCTTCCGTCCAGGACACGACCGCACCGCCGAGCACGGCTGCCGCAGCGTTGTCAGGGTGCCCTTCGAACTCCGAGGACAGTTGCACCAACTCGTCGATCGTCAACTCCGCCGAATCAGACTGCGCAGCAAAACCATTCACCACCGCCAAACCTCCGACGACGGCAGCGGCCGACGATCCGAGGCCACGCGAATGCGGAATCACATTGCGGCACTGCACTTTCAGCCCACCAGCGCGCAGTCCGGCGGCGGCCAGACCGCGCTCGATCGCCCGCACCACCAGATGGTCGGCGGTCAGCGGGACCTGCCCGGCACCTTGGCCCTCGACCTCGATGACGAGACCGGAATCTGTTGTCTCAACGATGATCTCGTCATACAGACTCAGAGCAAGACCGAGACTGTCGAACCCCGGTCCGAGGTTGGCACTGGAGGCCGCGACGACAGCACGGGCCCGCAGCCCGGCCGGCAGACTTTTGCTCACCAACGATCCGACCGTCAGCCCAGACCCAGTTTCGCCACCACCGCGGCCGGGTCGACCGGGATCGGGGTGACTTCGGGCATGCCCTTGAGCGCCGTGTCGGGATCCTTCAGGCCGTTACCGGTGACGGTGCACACCACGGTCGAGCCGGGCTTGACCCAGCCGTCCTCGATCGACTTCAGCAGACCGGCGATGCTGGCCGCCGATGCGGGCTCGACGAACACGCCTTCGGCCGCCGCCACCAGACGGTAGGCGGCCAAGATCTCGTCGTCGGTCGCCGCGAGGAAGCGTCCCTGCGACTGTTCCTGGGCTTCCACCGCTGAGTTCCAGGACGCCGGGGACCCGATGCGGATCGCGGTGGCGATGGTCTCCGGGTTGCTCACCGGGTGCCCACTCACCAGTGGTGCGGCCCCGGCGGCCTGCGTTCCGAGCATGCGGGGCAACCGATCCGACAGACCGTCGCGGTGGTATTCGCGATAGCCGCGCCAGTACGCGGTGATGTTCCCGGCGTTGCCGACCGGCAGCGAGTGCACATCCGGCGCGGTGCCCAGCACGTCGCTGATCTCGAAGGCGGCGGTCTTCTGGCCCTCGATGCGTACCGGGTTCACCGAGTTGACCAGTGCGACGGTCGGGTATTCCGCGGTCAGCTTGCGGGCCAGTTCCAGACAGTCGTCGAAGTTACCTTCGACCTGAATGATTTTGGCGCCGTGCATGACTGCCTGGGCGAGCTTGCCCATCGCGATCTTGCCCTGTGGGATCAGCACCGCACAGGTGATGCCGGCCTTGGCCGCATACGCCGCCGCCGAGGCCGAGGTGTTGCCGGTGGATGCGCACAACACGGCCTGCTGGCCGCGGGCGATCGCATCGGTGACCGCCATCGTCATGCCACGGTCCTTGAAGGAGCCGGTGGGGTTGAGCCCCTCCACCTTCAGGTGCACCGTGCACCCGGTCTGCTCGGAGAGCCGCTTGGCGTGGATCAGCGGAGTTCCGCCCTCCAGCAACGTGATCGGGGTCCAGGTGTCCTCGACCGGCAGCCGATCCCGATAGGCGGCGATCAGTCCCGGCCACGCCTGGTGCACTGGACCTGCTGTTTTATGTCCCGTCGCTCCGTTGGTCATGCTGTGGTTCCTTCCATACGAAGCACGCTGTTGATGTTCTGCACGACGTCGAGCTCGGCGAGCGCCTCGACGGTCTCCGACAGGGCGGCGTCGGTGGCCTGGTGGGTGACGACGACGATCTGTGCGCCGCACGGCTCACCTTCGTTGTCGGTCATCCCCTGCTGCCGGACCTCGGCGATGCTGACCTCGTGGCGGCTGAATTCCGCTGCTACGGCGGACAATACGCCGGGCTGATCCTTGACGTTCATGTTGACGTAGTACCGGGTGGGGATGGCTCCGATGGACGCGATCGGCAGCTTGGCGTACTTGGACTCGCGCGGGCCGCGGCCGCCCTGCACGCGGTTGCGGGCGGCCATCACCAGATCACCCATCACCGCCGAGGCGGTCGGTGCGCCGCCGGCGCCCTGGCCGTAGAACATCAGCCTGCCGGCCGCTTCGGCCTCCACGACCACGGCGTTGAAGGCGCCGTTGACCGATGCCAACGGATGGTCCAGTGGGACCAGCGCCGGGTACACCCGAGCCGAAACCCGTTGCTTGCCTTTACCGCTGGTGAGCCGCTCACAGATGGCCAGCAGCTTGATGTTGCAGCCGAGCGCCTTGGCCGACTCGAAATCCGCGGCGCTGACCTTGGTGATGCCTTCGCGGTACACGTCGTCGGCGGTCACCCGGGTGTGGAAAGCGATGGAGGCCAGGATGGCCGCCTTGGCCGCGGCGTCGTAGCCCTCGACATCGGCGGTCGGGTCGGCCTCGGCGTAGCCCAGGGCGCTGGCATCGGCCAGGGCGTCCTCGTAGGAGGCCCCGGTGTCGTTCATCGCCGACAGGATGTAGTTGGTGGTGCCGTTGACGATGCCGGCCACCCGCAGCACCGAGTCCCCGGCCAACGACTGGGTCAGCGGCCGGATCACCGGGATCGCGCCGGCCACGGCCGCCTCGAAATACAGGTCCACGCACGCTTTTCAGCGGCCTGGGCAAGCTCACCGGTGGACTGGGCCATCAACGCCTTGTTGGCGGTGACGACCGACTTGCCCTGCTCCAGCGCGGCCATGATGGCCTTGCGGGCCGGTTCCACCGGTCCCATCAGTTCCACCACGATGTCGACGTCGTCGCGCGAGACCAGTGCGTCGATGTCATCGGTGAGCATGCCGACCGGGACCCCACGGTCCTTGGCGACCCGGCGCACCCCGACCCCGCGCAGTTCCAGCGGGGCACCGATGCGCGCCTCCAGATCCGTGGCGCTCTCCTCGATGATGCGCACCACCTCGGTGCCCACGTTGCCGAGTCCGAGAACCGCTACGCCGATCGCCTTTTCACTCATTGCCAACCTCCAAGCTCAGAAGATCCTCGACGGTTTCCCGGCGCAGGATCAGCCGCGCACTACCGTCCTTCACCGCGACCACGGCCGGGCGCCGCAACAGGTTGTACCGGCTCGACATCGAATAGCAGTACGCGCCGGTGGCGGCGACGGCCAGCAGATCCCCCGGGACCAGATCCTCGGACACCCAGGTGTCGCGGACGATGATGTCACCGCTCTCGCAGTGCTTTCCGACGATACGGGCGAGCACCGCGGACGCGTCGCTGACCCGGGAGACCAACCGCGCGTCGTATTCCGCGTGGTACAGGGCGGGCCGGATGTTGTCGCTCATGCCGCCGTCCACACTGACGTAACGCCGGTGCTTGTCCGCCGAGATGGCCACATCCTTGACGGTGCCGACTTCGTAGAGGGTGATGGTGCCGGGACCGGCGATGGCGCGGCCGGGTTCGACCACCAACGTCGGGGTGGGCAGTCCGACCGCGGCCGATTCGTTCTTCACGATGGCCTTGAGCTTGTCGGCCAGTTCCTGCATGGGCGGCGGATTGTCATGCGGCAGGTACGAGATACCCAGGCCGCCACCGAGATCGAGGATGTCCATCTGTGCGGTCTTGTCGACGCCGAACTCGGCGACCACATCGCGCAGCAGACCCAGCAGGCGGCGCGCGGCGATCTCGAAGCCGGACACGTCGAAGATCTGCGAGCCGACGTGGCAGTGCAGGCCGACCAGGCGCAGATTGTCGGTGGCGAACACCCTGCGGACCGCCTCCAGTGCGGCACCGCTGGCCAGCGACAGCCCGAACTTCTGGTCCTCGTGTGCGGTGGAGATGAACTCGTGGGTGTGCGCCTCTACCCCGGGGGTGACCCGCACCAGCACGTCCTGCACGATGCCGGCCGCACCGGCCACTGCCTCCAGGCGTTCGATCTCGATCTCGGAGTCGACCACGATGTGCCCGACGCCGGCGTTCACCGCGGTGCGCAGTTCCTCGACGGATTTGTTGTTGCCGTGCACGGTGATTCGCTCCGCAGGGAAGTCGGCGTGCAACGCGACGGCGAGTTCGCCGCCGGTCGCCACGTCCAGCGACAGACCCTCCTGATGCACCCAGCGGGCAACCTCGCTGCACAGGAACGCCTTGGAGGCGTAGTGCACGTGTTCCCCACCGCCGAAAGCCGAGGCGATCTCACGGCAGCGTCCCCGGAAGTCGTCCTCGTCGATGACGAACAGTGGGGTGCCGAACTCTGCGGCCAGCTCGGCCACCGAGACCCCGGCCACCGACACGACGCCATTGGATCCGCGAACGAGGTTCTGCGGCCACACATTCGGGGCCAGCAGCATGATCTCGTCGGCGGTCTGGGGCTTGGGCGGCACGCCGGTGCCGGGCTGTGCGCTCACATCCGCTCCGGGGCGCTGACACCGAGGATGGTCAGACCGTTGGCGATGACCTGTCGGGTGGCCTCGCACAGCGCGAGCCGCGCCGCGTTCAACTCGCCGGCCGTCTCGTCGCCCTGGGGCAACACCCGGCAGGAATCGTAGAACCGGTGGTAGTCGCCGGCGAGGTCTTCGAGGTACCGGCACACGCGGTGCGGCTCCCGCAGCGAGGCAGCGGTTTTGAGGATCCTGCCGAACTCACCGAGGCTCCGGATCAGGGTGGCCTCGCGGTCGTGCGTCAACAGGTCGAGGTGCGCGGTGTCGGCGGCCAGCCCGAGTTCGGCGGCGTTGCGCGCCAGCGCCGAGAGCCGGGCGTGCGCGTACTGCACGTAGTACACCGGGTTCTCGTTGGACGCCGAGGACCACAACGCCAGGTCGATATCGATCGGGCTGTTCACCGAGGACCGGATAAGCACGTACCGGGCGGCGTCGACGCCGATGGCGTCCACCAGGTCATCGAGGGTGATGACGGTGCCGGCCCGCTTGCTCATCCGGACGGGCTGACCGTCCCGGACCAGATTGACCATCTGGCCGATCAGCACCTCGACGGTGGCCGGGTCGTCACCGAGGGCCGCTGCCGCGGCCTTGAGCCGGGCGATGTAGCCGTGGTGGTCGGCGCCGAGCATGTAGATGCACAGGTTGAATCCGCGCTCGCGCTTGTCCAGGTAGTAGGCGAGATCGCCGGCAACATAGGCCGGGTTGCCATCGCTCTTGATGACCACCCGGTCCTTGTCGTCGCCGAATGCGGTGGTGCGCAACCAGGTTGCGCCGTCCTTCTCATAGATGCTGCCGTTGTCCCGCAGCCGCGCGATGGCCTGGTCCACGCGGCCGGAAGTGTGCATCGAGTCTTCGTGGGTGTAGACGTCGAAGTCGGTGCCGAACTCGTGCAGCGACTTCTTGATGTGGGTGAACATCAGGTCCACGCCGATGGCACGGAAGGTCTCCTGCTGCTGATCGGCCGGGAGGCTCAGCGCATCGGGAGCCTGGGCCAGAATCGCGGCGGCGATGTCGTTGATGTAGCTGCCGGCGTAGCCGTCCTCGGGGGCGGGCTCCCCCTTGGCCGCGGCGACCAGCGAGCGCGCGAACCGGTCGATCTGGGCGCCGTGGTCGTTGAAGTAGTACTCGCGGGTGACCTGGGCGCCCTGGGTGCTCAGCAGCCGCCCGAGCGCGTCACCGACCGCGGCCCAGCGGGTACCGCCGATGTGGATGGGGCCGGTCGGGTTGGCCGACACGAACTCCAGGTTGATGTTCTGGGCGGCGAGGTCCGCGCAGTGCCCGTAGTCGGCCCCCGCGGCCAGCACGTTGGTGACGACGACGCCCTGCGCGGACGCCTCGATGCGCAGGTTGACGAACCCGGGCCCCGCGATCTCGGCGGCGGCGATCCCGTCGGCCTCGGCCAGGGCGGCGGCAAGCCAGCCGGCCAGCTCGCGCGGGTTGACCCCGACCTTCTTGGCGAGCTGCAGGGCCACGTTGGTGGCGTAATCGCCGTGCTCAGGGTTGCGCGGGCGCTCGACGGTGATCGTCTCGGGCAGCGCGCTGGTGTCGAGGCCGTGCTCGGCGAGGACCGCGGCAGCGGTGGTCTTGAGCAGGGCAGCCAGGTCGGCAGGTGTCACGAGGGACCATCCTATGGTCTGGGGCACTCAGGTCCCGAATCCATTACCGGTTCCCGATGCGTTACGCTGTGCACGCCCAAGCGGCGCAGCACATCGTGTTCGCGCCCCCGTAGCTCAGGGGATAGAGCGTCCGCCTCCGGAGCGGAAGGCCGCAGGTTCGAATCCTGCCGGGGGCACCACTTGACCAGTATCTGACCAGGCGGTTGTAATTGGTCGGCCCATGGCGGCAGTAGCGCTGTCGACTCAAAGGGACACATCCAGGATTCAATGCCATTCTGGTGCCGCTGAGTGACCCACGGCTTTCTTCTGTATCGCCCGACGTGATCACAGTCCGGTGTTCAGCAGCTGCGTCAACTTGATGCACCTCCACTGCGCGCTCATCGCGGTCACAGCTGAGTGGTTGAGCCTCAGCGTTTAGCCGCGCGACGGTCTACCGGCCACTGACAGAGGTCGCGGCGTAACCCATAGACCAGAGCCTCGCCTGCGGTCAGAATTATCCTTCCCGACAGGGAATGTCGAATGCCGACGGCGCTGTGTCAGGGCGCGGCTCAACGCAGTGCCGCGCCTTCCCCGTCGATACGGGCAGCCTGCGCGCGCAAGCGGTCCGCGATCTGGCCTAGCCACTCCTTGTAGGTCAAAGGATCGGGAACGTAGTAAACGCCGACTGTGCGCACCAGATACTGTTCGAGATCCGGTTCGGGCCGACTGTTGCGCAGATCGTCAACTTGTTGAGCCAACGTCCTTAAAGGCTCCGTGACGGGATCTGCGTTGATGTAGTTGTCGACGACTCCTTGCCAGTCATCCGACTCCAGATCCCAGTCTTGGTGGAAGTACGCTGCGAAGAATTGGTACAAATCTGTCGAGATCGAGCCGTCGTTCATGGTGTGGGAAATCCTGTCAACACGAGCCATCCGCCATTTCCATCGCCTTTGAGCACAACCCTAGCTCCGGTCCCTGCCACCGCTTGCGCGCTTCCTCGTTCTAGCACTGCTCCACCATTGAAAGGCGCATCGAGTTCGAGGTAACGGACGGCTCCGTTTGCCAGCCACTCGTCGATGACTTGACTGTTCCGTTGGAGCGTTGTGCTGACAGCTGCTGCTGCTTCGTCGATCGTGTCGAAAGAGGAGGCTGCCGGCAGCCGAGTTGTCTCCAGGCGTGCCGAGAGGTCCTCCAATGTTTGGCCTACGTGACGCTCCATGAGGTGCCCACCGTTGGCCTCACTCGTAGCCAAGAGATGGGTAGTGTCCTCGACGCCGAACGAGGTAACTGGCCCTCCATTGCTATCGACATCGGGAACTGACGGTGCGTCAGGCACTGAGTGGGCTGCGCCGCCAGCACCTCACGTTGCGCAGAGTTAATGTCGCTGACGGCGTTCTCGGCGGTGCCGGCGGCCGCGAGAAGTGCCTCGTTCTGGGTGCCGACGACGGCAATGTCACGGGTGACTCGGTCCAGCGCGGCGTCTTTCGCGTCGCCCTCCCAGGTGGTGCCACCCGGGGACGAGATGCTCTGCCGATGCTGATCGAAGGCGTCCTCCGACGCCTCGGCTGCCGCACGCCAGCTGGACGCGGCGTCAGCAAGATGACTGGTGGTCCAGGCCTCGATCTCCGAACGCGTGGGTATGGCGACCGCCGGGGCAGCCGTGCTCACACCTCCACCGACGTGATGGCATCCGATCCGTCGGAGTCGGTCCGGGCATAGGCGGCGGCACCGGTCGAGATGTCGCCCGCCTGGCCGGCAATCCGTGCGGATTGGCGACCCTGCAATGCGGTCAGCGCGGCGTTCACAGCGGTGACGCCGCCCGCGCTGGGTTGCATGCTCGTAGACCCGCTGAATGGGCCGCTGGCCAGTCCCGCAGCGGTGGCCTCGCTGCTCGCAGCTCCCGACCGAAGGCCGCCGGTATCAACGTTCAGTTCGCCTGCCATCGCATCCCCCTATAGCCAGACAAAGCAAATTTGACGCTACCGCAGCGGCACGGCGACCGTCGGCGGCAGTTTGGCCGTCAAGTGGCGCTATCTATCCTGCCCGCCCGGTCGGCTGTCTGCTACCGTGTCTGTAACGCTCCTTACAGACAGGAATCGACGCCGATGCCACCGACCAAGCGCCAACGCCAAGGCGAGGACTCCCGCGAGGTGATCCTCGACGCGACCGAGCGACTGATGTCCACTCAGGGATACGCGGCCACCTCGATCAGCCACATCCGCCGTGAGACCGGCCTGCCCGCGAGTTCCATCTACTGGCACTTCGGCTCCAAGGAGGGCGTGCTGGCCGCCGTCATGGAACGGGGCGCCGAGCGATACTTCGCGCAGATCCCGCGCAACAGCCCCAATATCGAGACCCAGCGAGCCGCCGTCGCGAAACTCATGGTCGCCAACCCGGACTTCTTCCGACTGCTGTACATGCTGTCGCTCGAGCGCAGTGACCATCCCGCCGTGGCCGCCGCGATCCGGCGGGTCCGCGACACCGCGATCTCCGGATTCGCCGAGGTGATCCGCCAGATGCTGCCCGAGGGCGTGCCAGCGGAGCAGGCCGAACGGGTGGTCACCGAACTCGCGGCCGTCGCGACCGCGATGTCGGACGGCGTGTTCTTCGCCGAGCACCTCGAACCCGACTCGACCGATGTCGACCGGATGTACGTCCGGTTGATCCAAGCCGTCGAGGCACTGATCCCAATCCTGTTGGAGGAGAAATGAACATGAGATCGATCATCATCACCGGGGCCAATGCGGGCCTCGGCCTCGAATGCGCCCGTGCGGTCCTGGCGCGCGACGATTCCTGGCATATCGTGCTCGCCGTACGTGACGTGACCAGAGGCGAGGCGGCCGTCGCCGAGCTCGGCTCCCCCGACCGGTGCACGGTGCTGGCCTGTGATCTGGCGTCGCTGCGCTCGGTGCGCGCCTTCACCGCCGCATTCGCTGCAGCGGGCCTGCCGCCGTTGCACGCGGTCGTCGGCAATGCAGGCCTTCAGGTGGTGTCCGGCCTCCAACAGACCGAAGACGGTGTGGAGACGACGTTCGGCGTCAACCATCTGGGGCACTTCGCGCTGATCGAAGGGCTGCGTGAGCACCTCATTCCGCCGGCCCGGATCGTGATGGTCGCCAGCGGAACTCACGATCCCGAGAAGTTCACCGGGATGCCACACCCGCGCTACACCTCGGCGGCGGCACTCGCCCACCCGCAGCCCGGCGAGCCGGTCGACGGCCGGCGTCGCTACACCACCTCGAAGCTGTGCAATGTGCTCTACACCTACGAACTGGACCGCCGGCTCGGCCACGGCGCCCAGGGCGTCACCGTCACGGCATTCGATCCGGGACTGATGCCGTCCTCGGGTCTGTCCCGCGACTACACCCCCGCACAGAAAGTACTGTGGCGCATCGTGTCTCCGCTGCTGCGGGTGCTGCCCAACGTCAACTCCGTCGCCACATCCGGCGCGCGGTTGGCCGCGCTGGCCACCGACCCACGCTTCGACGGGGTGACCGGTGAGTACTTCGAGGGCGCCACACCGATCCGGTCCTCGGCGGAGTCCTATGACACCGTCAAGGCACGTGATCTGTGGGAGACGAGCGCACAGTTGCTCTACGGCAGCAGCACCCGGTAGCTCTGTGGCCACTCCTTGCCGCTGATCAGATACTCCGAGCCGGCGATGTGCGCGATGCCGCTGACGACCAGCCGTGAGTTGCGTTGCTCGCCGGGCCAGAGTGTGGAGACATCGGCGACCAGATTCACCACGCCGGTGCCGGGATCGATCCGGACGAAGGTGTCATCCGGCCATGCGGCCGCCCACACCTGCCCGTCGACGCACTCGAGCTCGTTCAGACCGCTCAGGGGCTGACCATCGCGGGTCACCTGGATGCTGCCGGTTTCGGTGAAGGCCGGATCGAAGAACCGCAGCCGGTCGCTGCCGTCGCTCGCGATGAACCGGGCGCCGTCATGACACAGGCCCCAGCCGTGCCCCTGGATGGGTACCTCGCGACGCGGCGTGAACGTCGCCTTGTCCCATTCGATCGCGACGCCGTCCCGATAGGTCAGCTGCCAGATGCTGTCCCCCACGACGGCGATGCCTTCACCGAAATAGTCATTCGGCAGCGGCACCGCGCGGATCACCGCTCCCGTGGCCGGATCGACTTGCCGCAGTTCCGATTTGCCCACCTCGCCGGTGGCCTCATACAGCGCCGGGCCATCGAACTCCAGCCCCTCGCTGTAGGCGCCGGGATCATGTGGCACCACCGCCACGACGGTGGGCACGATGACGGGCACGGGTTCGGCCTGCGCCACGGGTGCGGCGACCGCCGTCCCGGCGAGAACCAGAGATGTCAGCACCGACCGGGAAGCAACTCGCCACATGGCTCCGTTCTACCTTGCTGGCTTCGAGCGCGCTCGAAGGCCCGTCAATGACGCGCCCTGCGGCTACGATCTGCTGATGTTTCGCATCGACGGAATCAACGGAGAGAGCATCGTGATCGACGGCGTGTGGGTGGAGAAACTGCGTGCCAACAACTCGATCGGACGCAATCCCGCCGACAAGTACGCGGGCACCGAGGTCAAGGAGTTCAGCCGGCGCAAGAAACTGTTCGGAGGCGACCGCGAGGAGCTTCTGCAGCTCACGATCTCGGTCGGCACGTTCTATTCGCTGATGGTTCCCGCCGACAAGCGCGCAGAGGTCGACGCGCTGCTCACCGAACTCGAGGCGGCGCGCGAGCGAGCGACGTCCTAGCCGCCTAGGTCCACTCCGCCAGCACGCGCATCTTGCCGGCCTTGACCCCGGCGTCCTTGCGCAACCTCTTGAGTTCCGGTGCGAAGGCGTTGCGCTCGTTGTCCTGGAAGTTCAGCGGCAGCACCAGCGCATTGATCAGCTTGGGTTCCAGGAACCATGGCTCGGGATGCAGCACCCAGGAGACTGCGGCGTTCTCGGCCATCCACTGGGTCAGGACGGCCTCACCGCCGGCGAAGGTCTGCCTTTTGCCCGAACCGATGCGGCGCAGCGCGAAGCCGAGTTGCTCGCCGAGCAGGACACCGAGCGACTTGCGCAGCGTGGACCCGTCTGCGCCGGCATTGCCGGCACCGAAGTGGTACCGGATGCGTTTGCGCAGATCCTGGGGGGCGCGTGGCTTGCCGTCGGCCCGCGGCGGCCCGGGGCTGATACCGACGTACAGCAACGTGAAACCGTCACGTTGTTCGCAGCCGGCGACATCGATACCGCCCGGGATCTCACGGAACCACCACCCGTAGGCACCGGCCGCAGCGGGCACCACGTCCAGGTCTCGGAACACCTCGTCCCGCGTATGCAGCTGAGCAGCAAGGAAATTCGCCACCGCGGCGGCACTCTTCTTCGCGGATATCGACTCAGCCATGTCCCTCAGCCTAGCCGCCTAGACCGAGAGGACACCCGCCGCATTGATCGCTTGGTTCTCCGCGATCACCTGGGTGACCACCGCGACCACCGGTTTGGGGCTCCAGTCCTCCCGGAACAGACCCATGGTGGCCTGATCGGGAAAGTCGTGACCGTAGTCGGCGATGGTGTGGATGAAGGCCGGCCCGGCGAACTCCAGACTGCGCCAGGCCCGCAGGAAGTCGCCGACGTAGGCGGCCTGGACGGCCTCGCCGCCCTCGGAGGCCGGCTGGCCGTATTCGGTGGCCCAGATCTTCTTGTGACCGTCGCCGTTGGCGACCATCACCTCGTGCAGCTGCTGGGCCTGGGTGAACGGCACTCCGGCGTGGCCCTGCTGCGCCGAGAACGGCTTCGAGTACAGGTACGGGTGGAAGGCCAGCGCATCGAAGTAGCCGGCCGCACCGGCGGCGTACATCTGGGACAGGTAGGTCACCGGGTTGATCGCCGGGCCGCCGGGCACTTCTGCCACCGCGGCCACCGAGCCGCCGATGACGGTGGCGTCCGGGTCGGCCGCCTTGATCGCGTTGTAGGCGACCTTGAGCAGTGCGGTGTAGGCCGCGGCGTCCGGCGTGGGCTCCCAGAAGCCTTCGTAGTTGGGTTCGTTCCAGACCTCGTAGTCGGCGATCTTGCCCTGGTAGCGGGTGGCCACCGCAGAGACGAAATCGCCGTACGCCTCGAGGTCGGCCGGCGCCGCGGTGTAGATCTGCTGGCCCGGCACCGCGGCCCAGTCCGGTGTGGTGTTGATGGTGGCGAGCACCTTGATGCCGTGGGCGCCGGCACTGTTGATCATCCGGTCCACCGCGGCCCAGTCGAAGGTGTCGTCGACGGGTTCGGCACCGGCCCAGGGCAACATGATCCGGATGGTGTCGACACCGGCGGCCTTCAGCAGCCCGAGCGCCGTGTCGGTGTCGGTCTGCGAGTAGAAGTACATCTGCTGGGTGTTGACGGCAACCGTGGTGGCACGCTGGTCGATCGCCGCTGCCGAGGGCGGCGCGATGGTGACGTGCACTGTCGCGGTGCTGATCCCACCGAAGCTGTCGACGACGTCGACCACGAAGCTGTCGGTGTCCGCGCCGGCGGTCACCAGCGCGCGGTAGCGAGCGTCCACGTCCGGGGTGTAGGTGAACTGCCCGTTGGCGCTCACCGTGACGACGCCGAACGCGGGGCCGGTGTTCAGGCTGTAGGTCAACGCGTCGCCGTCCGGGTCGGTGGCGGCGACCACGCCGGTCACGGTCCCGATGGCGGTGGAGGTATCCGACACCGCGCCAACACCATTGGACGGCGGGCTGTTGGTCAGCGGGTTCGCGGCGATCGTCACCTTGAGCGTCTTCGTGACGACACCGCCGAACCCGTCGCTCACGGTGAAGGTGATGGTCTCGGACTTGGTGGCCGAGCTGGCCCGGGGTTTCGAGGCCGCAAGCCGGGCCGCCGCGGTGGGTGTATAGGTGAACGACCCGTCGGCATTGAGGGTGACCGTGCCCTTGGTGGTCTTGCCGGCGGTGTAGGTGAGCACATCGCCGTCGGTGTCGAGGGCGCCGACCGATCCGCTGACCACTCCCGAACGCGGTTGGGTGGCAGTCACATTCGCGGTGGCTGCGGTGGGCTTGGCGTTGGCCGCCCCGATCCTGACGTTCACTGTGACGGGCACGACCCCGCCGTGGCCATCGTCCACCGTGACGGTGAAGGTGTCGCGCTTGGTGTCGTAGCCGGCGCCCGGTGCCCGGGCGGCGGCCAGCGCCGCGGCGGTGGGCGTGTAGGTGAACGCACCCGTTCCGGTGAGCTGGACCGTGCCCTTGGTCGGCTGTGTCGTGGCGTACGTCCGCCTGTCGTTGTCGCCGTCGGCGGTCTTGACGGTGACCTTGACCGCCCCCGTCGACGCGCTCGGGGCGCCGATCGACGTCGTCACGGTCGGGACCCTGTTCGCGGGATCGATGGCGATGGTGATGGTTTGGGTCACGGTGCCGTTGCGGCCGTCGGAGACCACCACGGTGAACGAATCCTTGGTGACCGCATCGGGCGCCCCGGGCACGGACGCCGCATGCCGGGCGGCCGCGGTCGGTGTGTAGGTGTAGGTCCCGTTCGCGTTGAGCACGAGTTTGCCCTTGCCGGGCTTGACGGTCAGCTGGTAGGTGAGCGGATCACCGTCGAAATCGACGACGCCGACCTTGCCCGTCATCGCGCCCGTCGCGGGGTTGGTGACCGTGTGCTGCGGGTCGCTGGAGAACGGCGCGATATTCCACGGGACCAGGGACAGCGCGTGCACCGTGCCGTTGCCGAGGTCGGTGACGAACATGTGGGTGCCGTCGGGACTGATCGTGAGGACCGGTTGCGCCGAAACCACGCCGATGGTCGTCACCCCGAGCACCGATGAATCTCGGGTGCTCAGCGCCGCGACCATCCCGGTGGACGTGGTGACCATGGCGGCCGAACCGTCGTTGGTGAGGGCGATACCGGACAGCGGATGCCCCACGTTCAGCGTCGCGACCTCTTTGGTCAGCATGCTGTAGACGGTCAATCCACCATTCGCGTCGACGGCGTACACGTTCTGGGACGCCGAGTTGTACGCCAGACCCGTTGGCGCAACAGCGAGATCGGTCAAAGATGTCGCTGTGGTCGCGGTGGAGGAGAATGAGGAGATCTGGCCACCGCCGGTGGCCTTGGCGCCGGCGACGTAGATTCGCTTGCCGTCGGCACTGACGGCGAGTTCGGTGGCCGTCACCCCCGCGGCGAGCTTGACCGTGCCCGCGGTCCTGTTGGTGGAGGTGCTGATCTTGGTGACCGTCGCTCCGGAACCGTTCGCAACGTAGACGACGCTGCCGGCCGGATTGATGGTGATGGCAGTGGGATTGGCGACGGTGATGGTCGCTTTCTTGGCGCCGGTGGCGGTGTCGATGACGGTGACCGTGTTGCCCGTCGAACTCGACACGTAGATCCGGGTGCCATCACGCTTGACCGCGATGCCGTCGGGGGCGCCACCCACCTGATAGGTCCCGACGAGGGTGTTCTTGATGGTGTCGTACACCGTGACGGTGCCGGTATCGCGATTGGTGACGTAGGCGCGGGTGTTCGTGGCCGCCACCGCGCTCGGACCGCCGGCGGCGGTGTACGTGCCGCTCTCGTAGAACGGCGACGGACTCACCGGGATGCTGACCGGCACCTCCACCGTGTTCACCGCGTCGGTCACCCTGAGGGTGATGGCGACGCTGTCGTCGCCGGCAGTGGTCGAGGCGGCGAAGCGCTGCGCCGTGGTGGGCGTGTAGGTGATCGTCGCGGTCTTGGCGTTGTAGGCCACCGTGCCCTGGACCGGGACGGGTGAGGGCACGACCGTCACCGCGACCTTCTTGCCCTCGGGGTCACCGGCCACCAGTTGCCCGATGACGGTGCCGGTCGTCGCGTCCGGCCTGCCCCAGATCACCGTCGCCGTCGGTGGTGCGTTCGTCACCGCCGCCGCGACGGTTCGGGCGGCGGCGACGCCCGGCGCGCCCGCTTCGGGTTGGCCCACCTGGCGGCGGGCCGCCGCCAGCAGCACCCAGGCCAGCGGGGAGTCGGTCGACCCGCCGGGCAGCACGCCGAGCACCGTGGACAGCACCGGCCGCAGCACACCGCTGATCAGGTTGCCGACCGCCTGGACCGGGTTCACCAGCACCGGTCTGGCGGCCAGCGCGGCGGGCATCGTCGAGACCGACGGCTGCGTCGCGGTGATCGTCACCGCGGCATCCGCAACCGGGGCGGCTGCGGGCGCGGCAATTTCGGCCGTGCGCTGCGGGCGTTCGGCGGTTCGGCTGCTCGTCACTGCCGTGGCGGCCGTGCGCGCCCGTGTGGCGACGGTCCGCTTCTTCTTTCTCGGCGTCGGCGCCTCGTCCTGACCGACGGCCGTGACCGAACGGGGACTGCTCGTCGGAGTCTTCGGACCGGCACTCGGCCCGCCGGCCGCCGGGGTGCGGTCCTCGGCGCTGCTGCCCTGATCGGTATCCGACGTCGATGACGTCGTCGACGGATCGTCGGGAGCGGCCCATGCGCCTGCCGGCGCAGCGACCGCGGTTCCGATTCCGAGCGCCACGGCCAGGGCACCGACCCGACCGATATGGCAGCCGTACCGCACGTGCATCGTCACTCCCGGGTTGCCCGTCCGCCAGGCGCGCAGCTGGCCTGGTCCTGCGAGACGGAAGCAATTGACGCGAGTGTAACGTCGCGCACAGTCACCGAGACCGTGTTTGCGAAAGGTGCGTCAATCGGCCCGGGCGGCGGGGCGTGAGGTTTGCTGTGCATTGCTCACCATGCAGTGATCCGGTTGCGGCAGGAACATGGCGGGTCGCAGGCGCGGCGGCCTGTCCGGCGGCGGGGAGCAGAATCCCCGCCGGCAAGCTCTTTGCGCCCGTCGCCCGCATACTCGTACGGCATTGCTTGTGGCACAACGCCTATGCGCCCGTACCGGATCCGCCACAGCGGAGGCGGGGCCAAATCGCCCAGTCCGTGACAGCGCTCCTCACGCCCGAGCGCGTCCATTACCTCACCGCTGCCTGGCGAGAGAACGCCGTTCCTGACAGTTAGTCAGCCACCGCCTGTGAACTGGTTGGGAATAGCCTTGCCCGGCCGCCATTGTGGCGCTTGCGGCCGTAGCGTTTCCAGGTATCCGGCCTCGACGGGCCGCCAGACAAAGGGGACACCCAGAGATGATTGCCACCACGAAGATCACCGCATTCGGTCTCGGCACCTTCGCCGCCGCCGCGGCGTTCATGAGCATCGGCAGCGCCATCGCCAACGCTGACGTCACCGAGGTGGCGCCCTCCCCGCAGGTCACCAGTCGCCAGGCGTTGCTGATCGACGACAACGCTCTGCGCTCCGCCGATTACGGGGAGGCGCGCGGCCTGGGTGAAACCAGGAATGGCGATTTGGGCGTGGTGACCGCACAGGGCGAGGTCCACGACTCCACCAAGGCGGTTGTCGGCTCCAAGGCTGCCCCGTTCAACCTCGAGTCCAATGGCTCCTTCGTGTTCGACCCGCCGATCGGCGCCTGGTGATCGGCCGCTCCGGCCTGTCCAGTTGACGCCGAAGTATCCGAGAATCGCGATGCACGGCAAACTTCCCCACCATCGCTAGCCCGGCATCGGCCCGATCGCGCCAGATATTTTGCGGGTCTGCGCCATTTGTTTACTGTTCTTAACCCAATCGGTAATTTCGGATGCCATAGTGATCAGCGCTGCCTGTCCGGCGGCACATTCTGATTGCTCCGGGGGGAGTCCCATGGCGTCCATCGACCGCGCTACCTCTATGTTCGGTGCCGACTGCAATGCACTGACCGGTACAAACCTGTCACGTCGGCGTGTGCCCACCCATTCAGCGGCGCCCGCGCCTGCCCGAACGGCACTCCTCGGCGCAGGCGCCGGATCGTTGTACGCGAGATACGTCGGTCGCGTCGGCGCGCTTGCTGTGGCGCTGGGCGTCACGGGTGCTTTCGCCACCGCACCGGGCGTGGCGTGGGCCGACACGACGCAAGGGTCCGATTCCAGTTCATCGTCGACAGGCACCGGCACTTCGCCGTCGCCCACCGGTGGCGCGACCGAGACCGGAACCGGTACGACGGTCGATGGCGATGATGACGGGCCGTCCGACGAGGACGACGATACCGAGGACGAGTCCGATCCGCTCGACGGAGAGGACGGGGAGACCGAACTCGACGACGACACCGATCCGGACGTCGACACCGATCTCGAACCCGAGGACGATCCTGAGCTCGTGACCGAAACCGGAAGCGGCGATCCCGCAACCAGCCCGGGCACCGAACCCGAGGAAGCGCCCCTGATCGCACCGGTGGCCGACGACACCTCCTCCCGCGACGAGGACGACCTTTCGGCGACCGAGGACACCGCGACCACCCTGCTCTCGGCGCGGCAGTCCGATCTCACCGGCCCGGCGATCGCCGCGTCCGCGGCCATCACACCGCTGCACGCACCCGCGGCGGCGCCGAACTCGTTGGGAGACTGGGGTAAAGCCATCGGGACGGCGCTGCACCTGCCGACGCCCGATCAGGTCTTCCAGGGCACCAGGAACTTCGTCATCACGTGCGCGTGCGCGCTCATCAACGGCGCACTCAATCTCTTCAGCGGTCTGATGGCGCCTGCTGCGGCCGCGGACGCGCCGGCCAATCCGCTACAGAACACCATCCTGTGGACGGTGCTCGGTTGGGCGCGCCGTCAGGTGGACATCGCGGTCGGAGCCTTCAACCGCTCGCTGCTCGGACAGTGGGTCAACCAGGTCGGCGCCAACGCGCGCCAATGGGTCGGCGAGATCGGCAATTCGCCGTGGGGGCGCACCATCTCAGCTCAGATCGGCGCGTTCGTCGCCGAATGTGAGGACCGGATCGTGCTGCCCGAGGAGTTCGATCGCACCACCCTCGTCTCCGGCCTGAACGAGCCGACCGACTTCGAGTTGATTGCGCACGACGGCGACGCGAGCCATATTCACCGGATCCTGATCACCGAGAAGTCGGGGGCGATCAAGTCCTATGACATGCATACCGGGCAGATCACCACACTGGCCAACCTCTCGGTGGTCACCGCCAACGGCGAACGCGGCCTCATCGGCATCGAGGTGGATCCGAACTTCTGGGACAGCGACGCGGTGGGATACCAGAAGATCTACGTGGCGTACACCAATGCCCAGAACTACGACCAACTTTCAAGTTTCACGCTGGTCGGCGACACCCTGTTCGACGAGCAGGTGCTGGTGACGTCGACGCTGCTGGCCAACGACTTTCATCATGGCGGCGAACTCAAGTTCGACCCGACGGGCCAGTACCTCTACTGGGCGGTCGGCAACAACACCTCCCCCAGCGAGAACTCCCAGGACCTGACCAACATCCACGGAAAGATCCTGCGCATCAACCGCGACGGGTCCGGTGCGACCGACAACCCGTTCTACGTCGAGGGCGGTGACCCCAATACCAACCGCATCTTCGCTCTGGGCCTGCGTAACCCGTTCCGATTCGGCGTCGATCCCGACACCGGTGCGGTGCTCTCCGGCGACGTCGGCGAAGCCGACTGGGAGGAACTCAACCTGATCAAGGCGGGCGCCAACTACGGCTGGCCGATCACCGAAGGCGCCGAGGGCGGCGGCTTCGCCGATCCGCTGTACGCCTACCCGCACGCCACCGGTTTCGGCAACGGGTCCATCACCGCCGTCATGGTCTACGACGACGGCACGCCGGTCGCCGGCCAGAAGACGGTCTGGATCGCGGACTACTCGCTGGGCTGGATCCGCGAACTGACCTTCGATGACGAATACACCAGCCTGATCGGTGAGCGCACCATCGACAGTGGCGCCGGCGCGGTGGTCAAGCTGACCCAAGGGCCAGAAGGCGAGATCTACCAGCTCAACATCTACCCGGGCGCGCTACTGGTGATCAGGCCATCCGAAGGCAACCGCTCGCCGGTCGCGGTGATCGACGCGTCGGCAACCTCGGGCGCCGGCAACAGCCTCACCGTCGATTTCGACGCCGGGGGCTCCAGCGATCCCGACGACGACACGCTGACCTACTCGTGGGACTTCGGTAACGGCCAGACCTCGACGTCGGCAACGCAGACGGTGACGTTCACCAACACCGGTAACTACACCGCCTATGACGTCACCCTCACCGTCACCGATGAGCTGGGCAAGCAGAACGTCACCACCCAGCGCATCGTGGTCGGCAGCACGCCGCCGGTCGCCGACTTCGACGTCCCCGCCGGCGAGGACTACATGTACAACGCCGGCCAGACGGTGTCGTTCAGCGCCACCGGCACCGACCCGCAGGACATCCCCGGTGGTGGCCAGCTCGCGGACAGCGCGTTCTCCTGGCGGGTGGTGTTCCATCACGCCGACCACACGCACCCGTTCATCAACGAGGTCACCGGGCCGGACCTGACCTTCGACATCCCGGTCGATTTCCACCAGCTGTCCAACACCTACTACAACGTGGTGCTGACGGTGACCGACAGCAGTGGGCTGAAGACCGTGGTGGAGAAGGAGATTCACCCGAATCTGGTGACGCTCACGTTCGGATCCAATATCGACGGCGCCAGGTACACCATCGACGGCATCCCGCACACCGGCACGTACACCGAGCAGGCCGTGGTCGGCGTCAATCGCACCCTGGGTGCGATCTCGCCGCAGACCGTCAACGGCCAGCAGTACGTGTTCGGCGACTGGGAGCACGGCGGCGGTGCCACCCAGATCATCACGACACCGGGCAGCGCCGCCACCTACACGGTCAATTACGTTCCGGCGCCGGCCGTGGTGCCGGTGTAGCCGAGATCGCCGATCACCTCGGCGACGCGGCGCACCTGCTCGATGTCATCCGATGTCGGGATCAGGTGCACCTCGTCGGCGCCGATGCTCTCGAAACGGCGCAGCACGGCGAGTAGTTCGTCCTGGCTGCCCGACCATCCCGTGGTCGGGGCGATGGCGTCGACGAACTCCTCGGGGATCCAGTTCATGTAGCGCAGCAGGTGATGGCGCACCTGCTCGCGCGCAGCGTCCGGTTCACCGATCGCGAACCAGAACGAGGTCGCCAGATGCGGTTTCGGCTTGCCTGCCGCATCCCACGCCTCACGGGCCACGTCGAACAGGGCATTCTGTTGATCGGCGTCGAGGTCGAGGGTGGTGCCGGCCAGCCCGGCCGCCCAGCCCGCTGCGCTGCGCACCGTCTTGGGGCCGATGGTGCCCACCAGCAGCTCGGGCCCGCCCGGCTGCACCGGCGGCGGCCCCACCGGCAGCACCGAGTCGGTGACCTTCTCCCCCGCCCAGACCCGCTTCATCACCGCGACCCGCTCGGCCATGGCGCGCATGGTCTGGGTGGCGGTGTCGGCGCCGACCGCCTCGTAGTCCTCGTGTCTGCCACCGACGCCCAGGCCCACCGTCAGGCGGCCACCGCTGAGCACATCACCGGTGGCCAGAGATTTTGCCAAGGACACAGGGTTGTGCAGTTGCGGCACCACCACCGTGGTCACCAACCGCACTCGGTCGGTCCAGGCGGCCAGCGCCCCGAGCAGCGTCATCGAGTCCGGATTGTCGAAGGCGATGCGTTCGCCCCAGCACAACGACGAGAACGGGCCGTCATCGATCACCTTCGCCCAGGTCTTGAGGGTCACCGCGTCCAGGTCCGGTTCCATGACCGGCATCGTCATTCCGACTCGCACGTCGGCGATTCTGGCACGGGAGCGCCACATCGACATCGGGATCGGCCGATCCGGGGGTTAACCCCCACCAGGCCGGCGGGGAAACGCGGTGTTGCCGGGGCGCGGGAGTCCATAGGTTGGTGGCATGGTCGCCATCACGTCGGTTGCTCCCGTCACCGCCCCCGCGGAGCCAGCTCCCCAACAACGCTTCCGCCATATCGGTGTCGTGCCGACGGCTTCGATGATCACCGGCGCGCTCCTGGCTGTCGTGTGGTTCTGGATTCCGCTGTCCATCATCGTCATCGGGATCTCATCGATCTTCTCCATCGTCGGATTCCTGCTCGCGTGCGTGGTGTTCGTCTATCTGATGCGCGGAGTCGAACGAGTGGAACGGCTGCGCAGTGAAGCGGTTTTCGGCCTGCAGATCCCGGTGCCGGCACGGCCACGGTCGCACCACACCGGATTTCAAGGGTGGGCCCACCAGCTGTGGCTCGACATCAGCAGTGCCCGGTTCTGGAAGGCGACCGGCCAGCACTTCCTGCGGATGACCTATGACCTGTTGGTCACCGGGCTGGCGGTCGCGCTGCTCACCTTCGCCTTCCTCGGCCCGGCCGCCGCGCTGGCGATTCAGCGCAGCGATGACGACGCCGGACTGCGGTTCATCTCGCCGGCACTCGCGTGGCTGCTGGCGGTGCTGGGGTTGGTGGCGGCGGTGGCGATCCTGGTCTTCGCGCCCGCCCTGGATGCCAGGATCGACCGCTGGCTGTTGTCGGCCTCGCCGACCGCCGCGCTCCAGCACGAAGTGAGTGCCCTGTCGCAGGCCCGGGCGGGCGCGGTCACCTCGGCACAGACCGAGCGGCACCGCATCGAACGCGATCTGCACGACAGCGTGCAGCCGCGACTGGTGTCGCTGGCCATGACCATCGGGCTGGCCCAGACGAAACTGGACAACGACCTGCCCACCGCACGCAAGCTGATCACCGAGGCCCACGGTGACGCGATGAGCGCACTGGCCGAGTTACGCAACGTGGTACGCGGTATCGCCCCGACCATCCTGGCCGATCGCGGTCTGGACGCCGCACTCTCGGCGGTGGTGCAGCGGACCGAAACCTCAGGTGTGCCAACCACTCTCGATATCCACCTGCCGGCCCGGCTGCCCGAGGAGGTTGAGGCGTGCGCCTACTTCGTCGTCGCCGAGGCGCTGACGAATGTGGCCAGGCACGCCGACGCCACCCAGGCGGTGGTGACGGTGCGCACCGACGAGGCCGCCAACACCCTGCACGTCTCGGTGTTCGACGACGGTCGCGGCGGCGCACACATCGACAGCGACGAGGATTCGACGGGCCTGCGCGGCCTGGCCGAACGGGTGCGGGCGGCCCGTGGCACCTTCACGGTGTCCAGTCCGGTCACCGGCCCCACGATCGTCACGGCGGTGCTGCCATGCGCATCGTGATCGCCGAGGACTCCGCGCTGCTGCGCGCCGGGATCGAACGCATCCTCGCCGACGCCGGGCATGAGATCGTCGCCGGCGTCCCGGATGCCACCGAGCTGCTGCGAATCGTCAACGACGAGAACCCCGACCTGGCCATCCTGGATGTCCGGATGCCACCCACCTTCACCGACGAGGGCATCCGCGCCGCGGCACTGCTACGGTCCCAGAACCCGGATTCACCGGTCCTGGTGCTCTCGCACTATGTCGAGGAACGCTACGCCGCCGACCTGATCGCCTCGGACACAAAGGGTTTCGGCTACCTCCTGAAGGACCGGATAGCCGACGTGCCGGCCTTTCTCGACGCCGTGCGGGTCGTCGGCGCCGGCGGCACCGTATTGGACCCCGAGGTCGTCTCCCAGATCCTGGTGCGTTCGCGGCGGCGCGCCACGCTGGACGCGCTGACCCCGCGCGAGCAGGAAGTCCTCCAACTGATGGCCGAGGGCAAGACGAACTCGGCGATCAGCGCGGCGCTGCATATCTCGGTCGGGTCCGCCGAAAAGCACATCGCCTCCATCTTCACCAAGTTGCAACTGGCTCCCGACGACAGCGAGAACCGTCGGGTGCTCGCGGTTCTGCGATACCTCGAATCCTGATCCGTGCCGACCCGAGAGGGAACCACATGACCACCACACTCACTCCCCCCGGCCCGCCGCCCCTGTCACCGGGCGGGCGCACGGCGGCACGCGCCGCGCTGGTGATCGCGGCCGTCACGGTCATCGCGATCACCCTGGCCCTGCTGACTGCGGCCGCGGTGGGCCTGAGCGCGTTCCGCCTGGTCACCGACCATCGGGACCTACCCGCGAACATGCGTGCGCTCACGGTCGAAACCGCGTCATCTCCGATGGCGGTGCGCATCGTCAGCGACCGCGACGCCACCACACCGCGGGTGGATGTCCGCATGGTGACCACCGACCGCGGTGATCGCGAAGAGCTGACCGTCACCACCGGTGCGAGCGGCACACTGTTGCGTGTCGACGCCCCGAGCAGCTTCCTGGCCTGGGGTGATCCCGGTGAACTCACCGTCACCGTGCCCCGGAGTTGGGCCGCCAGTTGGCGGTGACGGTGCGCCAGGACAACGGCGTGTTGATCGCCGAGGCCGACCTGGACGAGCTGACCGCCACCACCACCGACGGCACGGTGCTGCTGCGCGGCACGGTGCGCCGGATCGAGGTGCGCGCCCGCGACGGCGGAATTCATACCCGCCAACCGATCTCGGTCGGCGAGTCGTTCACCGCCGAGACACGGGACGGCGATGTGCAGGTGCGGTTCGCCGACGCACCGCCGCAAATCGAGGCCACCACCCGCGACGGTGACGTCGACCTTGCGCTGCCGACCCCGGGCCCCTACCTGGTGCGGGCCCAATCCGATGACGGCTCGGCGTCGGTGCGGGTGCCCCAGACCACCGATTCTGCGCGGGCGGCCGCCACGGTGACCGCGACCACGCGCGACGGCGAGATCTCGGTCGACACGCTGCGGTCCATCGGCCGCTGACGTGGCCGGCTGACGCAATGTCACCCTGAGAGCGCCGCCGTGGATATATATGCGCGGCGCCGCCCCCAGGGTGACATTGCGATTGCAGCCCTCAGGTGGCCGCGTGACCCCGGTCTGATTCCTGATCCAGGTAAGCGCGGGCCAGCGACCCGACATGCTCGGGCAGGGAGCCGGCAGCCACGTGGGCCAGGCTGGTTTCCTCCAGCACCGAACGCATGCTGGCCCGTAGCGCCCGCCACACATCGGTCAGCGACGCCGTCGGACCCGAATACGGCAAGTCACCCAGACCGATATCGCGAACGCTGGCCAGCGGCCCGTCGATACAGCGCAGCACGTCGGCGATGCTGATATCGGCGGCTGGGCGGGCCAGCGCGTAGCCGCCGTCGCGGCCGCGATGGCTGCGCACCAGCCGGTCGGTCCGCAGGTCGGACAGGATGTCGACCAGGAACTGCGCGGGAATGCCCTGCGCCTTGGCCAGATCGTCGGTCTTCACCAGGCACCCGTTCTCGACGGTGGCCAGCTGGATCATGGCGCGGACGGCGTATTCCGCCTTCGCCGACATCCGCATACCGCGAATTGTGCCATTGTGGTCCCGCTGTTCAGCGAAGTGGCGGTGCGGCGTTGCGTAGCGGACCGGTCATGGCGTGCACCGATGCGGGCAGCGGGGTCGCCGGATCGCAGTCCGGTGCGCGCTGCGGGGTGCCGTAGCCGACGGTCAGCGGCACCACCCCGGCCCAGGCGCCGGCGGCCACGTCGGACTCGGGGTCCTCGGGCCAGCCGGCGCTGACCTTCAGCGACCAGTTGTCGGCGACGATCGGCAGTCGCAGCGCGAGGCTGGCCGCGAGTTCCCGTTCGGTGCTGGCCCGCAACTCGGCCACCCGCCCGGGAATGAAGGCATCGGTCAGCGCTTGCAGATAACGGTTCTTGTCCGCGTCGGGCACGACCGCGAAGGTGCCGAACAGCGTCGCGCTGCGGTAGTGGAACGACGATTCGAACCCGCTGCGCGCCACCATGACTCCGTCCAGCGCAGTCACCGACACCGCGGCCTGGGCACCGGCCGCCAGTGCCCGCATCCACGGCGAACCGGTGGACCCGTGGATCACCAGATCGTCACCGAGGCGGGCGAATCCGGTCGGGAAGACCACCGGATGGCCATCGCGGATCAGCGCCACCGTCGCCAGCGGTGTGCTGTCGAGCAGATCGTCGAGCCCCTCGCGTTCGGTGCGTTGCTTCTCCCGCAACCGGCTGACCCGGGTGGACGGTTGACCTGCTGCGGGCTCGGTGTTCACAGGTACCAGCTTGGCCGCAGTCGTGCGGTTCTGCACGGTAATTTTCGGCGATCACCGGATTGCGCCGAGATCCGGCGCTGCCGCGAGTTCCGCATCCGACCACCGGGCCGCCGACGCATGTCCGAGGAGCAGCTTGGCGTAGAACACCGGGCCGAACCACGGCGCGGCGCTGAGGGACCCAACGCCCGGTCCAGCGCGACCCCACCCACGGTGGTCAGGACACCGAGCAGGCGGCGGTGCCGCGGACGCGCGCGGATCACCAGTGTGGCGCCCAGCAGATACCCATAGTGGGCGGCCGCCCTCACGGTCGGGTTCGCCCGGTGGTGGCGGTCGATCCAGGCGTAGGCCAGCGGATGCAGGTGCGCGGCGGCGAACGTCAGGTGATCCCGATTGGTCTGGCCGGGCCGTTCATACCAGCGCGCACACGCGCGGGTGTTGTTGGCCCACGCGCCGCCCCACAGGTCCACGGCCAAACCGTCGAGCACCAGCCCGTCGGTGACGCTGACGTCGTGCCGGGACAGGCGGTGCGCCGCGAGCCCGCCCACCGCCGCGAGCGTCAGCGTGCGGACGTTATCGGTGCGAGTGGCTTCCGGCCCGACGAAGTCATGCCACTGCCGGAGTATCCAGTCACGCGCTGCAGCCAGGCCTCCCTCGCCTGGCGCACGGTGTTCAGTCGGGCACGGCAGCAACGTCGGGAACCACCACGGCGAACAGGTCGGACAGGGCGGCCAGGCTGGCCGACTGCAGCGCGGCCGCGGCCACGGTCTCGCCACCCACACCGGGCAGCGACCGGGTCGCGGTGGCACTGGCGACGACCGTCGGCGCGTAGCCGAGGCTGAATCCGCCGCGGGCGGTGGAGTTGATGCACATGTGCGTCATGAACCCGGCCAGCACCAGGTTGGTGGCGCCGACGGTCTTGAGGCGTTCGTCGAGATCGGTCTGCACGAACGAGTTCGGGAACTGCTTGACCACCACCGGCTCACCGTCGCGCGGGGCGACCGAATCGACGATCGCCCCGACCTCCGCGGTGATGTCATAGGGCGAACCCGGCCCGCCGTTGTGCTGGATGTGGATGACCGGGATACCCGCGGTGCGGGCCCGGTCCAGCAGCGCGGCGGTCTCCTCCAGTGCGGCCTGCACGCCGTCGAGTTCCATCACCCCGTAGGTGTAGGTGTTCTGGCAGTCCACCAGCACCAGCGCCGAATCCCGAAGCGGGGGCGGCGCAGAAGGTAGGTCGACCAGGTTGCGCAGGGTGGGGCGACTCATGTGGTTCAGCCTAGTTGCCCTTGCCAGAACGGCAAGGGTGCTGATTCCGAGCACTGGCGTGCACCAGACTGGTGCGGTGCCGGCCCGACGACGCGATGTCCCACCGCCTCGGACCGGGGGCAGCGAGGTCGAGACGCTGCGCGGTTTTCTCGACTATCTGCGGACCTCGCTGGCCGCGAAGGTGGACGGTGCTCCCGAACCGCAGGTGCGGACCGCCCTCGTGCCATCGGGCACCAATCTGCTCGGTCTGCTCCACCACGTCACCTGTGTGGAACGCTGGATCTTCCTCGGGGACAAGGTCACCGATTGGCCCGCGACGTTTCACGCCGACCCCGGCGACACCGTGGCCGACATCGTCGACCGCTACCGATCGGTTGTACGGGAGGCCAACGATGCGCTCGACCGGTGTACCGACCTGGCCGACCCGGTGCCCGAAAAGGACTCCCCCAGCGTCCGCTGGGCGTTGACCCACATGATCGAGGAGACCGGCCGCCATGCCGGCCACGCCGACATCCTGCGCGAACTGATCGACGGCGCGACGGGGCGCTGACCAACGCTTGATCAGTGGGGTTGCATTGAGGACCATTGGCTCTAGCCGTTGAGCCGCCGGCCGGCCGAACATGGCAACCATGACCAAGTCCGACTCCGCGGCGCTCCTCATCGAATTGGCCATGCCGACCTACGATGTCGACATTGCCGAGCACATCATCGTCGGTGCCGATCCGGCCACTACCTTTGCGGCAGCCCGGGCACTCGACCTGTTGACACTGCACTCACCCTTGTTGGACCTGTCGATGTGGCTGCGCGGCTTGCCGGCCAGGGTCCGCGGTGCGGCCGCACCCACTCCGGTCCCCAGGCTCGTGATCGGCGAGGACATGGAACTGCCGGGGTGGACGTTTCTCGGCGAACAGCGCGATCGTGAGGTGGCATTCGGCGCGGTCGGGAAGTTCTGGCAGCCCACCATCGAGTGGCGTGATGTCGCGGCCGCCGACTTCCCTGCATTCCAGGAGTCTGGCTGGGGCAAGATCGCCGCGAACTTCTCCGTCATGCCGTACGGCGCCTCCTCAACTCTGCTCAGCTACGAGTGCCGCACGGTGACTACCGATCCCGTTTCGCGACAACGCTTTCTGCGCTACTGGTGGTTGATCCGGCCATTCGTCGGTCACATCATGCGAACCACGCTCCACCAGATCGACGCCGACGCTCGGGCATTGCCGAAGTCCCAGGTCTCCCAGATAAGAGGAGACCGATGATCCGGGTCCTCGTCGCATTCGGATCCAAGCGTCAAGGCACCGCAGGCCTGGCCACGATGATCGGTGACGCGTTGGCAACAGCGGGTTGCGAAGTCTCGGTGACACCGGCCCGCGACATCCGGACTCTGACCGGACTCGACGCTGTCATCGTCGCGGGGGCCCTGTACGCCAACCGGTGGCACCGCGATGCCCGGTGCTTCGTGCGGCTCAACACCGAGAGCCTGCGCACGATGCCGGTCTGGCTGGTCAGCAGTGGACCCCTGGATGACAGCGCAGCCCGGCGTTCCATAGCACCCACAGCGCAGGTCGCCAAGCTCATCGACCGGGTGAACGCCCGCGGACACATCACATTCGGCGGCCGACTCGCGCCGGATGCCAAGGGATTCCCGGCCAGCGCCATGGCCAAGACCAAGGCAGGCGATTGGCGCGATGAGGCGCAGGTGAATCGCTGGGTGACATCGATTGTCGAACAACTTCGACCTGCCGACGAGGCGGGCCCTCAGCCGGCGTGACAGTCAGTGCTCCAGACACGCTGCGGTAGGACGAGATCGGACTGGTCCGGAGCCGGCTGGATGCCAGCCGCGCTGCGGCAACGGTGGGGGCCCGAACCTCAGTGTGACTTGGTGACCGCCAGCACCGCGTCGGCCAACTCGGGGCGGCACACGATGAGGTCGGGCAGCGACACGTTGGACTGGTTGTAGACCAGCCGGGACCCGTCGATCCGCGAGGTGAACAACCCCGCCGCCCGGGCCACCGCCACCGGCGCCGCCGAATCCCACTCGTACTGACCGCCGGCATGCACGTACACATCGGAGATGCCCTGCACCACGGAGGCGACTTTAGCTCCCGCAGAGCCCATTTCGACCAGAGTGCCACCGAGGGCATCACGTACCGCGAGCGCGACCGCGGGAGGCCGGGTGCGCGACACCACGACGCGCGGGGCGCCGGGAGCGGCCGCAGGTGCGATCACCGTCGGGGTGGCCAGCGTGACGCCCTGCGCGGGCAGTGCCACCGCACCGGCGACCAGTTCGCCCCGCTCCCAGAGGGCCACGTGCACCGCCCAGTCCTGGCGGCCGAGTTCGGAGAACTCACGGGTGCCGTCCAGCGGGTCGACGATCCACACTCGATCGGAGTTCAGCCGGACCTTGTCGTCGGCACCCTCCTCCGAAAGGACCGCGTCGTCGGGCCGGTGCTCGGCCAGTGCGGCCATCAGGAACTCGTGGGACCGCCTGTCCCCCGCCGCCTTCCGGTCCGCGGACTCGGCGTCGGCGAACTCGACACGCACTTCCAGCAGGAGTTCCCCAGCCTCGGTCGCGAGCCTGCCGGCGAGTTCGTGATCATTGCTCATGCGCGATCCGCCTTCGGCTGCTCGCCGGCGATCATTCCCGACTACCCAACAGGTCGACCACCTGTTGCGCCAGTTCTTCCGCGGACTGCTCCGGAGTCAACCGCAGATCCGGATTCTTCGGTCGCTGGTAAGGGCTGTCGATACCGGTGAAGTGTGTGATCTCACCGCGGCGAGCCTTTGCGTAGAGACCCTTGGGATCGCGGCGTTCGCAGTCCTCCAGCGGGGTGTCGCAGAACACCTCGTAGAAGTCGAAGCCCCGCTCGGCGTGCACCGTGCGGGCGAGTTCGCGATGCGCCTCCAGCGGGCTGATCGCCGGGACCAGCACGATCTGCCCCGAGTCGGCGAGCAGCGTCGCGATGTGCGCGAGTCGGCGCAGGTTCTCGGCGCGATCATCCATCGAGAATCCCAGGTCGGCGTTGAGTCCGTGGCGCAGGTTGTCTCCGTCGAGCACATAGGCGGGCCGCCCGGCGGCCAGCAGCTTCTGCTCGACAAGCATTGCCACCGAGGACTTTCCGGATCCGGACAGACCGGTGAACCACACCGTCGAGCCCTTCGACAGCCGGTCGTCAGCGCTCACGAGGTTCTGGTGACGCACCGCGTTGGGACTGGCGGCACGGTTGGCCGCCGGTTCGGTGTCGCGCACCATGCCCGCGGCGACGGTGCCGTTGTTGTCGGGATCGATGAGGATGAACGACCCGGTGGCCGGGTTGCGGGAGTACTCGTCGAGCAGCAGCGGAACCTGGGTGCGCAGCGTGACACGGCCGAGTTCGTTGATTTTCAACGCCGTTGCGCTCTTGTCGCGATGCAGGGTGTTGACATCGAGGCGGTAGTCGAGTGCGGTCACCCGCGCTCTGGTGGTGCGGGTGGTGTGCTTGATGATGTAGTCGCGGCCCGGTTCGAGCGCCGCGCCGTCGGCCATCCAACACACGGTGGCGTCGAACTCCTGCGTGACATCGGGCTGATTGTTCGGCCGGGCGATCATGTCGCCACGGGAGATGTCGATATCGTCGGCGAGGCTGATCGACACCGCCATCGACGTGAAAGCCTCATCCACCGGACCGGACGGACCCGAGATCTCGGTGATACGAGTGGTCTTCCCCGCAGGCAGCACCACGACCTCGTCACCGGGACGCATGACACCGCCGGCGATGGTGCCCGCGTAGCTGCGATGGTCGGCGTGCTCGCGGGTCTGCGGCCGGATGACGTACTGCACCGGGAAGCGGACGTCGACCAGGTTGCGGTCACCGGCGACGTACACCTCTTCGAGGTGATTCAGCAGCGCCGGACCCTCGTACCAGGGTGCCACATCGGATTTGGTGACGACGTTGTCGCCGTTGAGCGCCGACAGCGGGATGGTGGTCACATCGTGAATGTCCAGGCGCGCCGCGAACTCATGGAAATCATCGCGAATCTTGTTGAACCGCTGCTCATCCCATTCCACAAGGTCCATCTTGTTGACGGCCAGCACGATGTGCTGGATACCGAGCAACGAGGCCAGGAAGGCGTGCCGACGTGACTGCTCGAGCAGCCCGTGCCGGGCGTCGACCAGCACGATCACCAACTGCGCCGTCGAGGCGCCCGTCACCATGTTGCGGGTGTACTGCACGTGCCCGGGGGTGTCGGCGATGATGAATTTGCGCTTGGCGGTGGCGAAGTACCGGTAGGCGACATCGATGGTGATGCCCTGCTCCCGTTCGGCGCGCAGACCATCGGTCACCAAAGCCAGGTCGGTGTAGTCGTTACCGCGTTCCTTGGAGGTGCGCTCGACGGCGGCCAGCTGGTCCTCCATGACGGCCTTGGAGTCGAACAGCAGCCGGCCGATCAGCGTCGACTTGCCGTCGTCGACGGACCCGGCGGTCGCGATGCGAAGAAGCGTTGCCATCAGAAGTACCCCTCGCGCTTGCGATCTTCCATACCTGCTTCAGAGATGCGGTCATCGGCGCGGGTCGCGCCGCGCTCGGTGAGTCGGGAGACCGCGGTCTCGGCGATCACCTCGGAAACGGTGCCCGCCAACGACTCCACACAGCCGGTGCAGGTGACGTCACCGACGGTGCGGAACCGCACGGTCTTCTCGATAACCGGCTCGTCCTTGCGCGGCTGCAGGAACTTGTGCACCGCCAGCAGCATGCCGTCGCGCTCGAACACCTGGCGCTGATGCGCGTAGTAGATGGACGGCAGCGTGATCTTCTCGGCCCCGATGTAGGACCAGATGTCGAACTCGGTCCAGTTCGAGATGGGGAAGGCACGGATGTGCTCGCCCTTGTGATGACGGCCGTTGTACAGGTTCCACAGTTCCGGTCGCTGTGCCTTCGGATCCCACTGCCCGAACTCGTCACGGAAGGAGAACACCCGCTCCTTGGCGCGGGCCTTCTCCTCATCGCGGCGGGCGCCGCCGAACGCGGCGTCGAACTTGTTCTCGCGGATGGCGCGCAGCAACGTGAAGGTCTGCATCGGATTGCGCGACGGAATCGTCTCGACGACCCGGCCGGCGTCGATATCGTCCTGCACCTTGGCCACGACCAGACGCACTCCGTGCTCGGCCACCATCTCGTCGCGGACCTGGAGCACCTCGTCGAAGTTGTGCCCGGTGTCGACGTGCATGACCGGGAACGGCAGCCGGCCGGGCGCGAACGCCTTGATGGCCAGGTGCAGCATGACGATGGAGTCCTTGCCGCCGGAGAACAGCAGCACCGGCTTCTCGAACTCCGCGGCCACCTCGCGGATGATGTGGATCGCCTCGGCCTCCAGCGCACGCAGGTGGCTGAGCTCGTAACGGGCGGCTGCCGGGTCGAGGTCGGCGGAAGCCGTCATGGCATCTCCGTAAAGTTGGTAGATATGACCAGAATTGCAATCATGGTTGGGTATTAAACCGTCATGTGCCGCTGATGTCAACGATTCGACGTGCCCGCCCCGCGATTTGTGCGAGATCGGTAACGGTCAGCGTTACCGATCTCGCACAAATCCCTCAGCGGCCGGTCACATGGGCACCGGCCGCACGGGGCAGCCGGAGCGATTCCACCAGCGTCACTGCCAGCACCGCCCCCAGCACCAGGAACGTCGCCGAGTAGGACGCCAGCTGGCTCACCAGCAGGGCCGCCACCGCGATACCCAGACCGGCCGCCAGTTCCTGCACCGACGCGTTCAACGTGTTCGCGTGGGTGAGGTCATCACCGTCGACATCGGAGAAGGCCAGGCTGTTGTAGGCGGTGAATCCGATCGATCGCAAGGCGCCGCTGACATAGAGCACGAGCCCGATGAGCACCACCGGCATGCCGGGGTGGACCAGCGCCAGCACGCCGAAACACAGCACCGAGGCGACGCCGTTGACCACCAGCACCGTGCGAATGCCGAATCGGCGCATCAGCGGGGTGGTGGCCGGCTTGATGGTCAGGTTGCCGGCGAACAGCACGGCCACCATCAACCCCGCCTGCAACGGCGTCCACCCGAACTCCAGCACGAACTTCAGCGGTAACAGGAACGGCACCGCGGTGATCACCATCCGGTACAGCGACCCAGCAGTCACCGTGATGCGCAACGTCCGCACCCGCAGCACCGGCAGCTTGACCAACGGCGAGGCCGACCGCAGCAGATGCCACAGCGCCACCGCGAGCAGCACCAGCGCCCCCGCGCCGCAGGCACCCACCAGCAGCCAGTCCGTCCCGGCGAGGCGGATGCTCTCGAACGCGATCAGCGCCGCAGCGATACCGCTGCCGAGCAGCACCATGCCCACCCAGTCCAGCCTGCGCACCGACTCGGCGGGCCCGCCGCGAACCAGCCTGAGCGCCAAGGCAAAACCTACGATGCCCAGCGGGATGTTGACGATGAAGATCCACCGCCAACTGCCGACAGTCGCGATGGCGCCACCCAGCACAGGCGCCAGCACCGGGGCCGCCAGCGCCGGCCAGGTGAGCAGGGCGATGGCCCGCACCAGATCGGTTTTGGCGCTGTGACGCAGCACCGCTAACCGGCCGACCGGCACCATCATCGCGCCGCCGATGCCCTGCACGACGCGCATCCCGACCAGCATCGGCAGCGAGGTACTGAGCGCGCAGCCGACCGAGGCCAGGGTGAACACCACGATCGCGGCCAGGAAGACCGGCCGGATGCCGAACCGGTCGGCCATCCACCCGGTGGCCGGAATCAGCACCGCCACGGTGACCAGATAGGCCGAGATCGCCACGTTCACATCCACGGCCTCGACGCCGAACGACGATGCGATCAGCGGGATGGCGGGCGTGATGATGGTGGCGTCGAGGATCTCCATGAAGAACGCCCCGGCCACCAACAGGGCCATCCCCCGGGGGAACGGCGGCGGGCTCTTGGGCGCTGACACCGCAGGAAATCTAGTCGACCACGCGATTTACGCACATTCAGTAACGGTGGGCGCTACTGAATGTGCGCAAGTCGCTAGTTGAGCGGGCTGCTCAGGTCGTACACCGCACTGCCACCGATATCGAGCTTGCGGAAGTTCTGCTGCACCCACTCGGTGATCTGGGTGCCCGCCCCGTCGCGCTGCCCGCCAGGGCCGAACCGTTCACCAGCGATGAAGTACCGCACGTCTCCGGCCGCCACGTAGTCCTGGAACTGTTGCAGTGTCGGCGAGTTGTCGCCACCCGTGAAGCCGCCGATCGACATGATCGACGCACCGCTCTTGAGTTCCAGGTCTCCGGCCATCATGGACCCCACTGTCGCTGCGGCCCAACGGTTGTCCAACCCGGTCACCAACTCGGCCAACGCCGCGTCGTCGACGCGTGCACCCGGCCGGCCCGGCCCACCCGGACCGCCGGGCCCGAAGTCGTCGTGTTGCTGGGCGGGACCCGACACCGCGACCGGTCCACCGCCGCTTCCGGCAGCGACGGTCGCCACCGCCCACGCGGCACTGCCCGCGCCACCGGCCAGCAGGGCCGCGGCCACCAGCGCAGCCGTGGCCGCCCGGCCCAGCCGGTGGGCGCCGACGGCCAATACGACCGCGACCACCACGGACACGATCAGCACCGACCACCGCACACCCGGCCACCATTCGGGATGGCGGGACAGCAGCGCGAATGTCCACCCACCGGTGCCCGCCAGGCTCAGCGCCAACACCACGCGAGCTGCCATGTGCGTGCGGCGGCGCCACAGCTCCACCGCCGAAATACCCACCAGCGCTGCCACCGCAGGCGCGAGCGCGACCGTGTAATACGGGTGGATGATGCCGTCCATGAAGCTGAACACCGCACCGGTGATCAGCAGCCAGGTGCCCCACATCAACGCCGAGGCCCGCACGATATCGGTGCGCGCGGCGTGCCGCGTGAGCCACAGCACCGCGACCAGACCGAGCAGTGCCGCCGGCAGCAGCCAGGACGCCTCGGCGCCCATGGACGCCCCGAAGAGCCTGCCGATGCCCGGATCACCGCCGAAGAACAGGTTCGCTCCCCCACCGCCGGGACCGCCCGGGCCGGGGCCACCACCGGGCTGACCCTGACCGACGATGCGGTCGATACCGTTGTAGCCGAACGCCAACTGCAGCAGGCTGTTATCGCTCGACCCGGCGATATAGGGCCGGGCATCCGCCGGCCACAGACTCACCAGCGCGATGTACCAGCCCGCCGAGACCACCGCGGACACCAGCGCGACCAGCAGTCCGCCGATGCGCTTCCAGAAGGTCATCGGTGCGGCGACCAGGAACACGACGCTCAGCGCGGGGACCACCAGGAACGCCTGCAGCATCTTGGTCAGGAACGCGAAACCGACCGCGCACCCCGACAGCGCCACCCACCGCATACTGCCCTGCTGGGTGGCCCGCACCATGCAGTACGCCGCCACCACCAGCAACAGCACCAGCAGCGCATCGGGATTGTTGTACCGGAACATCAGCGCCGCGACCGGCGTCAGCGCCAGCGCGGCACCGGCGATCAGCCCGGCTGCGGGTCCACTGCTGCGCCGAACCACGGCGTACAACACTGCCACCGAGGCCACGCCCATCAACGCCTGCGGCAACAGCATGGTGAACTCGCTGAAACCGAACAGCCTGCCGGACAAGGCCATTGCCCACAGTGCGGCCGGCGGTTTGTCCACCGTGATGGCGTTGCCCGCGTCGAACGATCCGAACAGCCAGGCCTTCCAGTCCTGGGTACCTGCCTGCGCAGCGGCGGCGTAGTAGCTGTTGGCCCAGCCGTTGGCGCCCAGCCCCCACAGGTAGAGCATCGCGGTGCCGGCGAGCAACGCCAGCAGACCTGGACGTTCCCAGCCCGGACGGACCTCGGGCACGGGTGCCCGGTCCGCCGTCGTCTGAGCGTCTGCAGTCATTGTCATGTCAATCCTTATCAGCGTCAGGGGTGTCAGCGGCGGCGGGGGTGAAAGACCCAGCCGCGCAGCAGCACGAAGCGCGCCACGGTGGCCACCAGATTGGCGATCACCAGCACGGATGTCTCCAGCAACTGGTCGGGCCGATCGGTCACGGCATGCAGACCCGCCAGCGAGCCACTGGTGATGGCCAGCGCGATGGCGAACACGATGAGGCCTTCGACGTGGTGCCGCGCGATCGCACCGGCACCGCGCACGCCGAAGGTGAACCGCCGGTTGGCCGCGGTGTTGCCGATCGCGGTCAGCAGCAGCGCCAGCAGATTGGCCAGCTGGGCTCCGACAAGTCCGTGCAACATCAGGAACAGCAGCAGGTAGGCCGCGGTGGAGAGCACGCCCACGGTGCCGAACCGCACCACTTGGCGCAGCAGCGATCCCGGAGCCGCCGCGCGGCGCGAACCCAACTGGGCGGCAATGGTGTTGACCGGAATCGAGCCGTCGGCGAACCCGCGCAACAGGCGCCCGATCCCCCGCAGATCGGCCTTCGCGGTGGCGACGATATCGACCCGGCTGTCCGGGTCGTCGACCCAATCCACCGGCACCTCGTGGATCCGCAGGCCGCTGCGTTCGGCCAGCACCAGCAGTTCGGTGTCGAAGAACCAGCCGGTGTCGGCGACATAGGGCAGCAGTTCACGGGCGACATCGGCCCGGATCGCCTTGAAACCGCACTGCGCGTCGGAGAAGCCGGCGGACAACGTCGATTTGAGAATGAGGTTGTAGCAGCGTGAGATGAACTCCCGCTTGGCGCCGCGGACGACGCGTGAACTGCGGTTGAGTCGGGTGCCGATGGCCAGGTCGGAATGGCCGGACAGCAGCGGGGCCACCAGCGGTGCCAGCGCGGCCAGATCGGTGGACAGGTCCACGTCCATGTAGGCCAGCACCGGCGCGTCCGATTCGCTCCAGACCTTGTGCAGTGCGCGTCCGCGACCCTTCTCCTCCAGCCGCACCATGCGCACACCCTCGAGCTCAGCGGCGAGTGCGGCGGCGATGCGGGGGGTGTCATCGGTGCTCGCGTTGTCGGCGATGGTGACGCGGACCGCGAAAGTGAAATTGTCGCGCACGTGCCGGTACAGCCTGCGCACCGAGTTCTCCAGAGTCGCCTGTTCGTTGAAGACCGGCACCACGATGTCCACGACCGGCACACCGGGGATGGTCAGTGCGACATTGGGGCGTGCCGCGGAGAGGATCTCGGTCATGGTGTCCATGCTCTTCGTCCACGGTGTGCCGTCCGTTGGCGCAAGCTGTGTGCCGGCTATGAGTCCGAACCGGCGGCGGTGAGGTCGTAGACGACGGTGCCGCCGACGGTCCGCGGGACGAAGTTCTGCACCACCCAGTCCGCAATGTCCACCGCCGCTTCGCTGCCCCCATGGTCGGTGCGGGAACCGGCCATGATGCGCGATTCGATGAAGTAGTGAATGCGCCCGTCCGCGACGAGCCCGCGGAATTCGTCCAGCGTGGGCGCGGGGTCGGTGCCGTTGAACCCGCCGACGGCCATCACCGGGACACCGGCGGCCAGTTGATAGCCCGCCGCATTGTTCGAGCCGACCACCGCAGCCGGCCAGGTGTAGCCCGCGGCGCCGTCGACAAGCAGCGCGGTGAGTTCCGGTGCCGGCTCCGGCGCATCCAGGAATGCCGGGCCGAAGTCTCCGCGCGACGGTCCGACCATCGGGATAGCCCCCCGATGCGGGGCCGCGGCGGTGGCCACCGCGTAGGCCACCGGCCCGGCCAGGACCGCCATGGCCGCCAGGACAGTGACGAGGCTCGCGAGCGGTCTCGGCAGCCGACCGGACACCAGGAGCAGGACCGCCGCGGTCACGCCGACCACCGCGATCGACGGTCGCAGCCACGGCATCCAGTCCGGCCTGCGGGCCAGCAGTACCACCGCCAGGGTGATCGTCACCAGCACCGTCGCGGCCAGCGCGGTCGCAGCGGGCGGCCTGTTCCGGTTGCGCCACAACAATTCCGATCCGATACCCAGGCACGCGGCGATCGCGGGCGCCAGGGCCACGGTGTAGTACGAGTGCACGATGCCGTTGGCGTAACTGAACACCGCGGCCGTCACCACCAGCCAACCGGCCCAGATGATCAACGCCGCCCGGGTCGGGTCGGTGCGCGGCGCCCGCCAGGTCAGGACGACACCGGCGCCGGCGCAGATCAGTGCGGCGGGCAGCAGCCAGCCGATATCGGCGCCCATCCCGTTGCCCAGCAGCCGCCCCCAGCCGACATCGAAGTTCAGGTTTCCCAGCCCGCCGGTCTCGGCCCCGGTCAGCCGGCCCACACCGTTGTAGCCGAGTGCCAGTTCGACGATGCTGTTGTGCTGCGATCCACCGATGAACGGGCGGTGCTCGGCCGGCCACAGTTCGACCAGCAGCAGATACCAGCCGCCCGAAACCACCAGTGCCGCAATGCCGGCGCCGAGTCGCAGCAGCCGGGTCCGCAGCGGAGCGGCCGCACAGATCAGATAGGCGGCGGCGAACGCGGGCAGCACCAGGAAGGCCTGCGACATCTTGGCCAGGAAGGCGAATCCGGCCAGCCCTCCGACGGCCACCAGCCACCACCGTCCGGCGTCCGGCGCGCAGGCGCGCTGCACGCAGTACGCCGCGGCCACCAGCAACAGCACCAGCAGGGCGTCGGGATTGTTGAACCGGAACATCAACGCCGCCACCGGTGTCGACGCGAACGCCGCGCCGGCGAGCAGGGCCGCACCGGGCCCTCCGGCCCGCCGCACGGCCGCGTACAGCAGTGCGACCGAGGCCACCCCCATCAAGGCCTGCGGGACCAGCACGCTCCACGAACTGAATCCGAACAGCCGCGCCGACAGACCCATCACCCATAGCGCGGCCGGGGTTTTGTCGACGGTGATCGCGTTGGCCGCATCGCTGGATCCGAAGACCCACGCCGTCCAGTTCTGGCTGCCGGCCTGCACCGCCGCGGAGTAGAAGCTGTTGGCCCAGCCACTGACTGACAGATTCCACAGGTACAGCGCCGCGGTGGCGACCAGCAGGATCCCGAACGCGAGACGTTCGACGCCCGGACGCCGCGGCGGCGATGTCGTGACGGGAGCGCGCGTCGGTACGTCGGTCATCCGACGATTCTGGTGGGCGCCGCTACGCCCCGTATGTGCCCGGGCTGTGCGTCAGCTGTGACCGTCGGCCGGCAGGGTGATCACGAACCGGGTATCCCCGGGAACGCTGTGCAGGTCGATCGTGCCGCGGTGCGCCTTCACCACGGCCGCCACGATCGCCAGGCCGAGCCCGGTGCTGCCCCCACGCCGGGAGCGCGACGAGTCACCACGGGCAAACCGCTCGAAGACCTCCGGTTGCAGCGCTTCTGGGATACCGGGTCCGTCATCGGTGACCGACAGCACGGCGGTGCCATCGCTTCCCATCGTCACCGACGTGGTGACGGTGGTGCCTGCCGGGGTGTGCACCCGGGCATTGGTCAGCAGATTGGCCAGCACCTGGTGGAGGCGGGCCTGATCGCCGGTGACCTGCACGGGGTCATCGGGCAGCTCGAGCGTCCATTCGTGCTCGGGTCCGGCGGCATGGGCGTCGCTGACGGCGTCGGCCACCACCTGGACCAGATCGACCGTGACCCGTTCCAGCGGACGCCCCTCATCGAGACGGGCCAGCAGCAGCATGTCCTCCACCAGGGTGGTGAGACGCTGGGTCTCGGATTCCACCCGGCTCATCGCGTGCGCGACATCCTCGGGCAGCTCATCTCGTTTGCGTTGCGCCAGCTCGGTATAGCCGCGAATGGCCGCGAGCGGGGTGCGCAGCTCATGGCTGGCATCGGAGACGAACTGCCGGACCCGGGTCTCGCTGGCGTGGCGCGCGGACAGCGCGCCGGCGATGCGGTCCAGCATCCGGTTCAGCGCCGAGCCCAACTGACCGACCTCCGTGTGCGCGCTGTCCGGATCGACCGGCACGATCGGTGTCGGCAACCGCACCTCCCCCTTGTCGAGCTGAGGTCGGCAACCTTGCGTGCCGCCGCGGATACCTTTGACAGCGGCTCCAATTGGCGTCGGATGATCCAGATTCCGGCGGCGGTGGCAGCGGCCAGCGCGGCCGCCGAGACCACGCAGAACATCAGCAACACCCACCACAGGGTTTCGTCGACGACGGTGGTGGGCAGCCCGACGACGACGGTCGCCGCGCCGCGCCGCGGCTGCTCCGATATCACCCGGTAGGAACCCAACCCGTCGAGGTCCATGGTGACCGGGGTGCCATCAGCCGGCACCTGGGTCAGCTGCGCGGATGCCGCCGTGCTGATATCGGCGGTGGCCCCCTCGGACGTGATCACGCCGCTGTCGATCTCATGTGCCCGGACGCTGCGCTCCGGCCCGCCGATCGGGCCACGCGGACCGATCACCGCGCCGACCGTGTTGATCGCCTGCCCCGGGGCGTTCAGAAACCCGGGACCCGGGCCCTGCTCGGGATCGAAGCGGAACCGGATCTGCGGCGGCGGGCTGCCCGGCGGCGGGGGCGGCAGGTGGAACGGCGGCGGCAATTCCATGATCCCGACCGAGCGACGAGCGGCCTCGACGACCTGGGTGTCCAGCTGGCGCATCAGGAAGCGCTGCAACGCGAATTCGGTGGCGACCCCGATGGCCACGCAGACAAGCGCCAACAGCAGCACCTGGGTGACCAGTAGCCGCATCCGCAGCGACCAGGTGCGCGGTGCGAGAAGCCGGCTCCTCATCGAATCAGCGCGGCGGGCGCAGGACGTATCCGGCGCCGCGCAGGGTGTGGATCATCGGTTCGCGCCCGCTGTCGATCTTCTTGCGCAGGTAGGACACATATAGTTCGACGATATTGGACCGGCCGCCGAAGTCGTAGCTCCACACCCGGTCCAGGATCTGGGCTTTGCTCAGCACCCGCTTGGCGTTGCGCATCATGAACCGCAGCAGCTCGAATTCCGTTGCGGTCAGGGAAATGGGTTCGCCTGCTCGGGTCACCTCGTGGCTGTCCTCGTCGAGCACCAGGTCTCCCACGACGATCTGGGCGTCGCTCGCGTCGTTGGCCACGCCGGTGCGGCGCAGCAGTGCCCGCAGCCGCAGCACGACCTCCTCGATGCTGAACGGTTTGGTGACGTAGTCGTCGCCTCCGGCGGTCAGCCCGGCGATCCGGTCTTCGAGCGAATCCTTGGCGGTGAGCAGCAGCAACGGCAGACCGGGCTGCATCTCCCGCAGCCGTCGCAGCACGTCGAGCCCGCTCATGTCCGGCAACATCACGTCGAGGACCACCACGTCCGGCGGGTTCTCGCGGGCGAGTTCGATGGCCCCGGCGCCGTCACCGGCGGTCGCGATATCCCATCCCTCGTAGCGCAGTGCCATCGAGACCAACTCGGCCAGCACAGGCTCGTCGTCGACGACGAGAACCTGGATCGGCCGGCCGTCGGCGCGGTGCATCACCGCACGTGCCGCTGCCTCGTGGGACGTCATACCTCCATTATTGGCACCCCGGTGGGCGGACCCTGTGCCATTCCTATGCGCAACCTGTGAGATGTCCGCTCATCACCTTCCGAAGGGGCGCACAGCCGGCACCCAGCTGCGTTCTGCAGGGTGGCCGTATGTCAGGTCAGTGGAACCCACGCCAGAGCGCGCTGGCGGTGCTGGTCGCGGTGGTCATCGGAGTGATCGGTGGTGGGGCGATCTACGCCGCCACCGACCGCGCTGACCAGAACGGCGGGCCGGGCGGCTTCGGGCCACCCGGCCCACCGCCGAGGTCACTGGTCAGGTAACGATCAGGGGGCCGGGGCCACCGTGGTGGTTGTGGTGTAGGTCGGGGTCTCGGCTTCCAGCGTGGGCCCCTCGGTGGGCGCCTCGGTCACCTCGGTGACAACACCGGGCACCGTGGGCTCCGGCAACGCCGGATCAGCACTGAACGTGGTGGTCTGGACGGCGGTGAGGCCGGTCATGGCCAGTACTGCACCGACGCCCGCGCTGGCAAAGAGCAGCTTCAGTTTGTTCGATGTCATGGCGGATGGGTTACCCGCCCAGCCAGGCCTGAAACGCACATTCGCCGCGCCTCACGCGCCAGCGACGCGTCCATCTCCTACCCTGTCCGCATGCAGCCCAGCAGCGGATCCACCGCATGACCCGGTTCCTGGCGCGCCGGCTGCTCAACTACATCGTGCTGCTGGCGCTGGCCTCGATCCTCACCTTCACGCTGACATCGCTGACGTTCTCCCCACTGGACAGCCTGCTGGAACGCAACCCGCGCCCGCCTCAGGCCGTCATCGACTCCAAGGCCGCCGAGCTCAATCTCGACAAGCCGATTCCGGTGCGCTACCTCGACTGGGTGAGCGGTGCCGTCCGCGGCGACTTCGGCACCACCGTGACGGGGCAGCCGGTGACCGACGAACTGTGGCGACGCATCGGGGTGAGCCTGCGGCTGGTGCTGATCGGGTCGGTCGTCGGCACGCTCATCGGCGTCGTCGTCGGCGCGTGGGGCGCCATCCGGCAGTACCGCTTCTCCGACCGCGCGATCACGGTGGCCTCGCTGCTCATTCTCAGCGCACCGACGTTCGTGGTGGCCAACCTGCTGATCCTCGGCGCGCTGAAGGTGAATTCGATACTCGGGGTGCAATTGTTCGAATACACCGGGGAGACATCGTCCGACGCGATGGGCGGGTGGTGGAACCAGTTCGTGGACCGGGTACAGCATCTGGTGCTGCCGACCTTCACCCTCGCGCTGGCCTCCATCGCCGGGTTCAGCCGCTACCAGCGCAACGCCATGCTGGATGTGTTGGGGCAGGACTTCATCCGCACGGCGCGCGCCAAGGGGCTCACCCGCAGGCAGGCGCTGTTCAAACACGGCCTGCGTACCGCGTTGATCCCGATGGCCACGCTGTTCGCCTACAGCGTCGGCGGCCTGTTCACCGGCGCGGTGTTCGTCGAGAAGATCTTCGGCTGGCACGGCATGGGCGAGTGGGTGATTCAGGGCATCACCACCCAGGACACCAATATCGTCGTCGCCATCACGGTCTTCACCGGGGTGACGATCCTGCTCGCCGGTCTGCTGTCGGATGTCATCTATGCGGCCCTCGACCCCAGGGTGCGTGTGGGATGACGAACACCGAGTACCAATTCGTGTCCCGGCGCACTCTGGTGCTGCGCCGGTTCCTGCGCAACCGGCCCGCGGTGATTTCGCTGGCCGTGCTGGCCCTGCTGTTCGTCAGCTGCTGGGTGTTGCCGCCGCTGCTGCCGTACTCGCACACCGATCTGGACTACTACGCGCTGCAGCAGCCGCCGTCGACGACGCACTGGTTCGGCACCAATTCGATCGGCCAGGACCTGCTGGCCCAGACCCTGCGAGGGATGCAGAAGTCGCTGCTGATCGGCGTCGCCGTGGCGTTCATCTCCACCCTGATCGCCGCGACCGTCGGTGCGGTGGCCGGGTACTTCGGCGGCTGGCGCGACCGCGCCCTGATGTGGATCGTCGATCTGCTGCTGGTGGTCCCGAGCTTCCTGCTGATCGCGATCGTGACGCCACGTACCCGCGAATCCGGCAGCGTCCTGTGGCTGATCCTGCTGCTCTCCGTGTTCAGCTGGATGATCAGTTCCCGCATCGTACGTGGCATGACGATGAGCCTGCGGGAACGTGAATTCGTCTCCGCGGCACGGTACATGGGTGTGTCCAACCGGCGGATCATCGTCCGCCACATCCTGCCGAACGTGGCATCCATCCTGATCATCGACACCGCGCTGAACGTCGGCATCGCGATCCTGGCCGAGACCGGGCTGAGCTTCCTCGGGTTCGGCGTGCAACCGCCGGACGTCTCGCTGGGCACCCTGATCGCCGACGGCACCAGGTCGGTGACGACATTCCCCTGGGTGTTCCTGTTCCCGGCCGGGGTGCTGGTACTGATCGTGCTGTGCGCCAACCTGATCGGTGATGGCCTGCGCGATGCGATGGACCCGGCGGCACGGCCCAGGAGGCGCCGGTGACCCTGCTCGACGTGCGCGACCTGCGGGTCGCGTTTCCCACCGACACCGAAACCGTCGCCGCCGTGCGCGGCCTGAACTATCACGTGGACTCCGGCGAGGTCGTCGCGCTGGTGGGGGAATCCGGGGCGGGCAAATCGGCCGGTGCGATGGCCGTCATCGGGTTGCTGCCCGAATTCGCCGAGGTATCCGGTTCGGTGAAGCTGCACGGCGATGAGCTCATCGGGCTGCCGGACGCGCAGATGTCGCGCATCCGCGGCGCCCGGATCGGCACCGTCTTCCAGGATCCCATGTCGGCACTGACCCCGGTCTATACCGTCGGCGATCAGATCGCCGAGGCCATCCGGATCCACCGGCGCGATATCGGCGCCCGGCAGGCCCGGACCCGCGCGATCGAACTGCTCGAACTGGTCGGCATCGCCCAGCCCGAACAACGCGCCCGAGCGTTCCCGCACGAACTGTCCGGCGGCGAGCGGCAACGCGTGGTCATCGCGATCGCCATCGCCAACGACCCGGACCTGCTGATCTGTGATGAGCCGACGACGGCGCTCGACGTGACCGTGCAGGCCCAGATTCTGGACGTGCTGCGCACGGCACGCGATGTCACCGGTGCCGGCGTGCTGATCATCACCCACGATCTCGGGGTCGTCGCCGAGTTCGCCGACCGCGCACTGGTCATGTACGCCGGCCGTGCTGTCGAGACCGCACCGGTGGCCGAGCTGTACCGAAACCGCCGGATGCCCTACACCGCAGGGTTGCTCGGTTCGGTGCCGCGCCTGGACGCACCCCGCGGCGAACGTCTGGTGCCCATCCCGGGGGCGCCGCCGTCCCTGGCGGCTCTGCCACCGGGCTGCCCGTTCACCCCGCGCTGCCCGCTGGCAACCGACGAGTGTCACACCGCCGAACCGGAACTCGTCACGATCGGCCCCACTCACCAGGTCGCCTGCATCCACAGCGACCAGGTCGGCGGGCGCAGCGCGGCCGATATCTACGGGGTGCCACTCGCGCCGCAGGCGGATCCGGCCGCAGGCACCGGCGAGGTCGTGCTGCGGGTGCGCGAACTGGCCAAGACCTACGTGCTGACCAAGGGCGTGGTGTTCCGCCGCCGCGTGGGCGAGGTGCGTGCGGTCGACGGTGTCAGCTTCGACCTGCATCAGGGCCGCACCCTGGGCATCGTGGGCGAATCCGGGTCCGGCAAATCGACGACACTGCATCAGATTCTCGAACTCACCGCCCCGCAGTCCGGCAGCATCGAGGTCCTCGGCACCGATGTGGCGACACTGGACCGCCGCGGCCGGCGACGGCTGCGTGGCGATCTGCAGGTGGTGTTCCAGGATCCTGTCGCGTCCCTGGACCCTCGGCTACCGGTGTTGGATGTGCTCGCAGAACCGCTGCGCGCCAAGGGTTTCGATCGTGCAGCGACCGAGGAGCGGGTGGCCGAGCTGCTGGGCCTGGTCGGGTTGCGCCGCGAGGACGCCGGCCGCTACCCCGCGGAGTTCTCCGGCGGGCAGAAACAACGCATCGGCATCGCACGGGCATTGGCGCTGCAGCCCAAGATCCTGGCACTGGACGAGCCGGTGTCGGCCCTGGACGTGTCGATCCAGGCCGGCATCATCAACCTGCTGCTGGACCTGCAGGAGCGTTTCGGACTGGCCTACCTGTTCGTCTCCCACGACCTGTCGGTGGTGCGGCACCTGGCACACCGGGTGGCCGTCATGCACAAGGGCAGCATCGTCGAACAGGGCGACAGCGATCAGGTGTTCGACGCGCCGCAACACGACTACACCCGCCGGCTGCTGTCGGCGGTCCCCCGCCACCAGCCCGATCACGGTTAGAGTCGATGCGCATGAGTGCGATTTCACGTCTGCTCGCAGTTGGCGCGGCGGTGACGCTGGCCCTGACCGGTTGTTCGAGCCCGGACACCTCCGTGCCATCAGCGGGAGGCAATGCCGAGATCGGCGCGACCGCCGATATCAACCCCCAAGATCCCGCCACACTGCAGCAGGGCGGAAATCTGCGGCTCGCGCTGACCGGCTTCCCGCCGAACTTCAACTACCTGCACGTCGACGGCAATCTCGGCGAGCTCGGCAGGATGCTGCGGGCGACGCTGCCGCGCGCGTTCGTCATCAAGCCCGACGGCGAGATGACGGTCAACAGTGACTACTTCACCAGCGTCGAACTCACCAGCACCGAACCGCAGATCGTCACGTACACGATCAACCCCAAGGCGGTCTGGTCCGACGGCTCGCCGATCACCTGGGAGGACATGGCCGCCCAGATCAACGCCACCAGCGGCAAGGACAAGCGATTCCTGTTCGCCTCGCCCAACGGCAGCGAGCGGGTGGCCTCGGTGACCAAGGGGGTCGACGACCGGCAGGCCGTCATCACCTTCGAGCGGCACTTCGCGGACTGGCGCGGCATGTTCGCCGGCAACGCCATGCTCGCCCCCAAGGCGGTGACCTCGGACCCGGAGGCGTTCAACAAAGGCTTCCTCAACGGTCCTTCGGTGTCGGCGGGACCGTTCATCATCAGCACCGTCGACCGGGGTGCTCAGCGAATCATCCTGACCCGCAACCCGAAATGGTGGGGAACGCCGCCGTTGCTGGATTCCATCACCTACACCGTGCTCGATGACGCCGCGGTGATCCCGGCGTTGCAGAACAACGCCCTGGACTCGGTCGGGCTGGCCTCGCTGGACGATCTGGAGAACGCCAAGCGCACCGCGGGCGTCACGATCCGGCGGGCGCCGGCGCCCAACTGGTATCACTTCACCATCAACGGCAACGAGGGCGCCATCCTGTCCGATCCCGGGCTGCGCACCGCGGTCATGAAGGGACTCGACCGCCAGGCCATCGCGGCGGTCACCCAGCGCGGGCTCGCCGACAACCCGACGGCGCTGAACAACCACATCTATCTGGCCGGCCAGGAGGGCTACCAGGACAACAGCGTCGCCTTCGACCCCGAGGCGGCCAAGCGCGAACTCGATGCGCTCGGCTGGACGCAGAACGGCCAGTTCCGGGAGAAGGACGGCAGGCAGCTCAAGATCCGCAATGTGTTCTACGACGGTGCGAGCACGCGCGCGGTCGCCCAGATCGCGCAGAACCAGCTGGCCCAGATCGGCATCAACCTGGAGTTGGTCCCCGCCGCCGGCGGCGCACTGTTCCCCGACTACGTCACCATCGGGAACTTCGACGTCGCCCAGTTCGCCTGGGGCGGTGACGCGTTCCCGCTGGCCAGCCTCACCCAGATCTACGCGGCGCAGGGCGAGAGCAACTACGGCAAGATCGGCAGTGCCGAGATCGATGCCAAGATCGAAGAGACGCTCTCCGAGCTGGACCAAGACAAGGCGCGCGGCCTGGCCAACGAACTCGACAAGCTGATCTGGGCGGAGGGCCACAGCCTGCCGCTGTTCCAGGCTCCCGGTAACGTCGCGATCCGCAGCACTCTGGCGAACTACGGACCCACCGGCATCGGGGACATCAACTACTCGGCCATCGGATTCATGAAATCCTGATCCGCGAGACGATCCGCGGCACCGCCGCCGGCAGTGTCGATTCCAGTGCGGCGGCGGCCGAGATCACCGTGATCGCGGCGCGCACAAGCGGGTTGACGGGCAGGTTGTCCAATTCCACTCCGCGGTCGGCCAGCGTGTTGATCGCCCCGATGCGCAGCGCACCGATGACCTCCAGCGCCGCCCGCTCCCGGGTGTCCAGCACGCTGTGACCGGCGGTGGGCAGTGTCACCAGGGTGGCGTCCGGGATGAGATCGGCCACCTGGCGGGCCACCGCCGGCGGCGTGGTGAGATCCCGTCCGCCCGACAACACCGCGGTGGGCCAGTCGAATTCAGGCATCGCGGTCACCAGGTCGAACGGCTCACGTTCGAATTCCTGAGCCGGATCGTGAATTTCCCGCATCACGACCGACGGGTCCAGCGGCAGCCCGTCGGGTTCGCCGGCAAAGTTCAGTTCGCGGAAAGCGATTCGCCCCACCAGATCGTCCTCATGGTGGTACGGCGTCTTGCGCTGGATGATCCGCAACGCCCTGCTCAGCCCCGCCCACAGCAGCGTCCGGCCGTGTAACAGCAGGTCGAGCTGGCGGTCGAGCAGGCGCACGCCCCCGTATTCGTAGACCATGCTGGCGACCTGAGCGGATCCGTCGAGTTTCATCCCCTCGTCGGCCAGCGTGCGGACCTTGAGCGCGAGATCGGGGTTCGCGTCATCGTTGGGAGTGTCGGTGCCCTCCCAGAGCAGGCCGCGGATCGCGGTCCGCATCTCGTCGATATCTCCTGCCGAGAGCACCGGGGAATCCAGCACCATCCCGGCGACGCGACGCGGATGCCGCACGCCGACACCCGCGGCGATATACGAGCCATACGAACTGCCGTAGATGTGCGCGGTCTCGACACCCGCATCGTCGAGCACCGCCGCCACATCGTCGACCACCTGCTTGACGGTGATCGCCTCCGGGGGGAGGTCCGCACCGTCGTCGTCGTGGCGGGACAGACCCACACCGCGGTGCTCGATCATGATCACGTCGAAGCCCGCTGCGGCCGCGTGCCGCCGGAACGCCCGGTACGGCGCCACCGAGGCCAGCCCCGGGCCGCCGGGGATGACGACCACCGGATGGGCCGTCTTGCGGCCGACACGCACGTAGTACAGGTCAAACGCCACGTCACCGGCGCGGGTCACCGGCCGGCGTACCGGGCGCACGCCGGGCAGGGCGGCCAGCTTGTCATGGGCCCTGCGGCGCCTGGCGGACATGGTCATCACCGCCATTGTGCCCCGTTCGCCCGGAACATACACAGCGTGACCTCTCAGGATCGCGGTGATCGCAAGCAGTGCGGCCCGGCGGGTGCCACCACTAGAAATGGTCGGCATGACATCCGTTGCACACAACCAGCGCATCCTGCCAGGGACTTCCGAGTGGAAGGATCTACTGAGCAGCATCGGCTCCGGATCCAGAGACCGAGACCTCAACGACGAGAACCCTTTTGATCAGGTGGCGGCACTCAAGCGGGCGGGCTTCGGCACGCTGAGACTGCCTGTCGAGCTCGGTGGTGCGGGACTTTCCGTGCCGCAGCTGTTTTCGGCGGTGATCGATGTCGCCCAGGCCGACCCGATCGTCGCGCACATCTTCCGTGCCCACTTCTGGTTCGTCGAGGAGCGACTTCGCTCGCAGTCGCGCACATGGCTCGACCTGGTGTCGCAGGGCAAGACCTTCGGCAACGCCTTCAGCGAGAAGGGCTCACAGGCCGTCGGCAGCCTGGTCTTCAACACCCGGCTGCTGCCCGGCCCGAACGGTGGGTTCCGGCTGGACGGCGAGAAGTTCTACAGCACCGGCACGCTGTTCGCCGACTACCTGACCGCCACCGCAACCACCGACCACGACTCCGTGGCCATCGTGGTGGTGCCCACCGACCGGCCCGGCGTGAAAATCGTCGACGACTGGGACGGCTTCGGACAACGCCGTACCGGCACCGGGACCACCACCTTCACCGGAGTCACGGTCTCCGAGGACGAGGTGCTCAGCGACAACCCGTATGACGCCGAGCCGGTCCCGACGGTCCAGTACGCGTCGCTGCAGCTCTACATCCACGCCGTGGTCGCCGGCATCCTGGCCGATGTCGTCGATGACGGCGTCGACCTGCTGCGCTCGCGGGCACGCAGCTTCAGCCACGCGCTGGCCGAGCGTCCCACCGACGATCCGCTGCTGCAGCGTCAGCTCGGCGAGCTGGCGTCGGTGGCCTACATCGCGCGTGCGGCGGTACTGGACGCCGCCGAGGCCATCGGCGCCGCCACCGATTCGGGAACCGACGGTGTGCCGGACGCGGATCTGGCCGCCGAGGCGCAGCTGAAGGTGGCCAAGGTCAAGGTGCACCTGGACGATATCGCGCCGATCGCGGCCACCCGCCTGTTGGAGCTGGGCGGAGCGAGCGCGGCCAGCCGGCAGCGCAACCTGGACCGGCACTGGCGCAACATCCGCACCATCACACTGCACAACCCGGTGGGTCTCAAGGCACGGGTCATCGGGCAGAACCTCCTGCACGGCAGCCCCGTCCCGGCCAACGCCTACTTCTGAGTCCCGATTTGTGGAGCCACAGTCGGAATGAGTACGACTGCGGCTCCACGAATCGCCGAGAAAGGTACCCATTCATGACCAAGCAACTGCACCTCGGCGGCTTCCAGATCGCCTCCCAGGTCACCCACAGCCACGCGGCCTGGCGGCACCCCGGCAGCGATACCGACTTCACCAGGCCGGAGTATTACCACCGCATCGGCCGCATCCTGGAACGCGGCAAGTTCGATTTCGTGTTCTTCGCCGACCTGCTGGCTGCCCCGGCCCAGTACGGTGCCGACATCACCGAGCCGCTGCGCCGCGGCACACAGGCCACCGCGACGCTGGACCCGTCGATAGTGGCCGCCAGCATCGGCGCGGTCACCTCGAAGTTGGGTGTGGCGATCACGAAGTCCGCCAGCTACTTTCACCCCTACGAACTGGCTCGCATCTTTGCCAGCCTGGACCACATCACCCGCGGCCGGGTCGCCTGGAACATCGTCACCTCGCTGACGGCCAGCGAGGCGCAGAACTTCGGACAGGACGATCACCTGGACCACGAGTTCCGCTACGAACGGGCCGACGAGTTCGTGCGCACCGCGCTGGAACTGTGGTCGTCGTGGGATTCCGATGCGCTGGTGGCCGACAAGGCCAGCGGGGTGTTCGCCGATCCGGACAAGATCCGCCGGGTCGACCACGAGGGCACATTCTTCCGCAGCCGCGGTCCGCTGAACGTGCCGCGCTCACCGCAGGGCCGTCCGGTCCTCATCCAGGCCGGGTCCTCGAACACCGGACGGGATTTCGCCGCCCGCTGGGCCGAGGCGATCTTCGAGATCGACCCCACACCGGAGGGCCGCCGCGCCTACTACGACGACATCAAGTCGCGGGCAAGCAATTTCGGTCGCAATCCGGACGGGGTGCTGATCTTTCCGGCGTTCATCCCGTTCATCGGCGAAACCGAGTCGATCGCCAGGGAGAAGCAGGCCTTCCACAACGAGTTGGCCGATCCCATCTCCGGGTTGATCACGCTGAGCGTGCACACCAACCACGACTTCTCGAAGTACGACCTGGACGCACCGGTGCAGGACGTTCAGGTGACCGGCACCCAGGGCCTGTTCGACACCGCGCGCCGCGTCGCAAACCGGGACAACCTGACCCTGCGCGATATCGGCAAGTGGTACGCCCAGGGTGTGCTACTACCCCAGTACGTCGGGACCGCGTCGCAGGTGGCCGATCAGATCGAGGAGTCCTTTTCCTCGGGCGAGGCCGACGGTTTCATGGTGTCGGCGGCCCAAAGCCCGGGCACCTTCAACGATTTCGTCGACTATGTGGTCCCCGAACTGCAGCGGCGCGGGCTGTTCCGCACCGAGTACAGCGGCGACACGCTGCGGGATCACCTCGGGCTGAGCGCGCTGAGCACCGGGGCGAGCGCAGCGACGGGGAACAGCACCGGGGCGAGCGCAGCGACGGGGAACAGCACCGGGGCGAGCGAAGCGACGGGGAACAGCACCGGGGCGAGCGCAGCGACGGGGAACGGCACCGGGACCGGTCATGTCGAGGCCGTGGCTTAGGCGGTCAACTCGATCAGCCGCGCGTCCCCGATGCCCGCATACCGGTCCGGGCTGCAGGTCAGCACGATGACCTGGCCGTCCCCGCCGACCGAATCGAACACGGCGGACATCCGGGTGAGCCGGTCCGGGTCGGTGAAGCCCAGCGCATCGTCGATGACGACGGGCACGGTGTCCTCCTTGGCCACCAGCGAGGCGCACGCCAGCCGCGCCACGATGCCGATCTGCTCCTTCGCGCCGCCCGACAGCGACTCGTAGCCGACGGTCCGGCCACCCAGAGTGCGGCTGCGGATGGTCAGGTCGGTGCCGATGTCGACCTCGAAGTCGGCGCCGAACACGATGCGGCCCAACCGTTCGATCTCCCCGCGGAACGGCTCGACGTAGCGCTGACGCGCCGATTCGCGGTGCCGCAGCATCACCGTGCGCAGTGTCTGTGCAGCGCGGGCGCGGCGCTCGATGCGCAGGTACTCGCCGTGGGCATGCTCACGTTCGGTGTGGGCGTCATCGAGGGTGCCCTTACGTCCCTGTGTCCCATACAGTTTGAGCGTCGCGCTGAGTTCGGTGATCGCGGTGGCGGCGGTGTCGCGCTCACGCAACAGCGCCTGCAGGGAGCGGGTCGCGGCGTCGAGTTCGGCGGCGACCGTCTCGGGCTGGGTGGCGGCCAGTTCGGTGTCCAGTCGGGTGACCTCGGCACCCACCCGGGCGGCCTGCTCGGCGGCCGCCTCGGCCGCCAGGCTGAGCTGATCATCGGTCGCGGCGTGCCGATCGGCGGCCAGCCGCGCGTTGGCCGCCTGGAGCTCGGCCTGCGCGGTGCCGAGCTTCTCCCGCAGCACGCCGGCGGTGACGGCGGCATCGTGGCACGCGGTGACCGCGGCCGCAGCGAGCGCGCGCTGCGCATCGGCGTTCTCCGATGCCGCCCGGTGCGCGGTAAGAGCGGCCGTGAGCGCGGCGCGTGCGGTCTCGGTGTCGCCGGTGATATCCGGTTGTCCGGCCGTCAACTCTGCGTGCCGGGCGCGCAGTTGCTCGGGGGTCTCGTCCCCGGTGAGCGCGGCGATGGTGGCGTGCAACCGGCTCTGCGCGGATCGCAGCTCCCGGCGGCGGGCGTGCCGGTCGCGCGCCTCGTCGACGGTCTGTGCGCCGGCACGGCGCAGCGCCTCGGCGAGAACCTCTTCGGCGGCAACCAGGGTGGCGTGGGTATCGAGTGCATCGGCTCCCGGCACCACCCGGGCCCGCACCAGGCCGGGCAGCTCGATATCGGTCGGCGTGCCGACACTGGCCGACCAGTCCTGCCCCGCAGCGAGATCGACGGACTCGTCGCCGACCCGCAGCCGCACATCGCCCAGCGCCACGAGTTCGATACGGGCCGAGGCGAGTTCGGCCTGATCGGCCGCTCGCTGCACGGACCGCACGGCGGTGTCGATCTCCGCCATCAGCGCATCGGTCATGGTGTTGCCGACCAGCTCGCGGTCCACCTCGGCGAGTTCGCCTGCGGCACGGTCGATCTTGCCCAACTGGACGGTGAGCCGTTCCGCCTCGTCGCGGGCGACGAGCGCGGCCAGGGCGCCGCGCGCATCATCCACCGCGGTGGCGGCGGTGTCCGCGGCCGCACACGCCTGCTCGGCGGTGACCGCCGCGGCCTCCTTGGCCTGTTGGGCCGCGGCATGGGCGCGGGCGGATTCGGCGGCAATGGCGATCAGATCCGCTGCGGACTTCGACCTGTCGTCGATCGCCGCGCGCAGCCGTCGGCGCTCGTTGACCGCCGCGAGCTCCGCGGCCTGGGTCGCGGTCGCGGCATCGGCGAGCACCCGCGCGGTGTCGCGTTCGCGGGTCAGCCGCGCCACCGCCGCGGCGGCCTGCTGCGCCGCGGTCGCGCGAGCCTGAGCCGCCTCCACCTGCGCGGCGGACGCGGCGAGCTGGGTGGTCAGGGTGCCGTGCCGCAGCACGGCCTGTTCGACCTCGGTGACTGCGGCGGCGGCGCGCGCCACCTCCTCGTCGGCGGCGCGCAGCCGCTGGGTGGCCGCGGCCCAGGCCCCGGTCGGGCGCCCGGTCGGGGTGAAGTAGGTCAGGTACTCGACCTCGATCCGGTCCACCAGCAGCGGATCGGCGTCGGCCGCACCATCCCCGGAGGATCCCGCGGCGACGTCCAGCGCCCGCGACAGCGCGTCGCAACCGGACAGGTCCACCGGCGCGGTGGCCGAGGCCTGCAGCACCCGCTGCGCCTCCCACAGCGCGGTGTCCATCGTCTCGGACAGGATCGCCAGCACCCGGTCATGCGCTTCGTCGCCGGTCAGTTGCGCACGCGTGGGCGCCAGGATGGTCAGCTCCGTCTCGGCGCGCTTGTGAAAGCGCTTGCGGTACACGAAGCGGTAGGGACCCGTGGAGATTTCGGCGATGACCTCGGCACCCACATCGGCGTGGGTGGGCTTGACGGCCTTGACCTCTTTTTTGGTGGAGCGATCCTTGATGGTCAGCAGCAGGTCCAGCGCCTCGATCATCGACGACTTGCCGATCTCGTTGGCGCCGCTGATCACCACGACCCCGCGGTCGGGAAATTCGATCTCGCGATGGGCGACCCCGCGATAGTTGGTGAGTACCAGCCGGTGCAGTTTCATGCGACGTTGCCCTCCAGGTGACCGCCGGACAGCCGCAGCAGCAGCGCGAGCGCCGACCGGGCGTCCTCGGCGTCGGTGCCGTCGGCACGCGCGGCGGCGACCAGTTCCTGCACCGCGCCGGCGGCGAATCCACCGATCGACAGATCGTCGAACTCGCCGTCGGCGGGCAGCACCACGATGTCGGAGTGCCGCTCCCACAACCGCAGTGCGGCGAACACCCGCGCGTAGCGATCCAGGCAGGCGTCCAGCTTGGCCTTGTCGGTGACGGTCAGCGATCCGGTGAGCACCAGTTGCACCACGGTGCGGTCCTTGTCGGGCAGTTGATCCAGATTGACGTCGAGCCCGGCGATATCGCGATCGTCGTTCACGTCGTGACGCAAGGTGAGGAAACGCCAGCGCCCGACGCGGCGTGCGGATACCTGCACGGGGTGCACCGGATCGGCCTCGTCGATGTCGACGACCAGCACGTGCCCCGGATCGGTCTCGATGTCGTCATAGTTGGTGACCTCCGGGGAACCGGAGTACCAGACCCGGCCGGTGGCGCCGACCTGGGTGCGGGAGTGCTTGTCCCCCAGCGCCACATAGTGCACGGCGCCGCGCTCGATGGTGGCCTCCAGCCCGGCCAGCCGGATCAGCGACGGTTTGGCCGGATCCGGGTCCAGGACGTCCACCCCACCGTGCGCGACCAGGATGCGTACGGTGCCGTCGACCGGCAGGTCGGCGGTCACCGCGGCCGCCAGGTCGGTGGTCGGCGACTTGGAACGCCAAGGCGCGGCGATGATTTCCAGCCCGGGCCGCACCTCGAACGCGCCGTCACGGTCCAGCACGGTGACATTGCCCGGGCACTCGTCGAGAAACAGCGTGCTGGTGTACACCGACCCGGCGTCGAGTTGATCATGGTTGCCCGGCAGCAGATACACCGGAACACCGATGGCCCGCATGGCCTCCAGGGCCAGGCTCACCTCGCGCGGGGCAAGCTGGTTGTCCTCGAACACGTCACCGGCGACGACGACGAACTCGGCGTCCACCTCGGCGGCCAGCGCACCCAGGCCTGAGACGGCGTCGCGGCGGGCGGCCGCGTAGCGCGACTGTGCCTCGCCGCCACCGGCGCTGAGGAAGTGCCGGGTCATCCCGAGCTGCCAGTCGGCGGTATGGAGAAAGCGCATCTCAGTACTCCTTTCCGGGTCGGTGATCGTCGTTCGTGAAGAAGTCGTCGGGTTGTTCGTGGCGAGTCTAGGTCCGGTATCCGACAAGTCCCGGGACGCGCGTCGGCATGGCCTAGCCTCATCGACATGAGAACGCTTCTGCTGCTGCGTCACGCCAAGTCCGACTACCCGAGCGGCGTAGCCGACCACGGCCGCCCGCTGGCCCCGCGCGGGATCCGGGAGGCCGGGCTCGCCGGTGAGTGGCTGCGCGCCGAGGCGCCGCCGATCGACGCGGTGTTGTGCTCGACGGCGACCCGCACCCGACAGACCCTGGAGCGGACCGGGATCGAGGCGCCGGTCAGCTTCGTCGACCGGATCTACGACGCGACCCCGGGCATCGTCCTCGCCGAGATCAACGGCGTCACCGATGACGTGCAGACGCTGCTGGTGATCGGACACGAGCCGGTGATGTCTGGGCTGGCGCTCGCCCTGGCCGATGACCGCAGCGATGCCGCCGTGGTCGCCGAGATCGAGTCGAAGTACCCGACGTCGGCGCTGGCGCTGCTGCGGGTCCCGACGCCGTGGCGTGAGCTCGAGCTCGGCGGCGCGTTACTGGCCGGGTTCCACGTCCCTCGCTGACTAGGAGTTGGTGGCGAGCGTCAGCTCCATGAGCTTGATGGCCATCGCGCAGGCGTCGATGCCGGGGGCCTGCGGATTGACCCACCAGCCGACGACACCGCTGGCATCGCTGGCCACCCCGCAGGCACCGTTGGCGGCCGGGTTCCTCATCACGATCGACTGCACACCGGCGACCCGGCGATCCTCGATCGGGAAGTTCATCGCCTGCGCGGCCTGGCGCTCGTTCTCCAGGTCACCGAGTTCGAACCAGAACCTGGTGATGTCGATCAGCCCGGCCGGGTTGGCGGCCTGCCAGCGGCACACCGCACCGACGAACGTGCTCTGGATGTCCAGCGGGTCGGCGCCCACGGTCTCGGCCAGGATGTCCTCGGTCAGGACGTCGCATTCCTTGAGCAGGTTGGGGTAGGTCTTCTCGGAGTCGTTGTTGCGCGGCCCGGCTCCCGAACCGGCCTTGATCGCCGCCCCGTCGACCGCGCGGGAGCAGCCCTGCACACCGATCACCATGGTCAGCGCGGCCAGCAGCGCGATCACCACGGTCAGCGGACGTTTCACGGTGCGGCTCATCATTTGGCGTTCACAATCGACTGGCGGGTGAGTTCCTTGGCGACTTCGCAGGCGTCCGGATAGGGCTTCTGGGCGAAGCTGACCGACCATTCGATGAAGTCGTCGTCGAACTGGATACCGATCTCACACAGGCTGGGCCCGAGCACCAGGTCTTCACCGATGGCGATGAAACCGTCGTGACCCTCGATGTTGATGTCCTCCACGCTGGCGCGGGACAATTCCTCGGTCTTGCGTTCGCGCCCGATCGGGCTGCCCCGGAAGTGGGTGAAGGAGAAGTGCGGGCCGACGATGCCGCCCCCGGCCAGCCACTGGCAGCCCACCGAGGTCCGCGCCGTGTTCACCAGTCCGACGACCTCGGTCAGCTGCGAGACGGTCTGGTCGGTGATGCCGCCGCATTCGGGGAAGTCCGGCCCGTGCTGGGCGGCCGCCGACGACTCGGTGCTCGGCGGCACCGACGGCGTGCTCGGGTCCTCGGAGCCGGAACACGCGGCCACCACGGGGAGCACCGCAGCGGCGGCTACCAGCATCTTCGCCGTGCGGGTGAGCCGGCCTCGGGGAATAGAATGGCCGCTTCTGGGGGTCACGACATGCACTGTAGCGGCCGCCCGGCACGGAACCGTTGACATAGCGACTGACCTGCCTTTTCGTGTCCCGGTCCCGCACCGGGTTCGGCAGGTGGATGTGCAACAGTAGCCAGATGTTGCTCGCCCTGCTGCGCCGCTACGTGCAGCCGTATCGCGGGTTGCTCTCCGTGGTCGCGGGCCTGCAGGTGATCAGCACCCTGGCCTCGCTGTACCTGCCGACGGTCAACGCCGCGATCATCGACGAGGGTGTCGCGGTGGGCGACACGACGCGGATCGTCCACCTCGGCCTGGTGATGCTGGGCGTGACGGCACTGCAGGTGGTGTGCGCGGTCGGGGCGGTGTTCTTCGGGTCGCGGGCCAGTATGGGTTTCGGCCGCGATCTGCGGACGGCGATGTTCTCCCATGTGCTCGGCTTCTCGGCCGTGGAGACCGCCCGGTTCGGGACGCCGACATTGCTGACCCGGACCACGAACGACGTTCAGCAGATCCAGTTGCTGGTTCAGATGACGAGCACCATGCTCATCACCGCGCCGATCATGGGGGTGGGCGGTATCGCGATGGCCATCCACCAGGACGCCGGGCTGTCCTGGCTGCTGCTGATCAGCGTGCCGATCCTGGCGCTGGCCAACGGGTGGCTGGTGTCGCGGCTGATGCCGATCTTCCGCACCATGCAACGCGTCATCGACAACATCAACCGGGTGATGCGCGAACAGCTTTCCGGCATCCGGGTGATCCGGGCGTTCGCGCGCGAACCCCTGGAACGGAGCCGGTTCGACGAGGCCAATCGTGCGCTCGCCGACACCGCGCTGAGTGCCGGACGCTGGCAGGCGCTGATGCTGCCGGTGACGACGCTGGTCATCAACATCTCCAGCGTCGCCCTCATCTGGTTCGGCGGGCAGCGCATCGACGCCGGCCAGATGCAGGTGGGTTCACTGATCGCGTTCCTGGCGTACTTCATGCAGATCCTGTACGCGGTGCTGCTGGCCACCTTCCTGGTCGTGCTGCTGCCGCGCGCGTCGGCGTGCGCCGAACGGATCACCGAGGTGCTGTCCACCGCACCGGAGATCACCGCCCCGGACGACCCCGCGCCCGCCCCCGTGACCGGGCGGCTGCGCCTGGCCGGCGCCACCTTCAGCTATCCGGGCGCCGATCGCGCCGTGGTGCAGGACGTTTCGTTCACCGCCGCCCCCGGCACCGTGACGGCGATCGTCGGGAGCACCGGTTCGGGCAAGTCCACCCTGATCTCCCTGATCAGCAGGCTCTATGACGTCACGGCGGGAAGCATCCGTCTCGACGACGTCGACGTGCGCGCCTTCGATCCCGAAGATCTCTGGGCGACAATCGGGTTGGTGCCCCAGCGCGGATACCTGTTCTCCGGCACCGTCGCCGACAACCTGCACTACGGCAAGGCCGCGGCCACCGAGGAGGAAATGTGGGACGCGCTGCGGGCAGCGGCCGCCGATGATTTCGTGCGCGCACACCCGGACGGTCTGCAGATGCGCGTGGCGCAGGGCGGGATCAACTTCTCCGGAGGTCAGCGCCAGCGACTCGCCATCGCCCGTGCGGTGATCCGGCGACCGGCGGTGTACCTGTTCGACGACGCGTTCTCGGCGCTGGACGTGCACACCGACGCCAAGGTGCGCGCCGCGCTTCGCGAGGTGTCCGCGGCGGCGACGGTGATCATCGTCTCGCAGCGGATCTCGACGGTGGCACAGGCCGATCAGGTGATCGTCATCGACGACGGCCGGGTGGTCGGCGCGGGTACCCATGCATCGCTGCTCACCGACTGCCCCACCTACGCGGAATTCGTGGACTCACAGACGGTGCGGGCGTGACCCGCCCGATCCGCGGCGTGGCGGAACCACCCGCGGCACGGTCCCGCGATTTCACGGGTTCGGCGGTCCGGCTGCTGAAACGACTGGCCCCGCAACGCCGTCTGACCGCACTGGTGATCGCGCTCGCCGTGGGCGGTATCGCGATCGGCGTCATCGGCCCGCGCATCCTCGGCCACGCCACCGACTTGTTGTTCAACGGCGTGATCGGGCGCGAGTTACCCGCCGGACTGAGCAAGGATCAGGCCATCGAGGAGGCCAGGGCCCGCGGTGACGGCACGTTCGCCGATCTGCTCTCCGGCATGAACGTGGTGCCCGGTCGGGGCGTCGACTTCACCGCCGTCGCGCACACGCTGTTTCTGGCGCTGAGCCTGTATCTGGTTGCCGCGCTGCTGGTCTGGTGGCAGGCCCGCATCCTCAACGTGGTGGTGCAGCGGACCATGGCCGCGTTGCGCACCGAGATCGAGCACAAGGTGCACCGGTTACCGCTGTCCTACGTCGACGGCCGGCAGCGCGGCGAACTGCTCAGCCGCGTCACCAACGATGTCGACAATGTGCAGTCCTCGCTGGCCATGACGATCAGCCAGCTGCTGACCTCGCTGATCACCGTGGTCGCGGTGCTGGCGATGATGCTGACGATATCGCCGCTGCTGGCCTTGATCACGGTGCTGACGGTGCCGCTGTCGCTGCTGGCGACCCGCACCATCGCCCGTCGCTCACAGAAGCTGTTCGTGGCGCAGTGGACCAACACCGGCCGGCTCAACGCCCACATCGAGGAGACCTACAGCGGATTCACCGTGGTGAAGACCTACGGTCACCGATCCGCGGCGGCCGAACGGTTCACCGAACTCAACGGCGAGGTGTACCGGGCCAGCCTGGGCGCGCAGTTCCTGTCCGGGCTGGTCTCGCCGGCCACCACGTTCATCGGCAACCTCAGCTACGTGGCGGTCGCGGTCGTCGGCGGCATCCAGGTCGCCACCGGCCAGATCACGCTGGGCAGCATCCAGGCGTTCATCCAGTATGTCCGCCAGTTCAACCAGCCGCTGACTCAGGTGGCGTCGATGTACAACTCGCTGCAGTCCGGGATCGCCAGCGCGGAGCGCATTTTCGATCTGCTCGACGCGACCGAGGAATCGGCCGAGCCCGTCGCCGCCGCAGTCGCCGCCGGGGCGGGCCGCGTGGAGTTCGAGCACGTCTCGTTCGGCTACCTGCCCGACACCCCGGTGATCGAGGATCTGTCGCTGATCGCCGAGCCCGGGTCGACGGTGGCGATCGTCGGCCCGACCGGTGCGGGCAAGACCACGCTGGTGAACCTGCTGATGCGCTTCTACGACATCGACGCGGGCCGGATCACGATCGACGGGGTGGATATCGCGTCGCTGCCCCGCCAGGTGCTGCGCGCCCGGATCGGCATGGTGCTGCAGGACACCTGGTTGTTCGGCGGCACCATCTACGACAACATCGCCTACGGTCGCCCCGACGCCACACCCGACGAGGTGCACGAGGCCGCCCGCACCGCGCACGTCGAGCGGTTTGTGCAGACCTTGCCCGACGGGTACGACACCCGGGTCGGTGATGACGGTGGCGCCATCAGCGCGGGCGAGAAACAGCTGATCACGATCGCGCGCGCGGTGCTGGCCCGCCCGGCGCTGCTGATCCTGGACGAGGCGACGAGCTCGGTGGACACCCGCACCGAACTGTTGATCCAGCAGGCGATGGCCGAATTGCGGCGGGACAGAACCAGTTTCATCATCGCGCACCGGTTGTCCACCATCCGCGACGCCGATCAGATCCTGGTGATGGAGGCCGGGCGGATCGTGGAGCGGGGCACCCACGCGGAACTACTGGAACGCCACGGCGAGTACTGGGCCATGACGGTCGGGGCCAGCGCGGCGCAGCGGAGCGACGGGGAATAGCGGAGCTTTGAGCACCCTGCTCAATTCCAATCCCCGGACAGCGCCGGAACCCGTTGGGCAGTATGGAGATATGGCCGGTCCCGAATCCACGACGACCGTGCACACCTTTTGCCGGTACTGCCTGGCGTCGTGCGGTGTGGAGGTCACCGTCGAGGACAACCGGGTCCGCAAGATCGCGGCGGACAAACTGAACCCACACAGCTGGCACGATTTCTGCGCGAAGGGTCGCACCGCGGCAGAGGTGGTCGAGCATCCGCGCCGCATCGTGGCACCGATGCGGCGGGTCGGCGACCGCTACGTCGAGGCCTCGTGGGACGAGGCATTGCGCGATATCGCCGACCGGATGAACCGTGTGATCGACGCCGACGGACCGGACGCGGTGGGCGCCTACTACGGCAACCCGGCCGGCTACTCGTCGTCGAACCTGGTGTTCATGAACGGCTGGCTGGACGCGGTCGGCACCCGCAACCGCTATGCCGTCGGGTCGGTGGACCAGAACGCCGTGCACGTGGTCGCGCAGGCGATGTACGGATCGCCACTGATGGTGCCGGTCTCCGATATCGACAACTGCGACTTCTTCCTGCTGGTCGGCGCGAACCCGGCTGTCAGCGCCTGGAATTGGCTGGAATCCGCGCCCGGCGGGTGGCGCCGCGCACTGGACCGTCAGCGGCGCGGCGCGCGGATCGTGGTGGTCGACCCGGTGCGTACCGAGTCCGCCGACAAGGCCGATGCCCATCTGGCCGTGCATCCGGGCCAGGACTGGGCACTGCTACTGGCGATGGTCAAGGTCATCCTGGACGCTCGCCTGGAACATGCCGGTGACTGCGCCGACCTGGCCACCGGCCTGCCGGAGATCCGTGCGCTGGTGGCCGCGTGCGATGTCGCCGATCTGGCCGGCCGCTGCGATATCCCTCGCGATGAGATCGAGCAGTTGGCAAGGGATTTCGCCACCGCACCCGGCGCGATGGCGATCACCCGGACGGGGGTCTCCCTACAGGAGACCGGGACCGTCGCCGAGTGGTTGGGTCATGTGCTCAACGTCATCACCGGACGGATGGATCGGCCCGGGGGCCGCCGGTTCGAACCCGGTTATGTCGACACGCTGCGACTGGCCGGTCTGGCCGAGACCGCACCGCACCGCAGCCGGGTCGCCGGGCGTGAGATGGTCGCCGGCGCGCACGCGCTGGCCGAACTGCCCGATGAAATCCTGACGGCCGGGCCCGGCCAGCTCCGCGCGCTGGTGATCAACTCCGGGAACCCGGTGATATCCGGCCCCGACGGTGCCCGACTCGACGACGCCCTGCAACGGCTGGATCTTTTGGTGGCCATCGATTTCGTGCAACGCGAGAGCCATCGGCATGCGCATTGGCTGCTGCCCGCGGTGCACTGGCTGGAGCGCGAGGACCTACTGGCGTTCACCAGCAGCATGCATGACGAGCCGTTCGTCCAGTTCGGCGCGCGGGCCGTCGTCCCGCCGCCGCAGGCGCGCGAGGAGTGGCGGATCTTCGTCGACCTGGCGTTGGCCATGAAGCGGCCGCTGTTCGGTGCCCGCGGCCTCAACGCTTTCATCCGGTCCAGCCGGCGCGCCGCGGCCGTCACCGGCCGTCCCGGCCTGGCGTTCGGTCCGCAGTGGATCAACCGGTTGATGATCGCGACATCGCGAAAGGTCAACGGCCGCAAGCTGAAATGGCGCGACCTGCGCGACAACCCGCACGGCCTGGTGCTGGGGCCTCGCGAGTTCGGGCATTTCCGGGCCGCGCTGCGCACCCCGGACAACAAGGTTCACGTCGCGCCGGCGGAGTTCGTCGCGCGCACCCGTGACCTGCTGGCGGACGCCGCCCCGCAGACCTGCCCGGAATTCCCCTTCCTGCTGGGCAATCGGCGTAACCGTCATGGGATGAACTCGTGGCTCAACGAACTTCCCGGCCTGCACCCGTCGGGAAAACGCAATGTCGTGTTCGTCCATCCCGACGACGCGGCCGCACTCGACATCGGCGATGGCGACACCGTGCGGGTGACATCGGCGGTCGGCTCGGTGGACATCATCGCGGCACTGTCCGACCGGCCCCGCCGCGGCCTGGTGATGATGGAACACGGTTGGGGTTCCCGCGTTTTCGACCCGCGCTCGGGCGCACCACCGCAGACCTACGGCGTCAATCGCAATCTGCTGGTCGACGGCGCGGCGCTGGATCCGTTGTCGCAGACCTCGGCGCTGGGCGGTGCCCGCGTCAACCTCGAGCGAGTTCGGCGTGATCGGCTGCGGTGAGCGCAGCCGATCACGCCGAAATCACTGCAGGTTCGGCCCCTCGGCGCGGACGTCGTCGACCGCGGTCATGGCCTCGCGCAGTTTTGCGAGCCACTCCTCGGTGTGCTCGCCGACCAATTTCACCGACCACGCCAGGGCATCCGAGCGGGACCGGGCCACCCCGGCATCGACCAGGGTGTCGAGCACCTGCCGCTCCGGTTGTTTGAGCCTGGTCATCACCGGGACGGCGATATGGGTGAACAACGTGCGTTCCTCCCCGACCTGTACGCCCCACGAGACCTTGCGGCCGAACCTGTCCTGCGCCTCGTCGGCGATGCGCATGCGCTCGCCGCGGGTGTCCTCCCGGAACTTGGCGACCCGTCCGGATGCGCGGGCCGTGCTTTCGTCGCTGTCGGCTTCGGGTAGCTGCCCGATCACCGTGATTTCTTCGCGATCGACCACGACGGTCGGATCACCGGCGAACCAGCCGTCGGGCAGGCGCCCGGCGAACCAGTCAGCGGCATCGGTGACGGCGTCGGTGGAGCCGCGCCGCCCATGCTGATGATGTCTCATGATTACACGATTACACCGTTACACCTACGAGGGGCGCAGTGTTCTCACACGGCGAACGCCCTGTCGAGCGCCGACTACCGCTTTTTGAGCAGGGCCGCGCCGCCGCCCAGCACCAGCGCCACCAACAACAGCCCCGCCCAGCCGGCACCGGCCAGCCACCAGACCGCGGCCACCGCGATGATCGCCGGCGAGGCCAGGAACAGCACCATCCCCGGATGCTCTTTGACCACTGCCAGCGCGCTCTTGGCCCGCACCCGGTCGATCTCGTCACCTGCCATATCTCCCACAATGCCAGCCTAAAGTGATCCTGTACGCGTCGAATCGGTGACAAATTGAGGAGTGCACGGTGAGTGGTCAATGGTTGCGCGACCCCGAGGGCCGCTTCGAGTACCGCTGGTATGACGGCCAGAACTGGACGGACCAGGTGTCCCACCAGGGGCAGGTGCACACCGCGCCGCTGGGCGCGCCGCCCGCGCAGGCCGCCCAGCAGCACGAACACCAGGGCGCCCCGCAGGCCGCCCAGCACCATGAACCTCAGGCCCCGCAGCCCCAGCACCAGGGCGACGGCTTCGCCGGGATCAGCGGCGACCTGATCGACGGGCGGTTCAGTGAGAAGGAATCCACGGCGATCGCCCTGCAGAACGAGCGGCTGCTCCGGGTCCGACTCGGCGAGCCGTTCATGGCGCGCCAGGGCTCGATGGTCGCCTATCAAGGCAATGTGGATTTCGCCTTCGAGGGCGGCGGCGCAGGCAAATTCCTGAAAAAGGCGCTGACCGGCGAGGGCCTGCCGCTGATGCGCTGCCAGGGCCAGGGCGATGTCTTCCTCGCCGAACAGGCCAATTACGTGCACCTGCTGCAGCTGACCAACTCGGGTCTGTCCATCAGCGGCAAGAACGTGCTGGCCTTCTCGGCGAGCCTGGACTGGAACATCGAGCGGGTCAAGGGCGGCAGCATCGCCACCGGCGGACTGTTCAACACCACGCTGCGCGGCAGCGGCTGGGTCGCCCTGACCACCGACGGACCGCCGGTGGTGCTCAATGCCGCGGAGGCGCCGACGTTCGCCGACACCAATGCGGTGGTGGCGTGGTCGGCGAACCTGCAGACCCAGCTCAAGACCAGCTTCAAGGCGGGCGCGCTGATCGGTCGCGGGTCCGGCGAGGCGGTGCAGGTCGCCTTCCACGGTCAGGGGTTCGTGATCGTGCAGCCCTCGGAGGGCATCACCTACCCCGTGCAGTAGCGCCTAGAGCGAGTCGAGAATCGACTTCATCTCGTCGATCTCGTGCTGCTGGCTGTCGATGATGGCGCGCGCCATGGTCTTGGCCGGCTCGAACCGACCGCCGTCGATCACGCCCTGCGCCATGGTGATCGCGCCCTCGTGGTGACCGATCATCTGGTCCAGGAACAGTCTGGTGGCTTCGGGGCCGGGCGCTGCCTTCAACTTCTCGATATCGGCGGGCGCCACCATCCCTTCCATCGCGCCGTGATCCATCGCCGGCATCGGCGGATTACCCCAACTGGCCAGCCAGCCCTGCATCTGCTCGATCTCGGGAGCCTGCGCGGCCTTGATCTCCTTGGCGAGTTCGATCACGCGTGCGTCGACGTCATCCTTGGCCAGCAGGATGTCGGTCATCTCCACCGCCTGGCTGTGGTGCGGGATCATGTGCTGGGCGAACATGACGTCCTCGCCGTTGTGCGCCGACGAGCCCTCGGCAGCCGGCCCAGGGTCGGCGCCGCTGCCACTGTGGCTGGTCCCGTGGTCATGCTCGGTGTGACCGTCCCCGCTGGTCTGCGCCGGCTGATCGGTACAGCCGGCCAGCAGCAGCGCGGAGACCGCGGCCGCCGCGATCGCCTTCGCCGGTGTGCGCATCATGATGTGTTCCTCCTCGCAGAACGAACCTGTTTACCCATACCCCCTACCGGTATATCATGATGGGCATGAGCATCGTTCTTGAGGTCCAAGGTATGAGTTGTGGCCACTGCGTGTCGGCGATCACCGCCGCGGTCACCCCGTTGGCCGGTGTGACGTCGGTCGATGTCGACCTGGCCGGCGGCACGGTCACCGTGGACGGCACCGCCGATGTCGGTGCCGTCACCGCCGCGATCGAGGACAGCGGCTACGACGTGAGTCCCGCCCTCTCAGCATGAGCACCCTGACGCTCGACGTCGGCGGCATGACCTGCGCGTCCTGCGCGGCGCGAATCGAGAAGCGACTCAACCGCATCGACGGTGTGCAGGCCAGCGTGAACTTCGCCACCGAGCAGGCCCGGGTGGATTTCCCCGACAGCGTCTCACCGGAGGAACTGGTGGCCGCGGTCGAAGCGACCGGTTACACCGCGGCGCTGCCGCCCGAGAATGACACCGCGCCCGCCGAATCCGAGGAGCGCGACGAGTCGGCGCCCTGGCGTCAACGGCTGCTGATCTCGGCGGCACTGGCCCTTCCGGTCGTCGTCCTGTCGATGGTCCCGGTGCTGCAGTTCAGCAACTGGCAGTGGCTGGCATTCACGCTGGCCTCACCGGTGGTGGTGTGGGGGGCCTGGCCGTTCCACACGGCCGCCTGGACGAACCTGCGCCACGGCGCGGCCACGATGGACACCCTCATCTCGGTGGGTGTGATCGCCGCCTACGCATGGTCGGTGTGGGCGTTGTTCTTCACCCACGCCGGCATGCCCGGGATGAAGATGCCGTTCGAGCTGATCTCCACCAGTTCCGAGCCGCACCTCTACCTGGAGGTCGCCGCGGCGGTGACGACCTTCCTGCTCGCCGGGCGCTACTTCGAGGCCCGTGCCAAACGTCAGTCCGGTGCCGCCCTGCGGGCACTGCTGCACATGGGCGCCAAGGACGTCGCGGTACTGCGCGGCGGCGGTGAAATCCGCATTCCGATCAGCCAACTCGCGGTCGGTGACGTCTTCGTGGTGCGCCCCGGCGAGAAGATCGCCACCGACGGAGTCATCACCGCGGGCACCTCCGCCGTCGACGCGTCGATGCTCACCGGGGAACCGGTGCCCGTCGAGGTATCCGACGGCGACAACGTCGTCGGCGCGACCGTGAACGTGGGCGGACGCCTCGAGGTCCGCGCGACCCACATCGGATCCGACACCCAGCTCGCCCAGATGGCCCGCCTGGTCTCCGAGGCCCAGAGCGGCAAAGCAGAGGTGCAGCGCCTCGCCGACCGTGTCTCGGCGATCTTCGTGCCGATCGTCATGGCGCTGTCGCTGCTGACCCTGGTGGGCTGGTTGATCTTCGGTGACGGATCGGTCGCTGCGGCGTTCACCGCCGCCGTCGCCGTCCTGATCATCGCGTGCCCCTGCGCACTGGGCCTGGCCACGCCGACCGCGCTGCTGGTCGGCACCGGGCGCGGCGCGCAGCTGGGCATCCTGATCAAGGGACCCCAGGTACTCGAGTCGACCCGGCGGGTCGACACCGTGGTGCTCGACAAGACCGGGACCGTCACGACCGGACGCATGTCGGTGGTGGCCGTGCACGTCGCCGACGGCGAACAGCCCGAAGACGTCCTGAGATTGGTCGGCGCACTGGAGAACGGCTCCGAGCATCCGATCGCCCGCGCCATCGCGGGCCACGCCGCTGAACGCGGGCCGCTGCCGGTCGTCACCGATTTCGAGAATCACGGTGGCCTCGGCGTGACCGGCGTGGTGGACGCCGTGGCGACCGCCGCCGGCCGGCTGAGCTGGCTGCGCGACGAATGGTCACTGACGCCCGCGGAGATGCTGACCCGCGCCGCCGATGCGGCCGCCGAGCAGGGCCACACGCCGATCTGGTTCGCCGCCGACGGAAAGATCCGGGCCGTGGTGGTCGTCGCGGACACCATCAAGGACACTGCCGCCGAGGCTGTTTCGGGGTTCCGGGCGCTCGGGCTCACACCTGTGTTGCTGACCGGCGACAACCGCCGGGCCGCCGAATCGGTGGCGGCAAAACTGGGCATCGAGCGCGTGGTCGCCGAGGTGCTGCCCGCGGGCAAGGTCGACGAGATCAAACGTCTACAGGCCGATGGCCGGGTGGTCGCGATGGTCGGCGACGGTGTCAACGACGCTGCGGCACTGGCACAGTCCGATCTGGGGCTGGCCATGGGGACCGGCACCGATGTCGCCATCGAGGCATCGGATCTGACGTTGGTGCGAGGGGATCTGCGCGCCGCCGTCGACGCGATCCGGTTGTCACGGGCAACGCTGCGCACCATCAAGGGCAATCTGTTCTGGGCGTTCGCCTACAACATCGCCGCGCTGCCGTTGGCGGCCGCGGGGCTGCTCAATCCGCTGATCGCCGGCGCCGCAATGGCCTTCAGTTCGGTATTCGTGGTGACGAACAGCCTGCGGCTGCGGCGGTTCTCTACTTCGGCGCGCGCGCCCGGAACAGCTTCACGTCGTCCTTGATGTTCTTCAGCCGCTTGGCGCCGGCGAACGACCACTCCACACCGGCGTCATCGCCCACCGCGTCGCGCACCGCCTCGGTGACCAGCAGCGCTCCCGGGCGGGCCGCGCCGGTGACCCTGCTGGCCAGATTGACCGGGCTGCCGAACCAGTCGCCGCCACGGCTGACCGCCATCCCCGACGCCAGACCCACCCGCAGCCTGGGGAACTCGTCGTCGACGGTGGCGGCATCCAGCAGGGCCAGCATCGCGGTCAGCAGCGGCACCGGGTCGGGGCTGACCAGCATGACCGCGTCGCCGATCGATTTGATGAACCGCACCGGCGGAGCAACCACCTCGTGGGTGAACTCCACCAGACGATTCGCCAGTCCCTCGAGTTCCTCGGGCGGGACCGCCTCCCCCAATCGGGTGAAACCCACCAGGTCCGCGAACGCCACCGCCACCGGGCGGGCACCGGGCAACGGCAGACCCTCGGCCCGCTCCCCCGCCGTCACCGCCTCGGTTTCCATCGTGCGCCGCAATTCCAGGCGCAGCATGTCCTGGATCATCGGCCCCAGCAGTGGACCCACGTGCCGCAGCAGCGCTTCGGAGGCAGCCGCCACCTCCAGTTCGGTGACCCCGGGCGCCATCACCGCCGACATGGAGGTGAACCGCATTGCCTCCGCGGTCTTGGACAAGCCGTCGGCCAGGGCACGCACCACCATCACCATATTGTCCACGTCAATACCTGCGTCGACGAAATGCTTTGCATACCTGGCGATCTCACCGTCAACCCGCAGATGCGCCGGCTCGTCGGGATCGTCCACCGTGGGCAGCCCGAGCACCCGCTGGACACGCCGCAACAACTCGAGATCGATCCCCGTGCTCTCGCAGATCTCCCGCGCCGACACGTAGTCACCGTCGTCGCCGAGCATGCGGCGCGACGCCAGCATCACCGGCGCATAGGATTCCCGGATCTGATCGACGGTCACACCGTGGTCGAGAAGCCACGGTATGAGTTCGGCACGCTCGGCCCTGGCCTGGCCCTCCAACCCGTCGAGCAACCCGGATGACTCAAGATCGAAGTCCGCACCCACGTGGCCAACCTATACCGGCGGCGGGCATCATCGGGTCATGCCCGGAGAGCTGCTGCACGGATTGCCGGCGGTCGCGGGAGGATCGCCGCACACCCTGATCCTGGGCAATATGCCGAGCGTGCTGTCGTTGGCCTCAGGCCAGTACTACGGCAACCCGCGCAACGCCTTCTGGCAGATCACCGCGGACATCCTCGGATTCGACGCAGCCGCGCCGTACGAACAGCGGGTCCGCGCACTTGTCGGACACCGGATCGCGGTGTGGGACGTGCTGCGATCCTGCCGTCGCGCCGGCAGCCTGGACTCCGCGGTGGAGCGGGACAGCATGGTGCCCAACGATTTCGGCGCGTTCCTGCGAGATCATCCACAGATCGATCTGCTGTTGTTCAACGGAGCCGCGGCCGAAGCCAACTACCGCAGGCTTGTTCGGGACGCCGCCAGAGTTCCCAGCATCCGGCTGCCCTCGACAAGCCCCGCGCACACCATGCGGTTCGCCGACAAACTCGCGCACTGGCGGACCGCGCTGACCACTTAGATCATCCCCGGCCGCACGCAGCCCATAGCGGTTCGGCGCGCACCGGCTACGGTGGCGACATGTCCTGCGTGTTCTGCGCCATCGTCGCCGGTGAGGCCCCCGCCATCCGGATCCACGAGGACGAGGATCTGCTCGCAATCCTCGATATCCGGCCGTTCACCCGCGGGCACACCCTGGTCCTGCCCAAACAACACACGGTGGATCTGACCGACACGCCGCCGGCGACCCTCGCGGCGATGGCCGTGCTCGGGCAGCGCGTCGCGCAGGCCGCCCGGGTGTCGGGCCTGCACGCCGACGGCAACAACATCGCCATCAACGACGGCAAAGCGGCGTTTCAGAGCGTGTTCCACATCCACCTACACGTCGTTCCCCGGCACCACGGCGACAAGCTGTCCTTCGCCAAGGGCATGCTGCTGCGCCGCGACGCCGATCGGGAGGAATCCGGACGGCTGCTCCGGGCGGCACTGGCGCAACTCGACGAAGCCGCGCAGGATTGAGCTCATGGGTATGCCACCGTGGGAGCGTTATCTCGGCCTCCCGATGCTGCTGTTGCACGACAAGCTCTACAAGGCGACCGACGGGCGGATCGGGCACACCATCCCCTTCGGTCCGCCGGCGCTCATCCTGCACACCGTGGGCGCCAAGACCGGGCTGGAACGCGCGAACTCGCTGACCTACGCCCGCGACGGCGCCGACTACCTGGTGGTGGCCTCCAAGGGTGGTGAACCCAAGGCGCCGGGCTGGTACCACAATCTCAAGGCCAACCCGCAGGTCGAGATCAACGTCGGCCCCAAGCGGTTCCCGGTGACCGCCCGGGCGGTGTTCCCCGACGATCCCGACTTTGCGCGCCTGTGGCGGATCGTCAACGACATGCGCGGTAACAAGGACCGCTACATCGGCTATCAGAAGCGCACCAGCCGACCGATTCCGGTGGTGGTGCTCTCGCCCTAGAGAAGTTCCTTGGCGAGCAGTTCCAGCGTCAGCTCACGGCCCGGCGCGGTGCGCGCATCGGTGCCGCGGAACGCCGAGGCGACGGGTGCGACCATCACCTCGTCGACGTCGAACTGCGCTGCCACCGAACGGATCGCCTCGGCCGCCTCGGCCGGGTCACCGACCACGGTGCGGGCCAGCCCCGAGTCGACGATCAGCTGTTCCTGGGCGGAGAGCTGCGCCGCTTCGGCGTCCTCGACGATATCGAGCGGGCCCAGGGTGCGCCCCGTCCGCAGCCGGGCCATCATCTGCAGGTTCGGCAACAACAGCCGCAGCGCCTCGTCGCGGGTGTCGGCCACCGAGGCGTTGATCGTCATGAACGTGCTGGGTTCGGCCAGCAGCTCGCTGGGCCGGAACTCGGCACGGTAGGCGGCCAGCGCCTCGGCGGTCCCCTGCCCGGAGAAGTGGTTGGCGAACACGTAGGGCAGGCCCTTGGCCGCGGCCAGGTGCGCCGAGTACATCGACGATCCCAACAGCCACAGCCGGGGCTCGCCGAGCGCGGCCGGGGTGGCCTTGAGGACATAGTCCTGCTGGGCCAGCATGCCCCGGGACAGTTCGACCCGGGCGCCGCGGGTGCTCATCAGCGCCGCGACATGGTCGAGGTACTCCGGGAAGCGTTCGATGTCCTCGTCGTTCTGGGCGCGCGCACCGCGCAGCGCCATCGACGTCACCGGATCCGACCCCGGCGCCCGGCCGATGCCCAGGTCGATACGGCCGGGGGCGGCGGCCTCCAGCAGGGCGAACTGCTCGGCGACGGCCAGCGGCGCGTGGTTGGGCAGCATCACCCCGCCCGAACCGAGCCGGATATGGGCGGTCTGAGCGGCCAGGTAGGCCAGCACCACCGGGGGGCTGGTGGCGGCGACCGAGGCCATGTTGTGGTGTTCGGCCACCCAGTAGCGGGTGTATCCGAGGTGGTCGGCGGTCTGAGCCAGTCGCACGGTCGCCGCCAGCGCATCTGAGGTGCTCTGATCGCTGCGGACCGGGACGAGGTCGAGAACGGAAAGACGCATTACTCGTGCAACGCCGACCCGCTCCGCTTCGTTCCCCCGCCCGTCGATTTGTGCACCATTTGTGACGCTGAGCGTGACGAATCGTGCACAAGTCGCCGGGCCAGGGTGAAGACATCGTCGAGCATCGCCGGAGTGAGCCGGCCGGTGAACATGTTCTGCTGACTGGGGTGATAGCAGCCCAGCAGGCTCGTCCCCGAGGCCAACGGGTACTGCACCGCATGGCCGAACACCGGCTTCGGTTGCCCGGCAAGCTGATCGGCCAGCATGCCGAGCACCACCTGCCAGGCGAACCCCCCGAGGGCCACCACGACCCGCACGTGCTGGGACACCAGCTGCCATTCGGCCTGCAGCCAGGGCGCGCAGGTGGCCCGCTCGGCCGGGGTCGGCTTGTTCGCCGGCGGGGCGCACCGGACCGGCGCCACGATCCGAACCCCGTTGGCGCGCAATCCGTCCGCGGCATCCACGCTCAGCGGCGAGTTCACCAGACCGGCCCGGTGCAGCGAGGCGAACAACTGATCCCCGGACCGGTCCCCGGTGAACACCCGGCCGGTGCGGTTGGCGCCGTGTGCGGCCGGTGCCAGCCCGACGATCAGCACCTTCGGCCGGCGGGCTCCCCACCCGGGCACCGGACGCCCCCAGTACGGCTCCTCGGCGAACGCCCGTCGTTTGGTGACCGCCACCTCCTCGCGCCAGGCGACCAGGCGCGGGCAGGCCCGGCACACGCTGGTCTCGGCGTCCAACTCGGCGACGGTGCCCAGCCGGGCCGCCAGGCCGGCCACCTCGGCCGCATCATGGGCCACCGGGGTGTCCGGGCGGGCCGGATCGCCGGGCCACCCCGACCCGGGCGGCACCGGTGACGGAAATCGCCGCCCGGTCCGCGGGTGTGGGAGCCCGCGCTCCCCCGGCTGTCCCACAGGCACCCGTCCATCCTGCACCCGTGGCGAGAAATTCGATGGCCGTGCGGGCGATCCCGCTGCTAGATTCGCCGCGATAGAAGATGAACACTCGCAGCCGCGGTCCGGCGTTCCTGATCCTGTTCGCCGCCCTCATGGCCGGCGCCGGCAACGGTATCTCGATGATCGCGTTCCCGTGGCTGGTGCTGCAACGCAACGGTTCTGCCGTCGAGGCGTCCATCGTGGCGATGGCGGGCACCCTGCCGCTGCTGGTGTCCACGGTGATCGCCGGTGCCGCGGTGGACTACATCGGCCGCCGACGGGTCTCGATGATCTCCGATCTGCTGTCGGCGCTGTCGGTGGCCGCCGTCCCGGTGGTGGCGTTGATCTTCGGGGTCGACGCCATCAACGTCGCGGTGCTGGCCGGGCTGGCGGCGCTGGGTGCGGCGTTCGATCCGGCCGGTATGACCGCCCGGGAAACCATGCTTCCCGAGGCCGCGAACCGCGCCGGCTGGACGCTGGATCACGCCAACAGCGTCTACGAAGCCGTCTTCAACCTGGCCTATATCGTCGGGCCCGGTATCGGCGGCATGCTCATCGCCACCCTAGGCGGTATCGAGACCATGTGGGTGACCGCGGCCGCCTTCGGCTGTTCCATCGCGGCCATCTCGGTGCTGAAACTGGAGGGCGCCGGAAAGCCGGACCGCAGTGCGCTGCCCGACCGGGTGTGGGCCGGTGTCGTCGAGGGCCTGAAGTTCGTGTGGAACCTCAAGGTGCTGCGCACCCTGGCGATCATCGATCTGACCGTTACCGGGCTCTACATGCCGATGGAAGCGGTGCTGTTCCCCAAGTACTTCACCGACCGCAACGAGCCGGCGCAGCTGGGCTGGGTGCTGATGGCGCTGTCCATCGGAGGCCTCATCGGGGCACTGAGTTATGCGGTGCTGGCCAAATTCGTCAAGCGCCGCGTCACCATGCTCATCGCTGTCATCACCCTCGGGGTGGTGATGACGATCATCGCGTTCCTGCCGCCGTTGCCGGTGATCCTGTCGCTCTCGGCGGTGGTCGGCTTCGTCTACGGGCCGATCCAGCCGATCTACAACTACGTCATGCAGACCAACGCCCCGGCCCATCTGCGCGGCCGGGTGGTCGGCGTGATGGGCTCGCTGGCCTACGCGGCGGGTCCGCTCGGTCTGGTGCTCGCCGGTCCGCTCGCCGACTCGGCGGGGTTGCAGACGACCTTCCTGGCGTTGGCGTTGCCGATGCTGGTGCTCGGCGTGGTGGCCATCGGGCTGCCTTCGCTGCGCGACCTGGACCGAGACCGTCAGCCCTAGACTGGCGGCCGTGAGTTCCGCGCTGGAAGACCTGGTGGCCGCTCTCCCCGACGGCAGCGTCGTCACCGACCCCGATATCGTCGCGTCCTACCGCCACGACCGCGCCGCCGACCCCGACGCCGGTACTGCGCTGGCCGTGGTGCGTCCCAGGCGCACCGAAGAGGTGCAGGCGGTGCTGCGCTGGGCCACCGCCAACGGGATCGCCGTGGTGCCGCGCGGGGCGGGCACCGGTCTGTCCGGCGGCGCGACCGCCCTGGACGGTGCGATCATGCTGTCGACCGAGCGGATGCGCGATATCGCCGTCGACCCGGCGACCCGCACCGCCGTCGCCCAGCCGGGTCTGCTCAACGCCGAGGTCAAGGCGGCGGTCGCCGAATACGGCCTGTGGTACCCGCCGGACCCGTCGTCCTTCGAAATCTGCAGCATCGGCGGCAACATCGCCACCAACGCCGGCGGGCTGTGCTGCGTCAAGTACGGCGTCACCACCGATTACGTGCTGGGCCTGCAGGTCGTGCTGGCCGATGGCACCGCCGTTCGTCTGGGCGGGCCGCGGCTCAAAGATGTTGCGGGACTGAGTCTGACGAAGCTGTTCGTCGGCAGCGAGGGCACCCTCGGGGTGATCACCGAGGTGACGTTGCGGCTGTTGCCTCCGCAGCACACACCGTGCACCGTGGTCGCCACGTTCGACTCGGTGCAGGCCGCCTTTGAAGCGGTGGTTGCCGTGACCGCCCGTATCCGGCCGTCCATGCTGGAGTTCATGGACTCGGTGGCCATCAACGCCGTCGAGGACAAACTGAAGATGGGCCTGGACCGCAGCGCGGCCGCCATGATGGTCGCGGCCTCCGACGACCGCGGGCCCGCCGGAGCCGAGGACGCCGAATTCATGGCGGCTGTGTTCACCGAAGCCGGTGCCACGGAGGTGTTTTCGACCTCCGACCCGGCCGAGGGCGAGGCGTTCGTGGTGGCGCGCCGCTACGCGATTCCCGCGGTCGAGGCCAAGGGGTCACTACTGCTGGAGGATGTCGGGGTGCCGCTGCCGGCACTGGCCGCACTGGTGGCCGGGATCGAGAAGATCGCCGCGCATCATGATCTGCTGATCTCGGTGATCGCCCATGCCGGTGACGGCAACACCCACCCGTTGATCGTCTTCGATCCCGCCGACGTCGATATGGCGCGGCGCGCGGACGTCGCGTTCGGCGAGATCATGGATCTGGCGGTGTCGTTGGGCGGCACCATCACCGGCGAGCACGGTGTCGGACGGCTCAAGAAGCCCTGGCTCGCAGGCTATCTGGGCCCCGAGGCGATGGAACTGAACCGCAAGATCAAGACCGCACTCGACCCGGCGGGCATACTGAACCCGGGGGCGGCAATCTAGACGGGAGCATGGTGGAATCCGTGGGCTTTCAGGGCAGCGTCTCGACCGACATCAGGGAATCCACTCCCGACTGGGCGCCGTACCGCGGCACCACCGCGCCTCCGGGAGCACCCAATGTGCTGTATCTGCTGTGGGACGACATCGGCATCGCCACCTGGGACTGTTATGGCGGACTGGTGGAGATGCCCACCATCAACCGGATCGCCGATCGCGGTGTGCGGCTGACCCAGTTCCACACCACCGCTTTGTGTTCACCCACCCGGGCGGCCCTGCTGACCGGCCGCAACCCGACGAGCGTCGGGGTGGCCTCGGTGCTCAACATGGCCCGCGGCTACCCCGGACACCACGGCCGCATCCCGGCGGAATCCGCGCTGGTGTCCGAGGTTCTCGGCGAACGCGGCTGGTCCACCTACGCCGTCGGAAAGTGGCACCTGGCACCGCTTGAGGACTGCCACGCCGCGGGGTCACGGCGCTACTGGCCGTTGGGCCGCGGATTCGACCGCTTCTACGGTTTCCTCGACGGGATGACCGACCAGTGGTATCCCAGCCTGGTTCGCGACAACGAGCTCATCGACCCACCCGCCACCCCCGAGCAGGGTTACCACCTGTCAAGAGATCTCGCGGACAACGCCATCGGTTTCCTGCGCGATCACCGTGCCGTCGCACCCGACAAACCGTGGTTCATGTACCTGTGCCCCGGCGCGGGCCACTCGCCGCATCAGGTCGCCCCCGAGTGGGCCGACAGGTACCGGGGTCGGTTCGATATGGGCTACGAACGCTACCGGGAGATCGTGCTGGCCAGGCAGCAGGAACTCGGCCTGCTCCCGGCGGACACCGAACTGTCCCCGATGAATCCGTACGCCGACGCGGTCAGCCCGGACGGCTTGCCGTGGCCGCAGGACGAGAACGTCCGGCCCTGGGACTCGTTGTCCGAGGAGGACCGGCGGGTGTCGTGCCGGATGGCCGAGGTGTTCGCCGGATTCCTCTCCTACACCGACGCGCAGATCGGGCGCGTGGTGGATTACCTGGAAGCCACCGGGCAGCTCGACAACACCATCGTGGTGATCATGTCCGACAACGGCGCCAGCGGTGAGGGCGGGCCGAACGGCGCCCTCGATGAGGTCCTGCCGATGTTCGGCGGCGGCGACACCACCCGCAACGGTCTGCGGATGTTCGACGAGCTCGGCGGCCCGGCAACGCAGCTGAACTACTCGAACGGTTGGGCGATGGCATTCAACACGCCCTACAAGATGTACAAACGCTATGCCTCACACGAGGGCGGTATCGCTGATCCCTGCGTGGTCTCCTGGCCGGCCGGGCTGTCAGCACGTGGTGCGGTGCGTGAGCAGTACGTGCACGTCAGCGATGTCACGCCGACGGTGTACGAGCTGCTCGGCCTCGGTGAGGTGCAGACCGCCCGCGGGATCGCCCAAACCCCACTGGAGGGAACGAGTTTCGCTGCAGCGCTGGATGACCCGGACGCCGAGACGGGAAAGAACACCCAGTTCTACACCATGCTGGGCACTCGCGGAATCTGGCACGACGGCTGGTTCGCCGGCACGGTGCACCCGCCGACCGCGAGTGGACCGAAGGGCTGGTCGGCATTCGACCGGGACCGTTGGGAGTTGTTCCACATCGCCACCGACCGCAGCCAATGCCACGACCTGGCCGCCGAACAGCCGGACAAACTTGCCGATCTGAAGCAGTTGTGGCACGAAAAGGCGTTGGAGCATCACGCCTATCCGCTGGCCGACTTGAGCGTCATGGAGATCGTGATGCTGGCCGCCGACGAGGTCGGCGAGACGCCCACGAGCGCGTCCTTCTATTCGGGTGCACCCGCAGGCAACACCGGGTTCCGCGGGTTGGTCCGAGGCCGGTCGTTCACGTTGCGGGTCCCGGTGACGGTGGAGCGCACCGACGCCGAAGGGGTGCTGTTCTCGCAGGGCAGCCGCTCATCCGGGCAGTCCCTGTTCATCAGCGACGGCCTGCTGCAGTACGTGTGCAGTAACGCGGGTGCCGAGCACACCGTCGTGGCCGACGAACCGATCACAGAGGGGCGACACACATTCGAGGTCAGCTTCCGCCGCACCGGGCCCGTCGAGGGCACCCTCGACATGCTCGGCGATGTCACGATGACGATCGATGACCGGGTGGTGGGTGCGGCAGGCGCGGTCCGGATGACCGGGTTGGACCTCATGCAACGGACCTGCGCGGGCCGCAGTGTCACCCACTCGGTATCGGCCCGCTACCGCTCACCGTTCCCCTTCACCGGTGGCGCGTTCGACGAGGTGGTCCTCGACTTCAGCACCGGGGCCGGGGACCCGGACACCCGGGCCGTGGTGGACACGGCGTTCGCCCGGGACTGAGGGCCTAGCGCGAGTATCCGAGGGCGGCCTTGACCTCCAGATATTCGTGGAAGCCGAAATCGCCCCATTCGCGGCCGTTTCCACTGGATTTGTACCCGCCGAACGGTGCGGCGATGTCGAAGGCGTGGTTGATGGCCACCGAGCCGGCGCGGATCCGGCGGGCGACCGCGCGGGCCTTCTCGATGTCACCGGCCCAGACATAGCCGGCCAGACCGTAATCGGTGTCGTTGGCGATCTCGATGGCCTGATCGAGATCGTCGTAGCCCAGGATGCAGAGCACCGGGCCGAAGATCTCCTCGCGGGCAATCACCATGTCGTTGGTGACATTCGCGAACACCGTGGGTCGCACGTAGTAGCCGGTGTCCAGCCCGTCGGGGCGCCCGGTGCCACCGACGACCAGATCGGCTCCCGCGTCGATTCCCTGCTGGATCAGGCCCTGGATCTTGTCGAACTGCACCTTGGAAGCGACCGGCCCGATGGCCGTCTTGTCCTCCAGATCGCCGACGGTGACCGCCGCGCCGACCTCACCGGCGATCGCAATCGCCTCGTCCATGCGGGAATTGGGCACCAGCATCCGCGACGGTGCGTTACAGCTCTGGCCGCTGTTGAGCATCATCGCCGAGACGCCGGCGGCCACCCCCTTGGCGAAGGCGTCATCGTCGAGCACGATGTTCGGGCTTTTGCCGCCGAGTTCCTGGCTCACCCGTTTGACGGTGGGTGCGGCGTTGCGGGCGACCTCGATACCGGCGCGGGTGGACCCAGTGAACGACACCATGTCGATATCCGGGTGGCTGGAGATCGCCGCACCGACACCGGGACCGTCGCCGAAGACCATGTTGTAGACACCCGCGGGAATGCCTGCGGCGCCGATGATCTCGGTGAAGATCTGGCCGGAGTAGGGAGCCACCTCGGACGGTTTGAGCACCATCGTGCAGCCCGCTGCCAGCGCCGGATACACCTTGGCCGCGATCTGGTTCAGCGGCCAGTTCCAGGGCGTGATGAGCCCGCACACCCCGATCGGCTCCTTGATCACGCGGGTGGCGCCGCGATCGGATTCGAACTCGAAATGGGTCAGCGCCTCGATCGCCGCGGCGAGGTGACCAAGACCGAGGTTGACCTGGGGGCCGCCGGCCAGCCCGGGCGGGGCACCCATCTCCTCACCGACCGCGTCGGCGAGGTCGCCCATCCGCTTCTGGTATTCGGCCATGATGGCGCCCAGCACGGCCAGCCGATCCTCGCGGCTGGTCGCCGACCAGGCCGGGAACGCGGCCCGGGCGGCCCGCACGGCCTTGTCCACATCGGCGGGCGATCCGAGGGCGATCCGGCCCGACACCTGCTCGGTCCGCGGGTTGTCGACGTCGAGGGTGGCGGGCTGTTCCGGGTCGCCCCAGACACCGTCGATGAAGAACTGGAGGTATTCACGCATGAGAACAACCTTCCTCATCGACGTGGTGCGCGGAGGAAATCGCGGGGATCAGACGGTGATCTGCCAGTCGGCCGCGGCGTGCTGCCGGCTCCAGAACTCCCGGAACCGGTGGTGCGGGCCGTCCGCGGCGAGCAGATCCTCGATGGTGCCGTCCTCGACGATGCGACCGTCCTCGACGAACAACACCCGGTCGGCGCGCCGGATGCTGGCCAGCCGGTGCGCAACGATCACCCGGGTGCGGGGACGCAGGTCGGCGGTGAGTGCGTCCACGACCGCCGCTTCGTTCTCGGTGTCCAGCGCGCTGGTGGCCTCGTCGACCAGCAGCACCGGAGCCGGTTTGACCAGCGCGCGGGCAATGCTGACCCGCTGACGCTCCCCGCCGGACAGCGCGGACCCGGCCTCTCCGACCGCGGTCCGCTGCCCGTCGGGCAGCCGGGCGGACAGTTCGTCGACCCGGGCCAGCCGGGTCGCGCCGGCCAGCGTGTCGGCATCGGCGGCCGGGTCGCCGACGAGGATGTTGTCGCGTAACGACCCATCGAACAGGTAGGGCTGCTGGAAGACCACGCTCACCGCGGCGCGGCGGGCCTCGGGGTGCAGGGTGGCCAGGTCGACGTCCCCGAACAGCACGCGGCCCCCGTCGGGTTCGTGCAGCCCGGCGATCAGGCCGAGGATGGTGCTCTTGCCCGATCCGGACGGTCCGACGACGGCGGTCGTGGTGCCGGGTTCCAGTGCGAAGCTGAGGTTCTGCAGCACCGGCTCACCGCCGTAGCCGAACGTGACGTCCTCGAACGCGATCCGCGGTGCGCCATCATCGGTGAGCGCCGCGGCGCCTGCCGAGCGGGTCGGCGCGTCGAGCACCCGTTGGATCCTGGCCAGTGTCGCGCGGGTCGATTCCAGCGCGCCGGACAGTTCGCTGAGCACGGTGAAGGGTTCCAGATAGCGGGCGATCACCACGATCAGTGCGATGGCTTCCGGGACAGTGAGATCCCCGCGCACGGTCAGCACGGTGGTCGCCGCGGCGAACACGATCAGCGCGAGCTGGCTGGCCAGGCTGAACAGCAGCTGACCGGGAATCTGCATGGTCAGCAGCCGCAGACTCGCGCCGTGCTGGGCCTGCAGCGCCGTGCCGACCAGGCTGCGCGCCGGCTCGACCCGACGCGCCGCGCGCAGCGCCTGCTGGGTGCGGGCGAACTCGATGAGGCGTTCGGTGAACGCCGAGTTCGCCTCCCCGGCAACCCGGTCCGCGGTCCGGCTGAGCCGCCCGGCCAGCCACAGCGCGCCGAGCAGGATCACCACTCCGGCGAAGGCCGCCAGCCCGAGCGGGACCGACACCACCAACAGTGCCGCCGCGATGGCCGCGGGCAGCAAGACGGCACCGATCAGCGGCGTCAGCAGGTTCACCACCAGGCCGACGAGTTCGGGACCGGTCGCGGCGATGGCCTGCCGGGTGGTGGCGATGTTCTCCTGAGTCAGCCAGTCCAGCTTGATGTTCGGTAGCCGATCGGCCATATCGTGCTGGGTGGCGTCGAGCACCGCGAAGCCGATGTCGAAACCCAGCCGGGCGGTCGTGGTGTCGATCAGCCAGCCGGTCACGGTCAGCGCGGTCAGCCAGCCCAGCCACGGCCAGGCGTCGGCCGGGGTGTCGCTGAAAAGTGCTGCCACCAGGGGCACCAGCAGCACGACCCCGATCGCGCGCAGCAGCACCGAGAAGACGGTGAGCGCGGTGTAGAGCCGGACCCGGCCGCGTCGGTCGCCGGGGATGAGCGCCAGCAGCGTGCGAATCATCGGGTGACCTCCTGTCCCGCGGTGACCGTCCTGCCGGAGTCCCAGAGCGCCCGGTACCGCCCGCCCGCCGCGAGCAGGTCGTCGTGGGTGCCGGTTTCGGCGACCTCACCGTCGTCGAGCACGATGATCTGATCCGCGTGCGTGATGGTGTGCAGCCGGTGCGCGATGACCAGCACCGTGCGGTCCCTGGTCAACCGGTTCAGTGCCTGCTGGACAAGGTATTCCGATTCGGGGTCGGCGAAGGCGGTGGCCTCGTCGAGGATCAGCACCGGGGTGTCGGCGAGGATGGCCCGCGCGATGGTGAGGCGTTGACGCTCACCACCGGAGAGCCCGGCGCCCGCACCGAGCACGGTGTCATACCCGTCGGGCAGTCGTTGGATGCGTTCGTGGATCTGGGCGTCCCGGGCGGCCGCGGTGATCTCCTCGGCGTCGGCATCGGGCTGGGCCAACGCGATGTTCTCGGCGGCGCTGCCGTGCACCAGCTGAGTTTCCTGCAGCACGAAGCCGATTCGGCGGTACAGCTCGTCGGCGGACAGTGTGCGGATGTCCGCGCCGCCGACGCTGATCGCGCCCCGTTGGACATCGTGGAAGCGGGCCAGCAGTGCGGCCAGCGTGGACTTGCCCGAACCCGACGGACCGACCAGCGCGGTGACGGTGCCCGGGCGCAGGGTGAGGCTGACGTTCTTGATGACGGGCACCTCGGGGCGATACCCGAAGGTGACACCGCTGAAGACGACGGTGCCGTCGGCCGTGCCTGGTGCGGGGCCTTCGCGCACCGTCAGCTCCGGTTCGTCGAGCACACTCTGCACCCGCCGGGCCGCCAGCATGCCGCCCTGGATACCGCCGAGCCCATAGCCGATGCCCAGCAGCCGGGCCCCGAAGGTGGTGCCCAGCAACAGGAACGGCAGCAGGTTCACCGGATCCATCCGACCGCCGACCACCAGCGGGGTGCCCACGATCATGATCAGCCAGAGGAACGTCGTGGGCCGGGTGACGAGATCCATCAGGGTCTTCTTGCCGACGAAGGGTCGCTGCCAGTCGACCAGGAAGCCGATGTATTCGTCGAGCCGGTTGCGGAAGCTCGAGGAGGCGGCGCCGCCGAAGATACGCACCACCGGTTGGCCTTCCAGGTAGGCCCCGGCTTCGCCGTTCATCCGCTCCGCCCAGCGCGGTGCGGCGGCGATCTTGGCGCCCGACTGGATCGACATGACCGACATCAGCACCAGATAGGCCAGCACCGGGCCGAACAGCGCCAGCGCGATGCGCCAGTCGACGACGAACAGATAGACCAGCACCGCGACCGGCGCGATGACCGCCGCCACCGCATCGGGGATGGCGTGGGTGATGAGGTAGTGCAGCGACAGGGTGTCGTCGGCGACGAGTTGTTTGATCGATCCCGACCCGCGGGCGGTGAACCAGCCCAACGGAAGCCGGGACATCTTGGTCAGCAGCCGCCCGCGCAGTTCGCGCGCGAAGTGGGCGTCCACCCGGTGCAGCCAGAGCGCCATCGCTGCGGTCAGGAAGGTCCCGGTCCCCAGCAGCGTGACCGCGGCGATGCCGAGGTTCCACAACTCATCGGAGTCCGCACCGATGAGCAGCAGCCGGGCCAGTTCGACCAGCAGCACGAACGGTGCGAGCTCGATCAGGGTGATCAGGGCTTGCAGCACCCCGGAGATGATCAGCTTCTTCTTCAGCGGGGCCAGTAGCCGGCCGGCCGCCTGCGCGCGCCAGGTGCCCGTCGGGGCGGCGGCCGCAGATGTGGCCACCGGCTCGGCCGCGGGCTTCGGTGCTGAGGTTTCCGGTGCATCCTCACCGCGTTTGCTGCCCATGGCGCGGCCCTCGGTCCAGTACGCCTGGGCGTGGATCTCCTGCTTGGGGAAGCCGAACTCGTCCCGTAACCGGGTGCGCAGGTGTTTGAGGACACCGGCTTCCGGCCCCGCCCACGCGTACCAGTTGGACCAGTCGCGGGACTCGATGGCGGCGGCCAGCGACTCCGCATCCCGATGCGGGACCCGGTGCACGGTGAGGCGGGGATGTTCGGCGAGCGGGATCAGCGCGTCATCGTCGTGATGCTGTTCGAGGTAGAGCTCGATCGGGATGTCCTGCGGGACAGCACCGATGATGCCGTTGATGGCCGGCTGGGAGGCTGCGTCACCGATGAGCAGGTAGCCGGCCGGCCGGTCCTCGACGGCCTCGGGTACCGAGAATCCCTTGGACCCCATCACCATCACGGCGATGGTCGCACCGGGTTCGACGGTGGCCGCCCAGGCCGACGCGGGCCCGGCCGGTTCGTGGAGCACCACGTCCACGGCGAAACGCCCGGTCTCGGGGTCGGAGTCCGAGATGGTGTAGGCCCGCTGGAATTCGGTATCGGTGCCCTCGGGGTCGGGGAACCAGAAGCGCAGCCACGATGTGGGGTCGGTGTTGGCGTCCTCGAACACCGTGGGCGAGACCATCCGGATCCGCACGCAGTGCGGCGCCAGCCGCTCGCTGCCCAGCACGGTGACCTCGTGGTCACGCGCGCCGAAACCGCGCATCATCACGCCCTGGAAGCCGCGTGCCATCGGCGATCTCCTCCCCGTCGCATGTGCTGCGAACGTCTGCGCTAAGGCTAGCCTTACCCATCCCGCGGCTGGTGTCCCCGGTGACCGTTCGACCGGCGCCGGATCTTTGCCCAACACCCATTCCTGCGACCGAAACCCCGGATACGCTCCCCGCGGGGAGGGTGATCGAAATGACCGCAGGCGGGCACGGCACCTCGAAGCGCGCCGGTGTCGTCGGGTCGATGGCGGTGGCCCTCGGAATCGGTGCCGCGATCGCCGGCGGTATCGGCTCCGCACATGCGGACGGTCCCACCGGTGGCGCCACGTCGGCCGAAAGCTCGGCGTCACCCTCGGCCGCCAGGCCCACCACGGCCGAACCTGCGACGAAGAAACCCGCGACACCGAAGAGGGCGGTGCGCCGCAGCCTGACGGCCGCCGCACCATCCCGCGCGGGGGCCGACGTTTTCACGGCGGCGGCCCGCGAGGAAGCGGCGATCGCGGGCATTGCCGATCCCACGACGCCCACCCCTGCGGACGCCGTCTCCACGGCGTACGGCGATATCGGCACGTGGATGCTGAAGGCGAACGGTCAGATCGCGGACTGGGGCGGAAAACGCCTCGGCGGCAAGAAGATGCTGGAGACCGTCAACGTCATCGTCGTCGACCCGCATTCGACGACGGGCGCACAAGCCAATCGCGGGCTCAACAACGCCATGCTGGGATCCCGGTTTCCCGCGCAGCCCCTGCACAACGTCGGGTTCCGCGGCACCATCGACGGCGTGACCTACGGGCAGAAGCCCAAGGGTCCGCTGCTGGCCTACTCCAACAATTTCTTCCTGTTCCGCAATGACCACGGCCGGTTCTTCGGGCCCGATCCGATCCAGACCGACGCCGGCTTCGTGTGGAGCGGCGCCTTCAGCACCGAGCGGGTCGGGTTCTCCGGACTGCTGCCCGGGCACGTCTACGTGTCGTCCAACGAGGCACGCGACGCGCTGGCCACGGCGCTGATCTCGGGCGGCCAGGCGACCTACGGCGGCCTCGTGCCGCTGGAGAACGCCTACAACACCCCCACCACCACGACCGGTGATCACGACGGTTTCGCAGTCGTGTTGGTGCTGACCGGGAGCGCGCCGCTGCAGCGGCGCGAGGTGGCGATGGGCAGCCCGGCGCGGTTCGTGTCGGACGGTGATCGTCGGGAACTCGCGTGTGCAGCGGCGTACGGTGCGCGATCCACAGCGGACGACCAAAACGCGCCGCTTCCGCACTGCGGGACCAGTCGGCTCCACAACCTTGACAGTTAGAGCCCTTTGTCGTACTCATAAGACATGACAGCTGATATGTCTCATAGGGCTCCGGCCGTGTTCCGGCTCGGCACCCCCGAAAGCTGGCCGGATCCCTTCGGCATGTACCGCGCGCTGCGCGACCACGACCCGGTGCATCACGTCCCGACCGACGACCCGGACCACGACTACTACGTGATGTCCCGGCACGCCGACATCTTCGCCGCCGCGCGTGACCACCAGACCTTCTCCTCGGCGCAGGGCCTGACCGTCAACTACGGCGAGCTGGAAATGATCGGCCTGGCCGACAATCCGCCGATGGTCATGCAGGATCCGCCGGTGCACACCGAGTTCCGCAAGCTCGTCTCACGGGGGTTCACCCCCCGGCAGGTGGAATCCGTGGAACCGAAGGTCCGCGAATACGTCATCGAACGCATCGAGAAATTGCGTGCGAACGGCGGCGGGGACATCGTGGCGGAGCTGTTCAAACCGCTGCCGTCCATGGTGGTGGCGCACTATCTGGGCGTGCCCGAGGAAGACCGCGGCCAGTTCGACGGCTGGACCGACGCCATCGTGGCGGCCAATACCTCCGAGGGCGGTATCGGCGGCGCGCTGGAGACCCTCGGCGATGCGCTCGGCGGGATGATGGCCTACTTCACTGCACTCATCGAACGCCGGCGCACCGAGCCGGCCGACGACACGGTGTCGCACCTGGTGGCCGCCGGCGTGGGAGCCGACGGTGACATCGCCGGCGTGCTGTCCATCCTGGCGTTCACCTTCACCATGGTGACCGGAGGCAATGACACCACGACCGGAATGCTGGGCGGTTCGGTGCAACTGCTGCACCGCAACCCCGAACAGCGCCGCATGCTGGTCGAAAACCCGGAACTCATACCGGATTCCGTCGACGAGTTCCTGCGGCTCACCTCGCCCGTGCAGGGCCTGGCCCGCACCGCCACCCGCGATGTCACCGTCGCCGAAACCACCATCCCGGCGGGGCGCCGGGTGCTGCTGTTGTACGGCTCCGGCAATCGTGACGAACGCCAGTACGGCCCGGATGCCGCCGAACTGGACATCACCCGCAAACCGCGCAACATCCTGACGTTCAGCCACGGCGCGCATCACTGCCTGGGCGCGGCGGCCGCCCGCATGCAGTCGCGCGTCGCGCTGGAGGAACTACTCACCCGCATACCGGATTTCGAGGTCGACGAGGACAACGTCGTGTGGGCCGGCGGCAGCTATGTGCGACGCCCGCTGGCGGTGCCGTTCAGGGTGATCTGATGGGGACCGACTGGCTGGCCGAGCGACGCACCGAGGCTGCCGCCGAACGCATCCTGGACGCCGCCGAGGACCTGTTCGCCGAGCACGATGCGGCGGCGGTGGGGATGAACGAGATCGCCCGTGCCGCGGGCTGTTCGCGGGCCACGCTCTACCGCTACTTCGAGAACCGTGATGTGCTCTACACCGCCTATGTGCACCGGGAGACCCACCGACTGTTCGGCGAGATCGGCGAGCGACTCACCGGGGTGACCGATCCGCACGAGAGGGTCATCGAAGGTGCGCTTGCCGCTCTGCAGCGGGTGCGTGAAACCCCTTCGCTCGCTTCGTGGTTCGCCAGCACCGCCCGTCCCATCGGTGGCGAGATGGGTGAGCGCTCAGATGTGATCCGAGTGCTGACCGAGGCGTTCCTCGCCTCGATGGGCGAGCAAGGCCACCTCGAACAGGGCAATGTGGAACTACGGGCGCGCTGGCTGGTGCGGGTGCTGATCTCGCTGCTGCAGTTTCCCGGCCGCGACGAGGCCGACGAACGCATCATGCTCGACACGTTCGTGGTGCCATTGGTGGCCGTCGCGCCTCAGGCCGCCCAGTAGGCCCGGGCCTTCACGGATTTGCGCGGGATCTTGTAGTCCTCGCGCAGCACCCGGGCGACCGCCCGGGTGGTCCGGTTGTCACAGGCCACCCAGCCGAAATGGTCCGGGGCATCAAAGGCCGCCGCGGCCACCGCGTCCACCAGTGCGCCGCCGTCATCCACGCGGTCAACCCACGTCACATCGGCTCTGCCGGTGGGCAACTCGCGATCGTCATCATGCGAGGACTCCAGGAAGACCTGGGCGGGGGCATCACCGATGGCCTCCAGCAGGGAGTTGATGGCCGGCAGTGACGCCGTGTCGCCGACGATGACGTAACCGGCCGGCGCCGGTTCCGGGATGGCGAAATCGCTGCCCAGCACCGTCACCTCCAGGGTGTCGCCGGCCCGCGCCTCGCGCGCCCAGCGCGTCGCGACCCCGTCGTGCATGGCGAAGTCGATATCGACGGTGCCGGCCTCGGGATCCGGGTTGACCAGGGTGTAGCCCCGCTGGTGCGAACGCGAGCCGTCCGGGAACCAGCCGCGCACCCACATCGTCGGGTGGATCGGACGCTCGGTGAGCAGTTCGGGCCCGGCGAAGTGCAGACGCAGAAAGTTCGGGGTGATCGCGGTGCGGCCGGTGACCGTGAGTTCGTAGTCGCCGCCCCGCCACAGCTTGACCAGTACACCTTCGATACCGCGTTGCGGCTTGAGATCGATCATCGTCCCTCCTCGGCTCAACTTAGGTTAGCTTAGCCTAACTTGAGCCGAGTCGGTCTTGTGGTCAGTCGCGTACCCGGGTGAAGCGATGCAGTAACCAGGCCAGCGGAACGGTCGCCACCATGGTGCCGAGGAACAGCGCCGTCATCGATCCGGTGTAGACCGGGTCGCGCAGGATCTCGACCATCACCAGCTCCATGATGATCAGGTGGATCAGGAAGATCTCATAGGAGATCTCGCCGAGGAACACCATGGGCCTACTGGCCAGCAGCCGCGAATACCAGCCCTTGTCCCCGGCCCGGGTGGGTCCGGGCAGGGCCAGCGGCGCCACCACCAGGGTGGCGATGCCGGCGTAGAAGATCGTCTTGACGATGGCCTCGCTCAGCAACGCCGGCGAGGTGGTCGGCTCCCCCGCGATCGGGGTCGAGGCGATGAAATAGCTGACCACCGCCAGCGGGATGCACACCATGGCGTAGGCCCGTGCACCCCTGGCCTCCAGCACCGCCAGCAGCATCCCGCCGACGAACCAGGCCAGATACGTCGGCAACCAGAGCCGCGCGCCGTCGGGCAGGAAATCGGTGGTGTGCACCAGCACCAGCCAGCCCGGGCTGACCGCGAACAGCACGGCGAGCCCGAAGTACAGCAGCCCCGGGCGCCACCTGCGCCGGCACAGCAGGACCAGCAGCAGCCAGGCCAGCGCGGGCAGGGCCACGTAGAACGCGGCCTCGACCGCCAGGCTCCACATCTGGGTGAGGCCCTGGTGCAGGAACCGGTAGACGTAGTTGTCGGCGTAGATATGGGTCAGAGAAAGGTTGCGCAGCAACCCTTCCCAAGTATGTCCGGGGTTCGGTCCGGCATGCCGGAAGTGGTACAGCGCGTAGGCGGCCAGCACGGTGACCGCGTAGGCGGGCATGATCCGGCGCACCCGGTGCCAGGCGTACCGGCGCACCGATGGCGGTGCGGAACCTGAGGCGGCGGCCTTCACCCAGGGCCGGAACAGCAGGAACCCGGAGAGCACGAAGAAGATCGGCACACCGATCTCGGCACGCGAGAGCGCCAGGCCGGTGTAGCCCTGCGGATACTTCCCCGTGGTGTACGCGGCATGGGTGAGCACCACTAGCAGAGCGGCGACGGCACGGACACCGGTGAGCGCAGCGACCCGATCGGTGGTCGAGACGGACTCCAGACCACCCTGGGCTTGTTGTTGCGCCGTCACGAGTCCTTGCGACGGGGCTTGCTGCTCCGTTCCGGTTGCAGGTTGATCAGGACGCCCTGGATGCGGGTGTTCTCCAGCGCTTTGTAGACCTTGCCGGGCAGGTTGGCGGGCAGTTCCACCAGCGAGTGATCGACCTTGATGGCGATGTGGCCGAAGTCGCTGCGGTGCAGGCCGCCCTCGTTGGCGATGGCGCCGACGATGGCACCGGGCATGACCTTGTGCCGCTTGCCGACCGCGATGCGGTAGGTCGCCAGATCGCTGCGGGTGCTGTGCTTCTTGCGCCCCGGCCCGTCCTCGCGTGGCGCGCGTTCCTCGCGCTCGCGGCGCTTCTCCGGCGGCGGCTCGGTCATCAGGAAGGCCTCGCCGTCCCTCGATTCCAGCGCCAGCGCGGCCGCGATATCGGCGATCGGCACATCGTGGTCGCGCTCGTAGTCCTCGATGAGCCTGCGGAACAGTTCGATCCCCGGCGCATTGAGCGCATCGCTGATCGAGTCGTTGAATTTCGCCACCCGCTGGGCGTTGACGTCGTCGACGCTGGGCAGTTCGATCTCGATCAGCTTCTGTCGGCTGATCCGCTCGATCGACTTCAGCAGATGGCGTTCCCGCGGGGAGACGAACAGCAGCGCGGTGCCGGAGCGGCCCGCCCGGCCCGTACGACCGATGCGGTGCACATAGGACTCCGGGTCGTGCGGGATGTCGTAGTTGAGCACATAGGTAATCCGGTCGACGTCCAGACCACGGGCCGCGACGTCGGTGGCCACCAGGATGTCGATGCCCTTGGCGCCGCCCGATTTGAGATTGGCGATGGTCCGTTCGCGCTGCGCCTGCGCGATGTCACCGTTGATGGCGGCCGCGGAGAACCCGCGCGCCCGCAGCTTCTCGGCGACCTCCTCGGTGGCCTGCTTGGTGCGCACGAAGATGATCATCGCGTCGAATTCTTCGACCTCCAGAACCCGGGTCAGCGCGTCCATCTTGCGGCGGCCGTCGACCTGGATGAAGCGCTGGGTGATGTTCTCCGCGGTCGCCGTCTTGGTCTTGACCTTGACCTCGACGGCGTCCTGCAGGTACTTGCTGGTGATCTTGCGGATGGCCGGCGGCATGGTCGCCGAGAACAGCGCGACCTGCTTGTACTCGGGAGTGCCCTCAAGGATGCGTTCGACATCCTCGGCGAAGCCCATCTGCAGCATCTCGTCGGCCTCATCGAGCACCAGGTAGTCCAGGTGCGAGAGGTCGAGGCTGCCTTTGTCCAGGTGGTCGATGACGCGGCCGGGCGTGCCGACCACGACCTGCGCGCCCCGCTTGAGCCCCGCCAGCTGCGGTCCGTACGGAGAGCCGCCGTAGATCGGCAGCACGTTGACACTAAGGTGCGCGCCGTAACGGCTGAAAGCCTCTGCGACCTGCAGTGCCAGCTCCCGGGTGGGGGCCAGCACCAAGGCCTGGGTGTGCCTGCTGTTCGGGTCGAGTTTGGACAGGATCGGGATCGCGAAGGCCGCGGTCTTGCCCGTTCCGGTTTGGGCAAGGCCGACCACATCGGAGCCGGCCATCATGGCCGGAATGGTGGCCGCCTGGATCGCCGACGGCGACTCGTAGCCGACGTCGGAGACGGCCTGCAGCACCGCGGGGTGAATTTGCAGGTCAGCGAAGGTCACTTCGGCAGCGGGGGTGGGTTCATCAGGCGACGTCATTTCAAGAGCAGTCTAGAGCGTGACCGGGCATGGGCCGGACGGAAGGCCGTCACCGGTACGGTTCGATCTTGTGAGGTGCTTGTGTTGAGAGCTCCAGTCCTGGCAGCCGCCCCCATTCTGGCCCTGCTGCTGGCGGCGTGTGGGTCCAGCGATTCCACGGTCTCCAAGACCCCGGACGACCGTCCGACTGCGGCCGCACCGGCCAGCACGACCGTCGCCGCGCCCGTGCCGCCGCCCCCGCCCACGGCGACCCCCGCACCCGATCCGTGCGCGGTGAATCTTGCCGCCCCGGAGATCGCGCGGGCGGTGTCCGCGCTGCCCAAGGACCCCCGCAGCAACCAACCGTGGAGCCCGGAACCGTTGGCGGGCAACTACAACGAGTGCGCCCCGCTGTCGGTGGTGATCGTCAAGGCCAACACCAACGCCGAAAACGCCAACACCCGCGCGGTGATGTTCCACCTCGGTAAGTTCATCCCGACCGGCGTGCCCGACACCTACGGGTTCAACGACATCGACCAGACCAACAGCACCGGTGACACCATCGCCCTGAAGTTCACCGGTGGTGTGCCCGGGCTCGACAGCGTCGTGCGGTTCCGCTGGAACGGCAACGGTGTGGAGCTGATCGGCAACACCGGCTGACACCGCCCGCCCCGAGCACGTGTGTCGGTGCTCTCCCCTAGCCTGGGTCCGTGTTCGTCGCTGAGGGTCGTGTCATCTACAGCGCCTCCGACCTCGCAGCCGCCGCGCGTTGCGAATACGCGCTGCTGCGCTCCTTCGACGCCCACCTCGGTTGGGGCCCGCGCGTCTCCACCGACGACGACCTGCTGGCCCGCACGGCCGATCTCGGCCACGAGCACGAGCAGCGCCACCTCGCCGAGATCCGCCAGGACACCGAGGTCACGGTGATCGGGCGGCCCGCCTACACGGTGGCCGGTCTCACCGCCGCCGCCGAGCACACCATGGCCGCCGTCCGCCGGCGCGATCCGGCCATCTATCAGGCCGCCATGTTCGACGGCAGGTTCGCCGGGTTCGCCGACTTCCTGACCTTGGAACAAGACTCCGGGGGCCAGCGCTACCGGCTGCGCGACACCAAGCTGGCCCGCTCGGTGAAGGTGGAGGCGCTGCTGCAGTTGGCGGCCTACGCCGACGCGTTGGCCACCGCCGACGTCCCGGTCGCCGAGGAGGTCGACCTGGTGCTCGGTGACGGCGCGGTCTCCAGCTACCGGGTCGATGAACTGCTGCCGGTCTACCTGCCCCGCCGCGATGCGCTGCAGCGGTTGCTCGACGGGCACCTGGCCGGTGGCGTCGCGGTGTCCTGGGCCGACGCCGTGGTGCGGGCCTGCTTCCGCTGCCCCGAGTGCAGCGTGCAGGTCAAGGAGTCCGACGACCTGCTCCTGGTCGCCGGCATGCGCACCAGCCAGCGCGCCCGGCTCATCGACGCGGGCATCACCACGGTGCACGATCTGGCCGCCCACGACGGGCCCGTCCCCGAACTGTCGAAACGCACCGTCGCCGCGCTCAGCGGGCAGGCCCGCCTCCAGATCGCCGATCGGGTCGACGGCAAGCCACCCTTCGAGGTCGTCGATGCACAGCCGCTGATGGTGCTGCCCGACGCCGACAAGGGGGACCTGTTCTTCGATTTCGAGGGCGACCCGCTGTGGACCACCAATGGCCGGGACTGGGGCCTGGAGTACCTCTGGGGCGTCCTGACCGTCACCGACGAGTTCACCCCGTACTGGGCGCACGACCGGGCCAGTGAACGTCAGGCGCTGGTCGACTTCCTGGAGATGGTGCGCAAGCGGCGCAGGCGCTACCCGAAGATGCACATTTACCATTACGCGGCCTACGAGAAGAGCACCCTGCTCCGGCTGGCCGGACGCTACGGCGTCGGCGAGAACGCGGTGGACGACCTACTGCGCAACGGTGTGCTCGTCGACCTCTACCCCTTGGTGCGCAAGAGCATTCGGGTCGGCGCCGAGAGCTACAGCATCAAATACCTCGAACCGCTCTACATGGGCAACGAGCTGCGCAGCGGCGAGGTCACCACCGCCACCGACTCCATCACCCAGTACGCGAAGTTCTGCGCGCTGGGTGAGCAGGGCCGCACCGACGACGCGCAGGTGGTGCTCAAGGAGATCGAGGACTACAACCGGTATGACTGCCGCTCGACCCGTCGGCTTCGGGACTGGCTGGTGGCCAGGGCCATCGAATCGGAGGTGCCCCCGCGCGGCCCACAGCCGGTGCGTGCCGACGAAGCCGGGATCACCGCCGAGATCTCCGACGTCCTGAACCGCACGCTGATGAAGTTCGCAGGAGATGGTGTCGAGGAACGCAGCGCCGAGCAGAGTGCCGTGGCGATGGTCGCCGCGGCGCGCGGCTTCCACAAGCGCGAGGACAAACCGTTCTGGTGGAGCCACTTCGATCGCGTCAACAATCCGGTCGACGAATGGTCGGACAACAGTGGCGTGTTCGTCGCCGACGCCGCCGAGGTCGTCAACGACTGGCACCAGCCGCCCAGGGCGCGTAAGCCGCAACGGCACATCCGGTTGACCGGCGAACTGGCCAACGGCGAACTCGCCCGTGACATGTACGCCCTTTACGACCCGCCCGCACCGCAGGGGCTGGCCGATGATCCGGACCGCCGTGCCTTCGGGTCGGTGGCGGTGCTCGAATGCGATGACCCGGAGGTACCGACCGCGGTGATCGTCTGCGAGCGCCAACCCAAGGACGGGGAGGTCTTCGACCAGTTGCCGTTCGCACTGACACCGGGCCCGCCGATCAACACCCGCCCGCTTCAGGAGTCCATCGATGCCACAGCGGCTTTGGTGGCCGCCGGGCTGCCCGCCCTGCCGGCCGACGCGGTGACCGATGTGCTGCTGCGCAGGCCGCCGCGGACCGTCAGCGGGGATCCGCTGCCGCGGCCGGGCACCCCGGCCGACAACGCCGAGGCCATCACCGCCGCGCTGCTCGACCTCGATTCGTCGTATCTGGCCGTGCACGGCCCGCCCGGGACGGGTAAGACGTTCACCTCGGCCGCGGTGATCGCGCGCCTGGTCGCCGAGCACCGGTGGCGGGTCGGGGTGGTCGCGCAATCACATGCGGTGGTGGAGAACCTGCTCGACGGCGTGGTCGCCGCCGGTGCCGACCCGCAGCGCGTCGGCAAGAAGAAGGGCCGCGAGGGCGCGGCGTGGAGCCAGATCGCCGAGAAGGACTACCCGGCCTTCATCGCCGCGGACGGCGGCTGTGTGATCGGCGGCACCGCATGGGATTTCGCCAACGACGCGCGGGTGCCGCGGCAGAGTCTCGACCTGCTGGTCGTCGAGGAAGCCGGGCAGTTCAACCTCGCCAACACCATCGCGGTGGCCTCCGCCGCGCGCAACCTGCTGCTGCTCGGCGACCCGCAGCAGCTGCCCCAGGTCAGCCAGGGCACCCACCCCGAACCGGTCAACGAATCGGCGCTGGGCTGGCTGGTGGAAGGCCACCACACGCTGCCGCCGGAGCGCGGGTACTTCCTGGAGGTGTCCTACCGGATGCATCCCGATGTGTGCCGGCCGGTGTCCCAGCTGTCCTATGACGGCCGGCTGCAGGCCTACGAGGAGGTCAGCGCGGCGCGGCGCCTCGACGGTGTCGCGCCCGGGGTGCGGGTGCTGGCCGTCGAGCACACCGGCAACTCGACCGAGAGCCCCGAGGAGGCCGACGCGATCATCGCCGAGATCGGCACGCTGCTGGGCGCCGCGTGGACCGACGAGGACGGCACGGTCGCACTGGGTCAGCAGCACATCCTGGTCGTGACGCCCTACAACGCCCAGGTGGTGCTGCTGCGCAGGCGCCTCGACGCGGCGGGGATGCCCGATGTGCAGGTCGGCACCGTCGACAAGTTCCAGGGCCGGCAGGCCCCGGTGGTCTTCGTGTCGATGACGGCGTCCTCGATCGACGACGTGCCGCGCGGTATCGGCTTCCTGCTGAACAGGAATCGGCTCAACGTGGCGATCAGCCGCGCCAAGTATGCGGCGGTGCTGGTGCGTTCGGCGCAGTTGACCGACTACCTGCCCGGTAAGCCGGACGGGCTCATCGAGCTCGGCGCGTTTCTCGCCCTCACCGCATGTGATACACCGACGCAATGACCGAACCGCTTTCCGCCACACTGCTCGAGCAGCTCGCCGCGATCGTGGGGTCGAGTCAAGTGAGCACCGATCCCGATGTGTTGTCCGGCCGTGCGGTCGACCACACCGGCCGCTACCGCGGCCGGGCCGGCGCGCTGGTGCGGCCCGGCACCGCCGACGAGGTGGCCGCGGTGCTGCGGGCCTGCCGTGACGCCGGGGTGTTCGTGACGGTGCAGGGTGGGCGCACCTCGCTGGTGGCCGGCACGGTGCCCGAACACCACGATGTGTTGTTGTCCACCGAGCGGCTCACCACCATCGACCCGGTCGACACCGTCGAACGCCGGGTGCGGGTGGGGGCCGGTGCCACCCTGGCCGCGGTACAGCGCGCGGCGGGTGCGGCCGGTCTGCTGTTCGGGGTGGATCTGGCCGCCCGGGATTCCGCGACGGTGGGCGGGATGGCCTCCACCAACGCCGGCGGCCTGCGCACCGTGCGCTACGGCAACATGGGCGAGCAGGTCATCGGGTTGGACGTGGCGCTGCCCGACGGCACGGTGTTGCGCAGGCACAGCGAGGTCCGCAGCGATAACACCGGTTACGACCTGACCGCTCTGTTCGTCGGCGCCGAGGGCACCCTCGGCGTGATCACCGGATTGGATCTGCGCCTGCATCCGGTTCCGGCGCACCGGGTCACCGCGGTGGCCGGGTTCGACGATCTGGAGGCGCTGATCGCGGTCGGGCGCCGGTTCCGTGACGCCGACGGGATCGCGGCGTTGGAACTCATCGATGCCCGCGCGGCCGCGCTGACCGCGGAACACCTCGGCGTGCCCGCCCCGGTGAGCGGAGCCTGGATGTTGTTGATCGAACTGGCTGGTGACAACGACCGCACCGAGAGCCTTGCCGAGGCGCTGGAAGATGCCGAACTCAGCGGTGAGCCGGCCGTCGGCATGGATACCATTGCCTCCCAACGGTTGTGGCAGGTCCGTGAATCCGTCGGCGAGGTGCTGGGCGCCTACGGGCCGCCGCTGAAGTTCGATGTGTCGCTACCGTTGGCGGCGATCGCCGGGTTCAGCGCCGCCGCCGTCGATCTGGTCGGCGCGCATGCCCCGGAGGCGATTCCGGTGTTGTTCGGCCATATCGGTGAGGGCAACCTGCACCTGAATCTGGTGCGGTGCGCACTCGCCGGCGACCGGGAGAAGGCGCTGTACTCGGCGATGATGGCATTGATCGCTGAGCACGGCGGCAACGTCAGCTCCGAACACGGCGTCGGTTCCCGCAAACGCGAATACCTGCCGATGGCCCGCACCGAGGCCGACATCGCCGCGATGCGCACGGTCAAATCCGCGCTGGACCCGACGGGGTATCTGAACCCGGCGGTGCTGTTCACCTGACAGGTCTTCGGGACTCGTTCTTGCACAACGCAATCAGCCCTTCGGACTTTGCGTGTGCGCAATGCGTAGATCGACTTTCGGAAGATTCGCACGCGGCTCCCAGACCGCCCCGCGGGGCGCGTCATCGAGCCACCGCGAGATGCAAGGCGAACGACAAAATTGATGAGGTCACCGGCGACCACCACCCTCATGTCGAGGCAGAAGCGTCACCACCAAACCTCACCCGTTTCCCTCAACATTTCCCTTGCGCGGGGCCTTGATTCGGCGTAGCATCGAACACAAGTTCGAATGCGACGTTGCTCCCATCACCACCCGGTGAGCACAGACCGCGACTCCGGTCGCCGCGAGGTTCGATGGCCCCTTTCGGGCTGTGCGGACCGTTGTGACTGATCGTGCCCCTTGGGGCACCTTCTGTGAAAGTCGGTATCCCTATGGACGCCACCCATCTCAATACGTTCATTGATGCGCTGATCGATGATCTTGCTGTTGCGCCGCCGCCCGATGACGGTGCCGATCGCCGGTTGTTTGATCTGTTGGACTCTCCGCGCCGGATCGTTGATGAGCAGCCCTTGCTGTCGGTGTTGGCGGCGGCGGTGACCTTGCGCAATCTGTTCGATCATGTGATCGCCCAGACAGTGGCCGCTGCTGAGCGCCTTGGGATTCCAGCACGTAAACACCTAGGCTCCGGGGCCGACCTGCTGACCAGTCTGGGTGTGGCGCCCGGCGCGGCGTACCGGGCCGCCCGGGTGGGGCGGGCCGCGCACACCCTGCCCGCGTTGACGCAGTTGCAGCGGCTCGGTGGGATCGGTATCGAGTTCGCCGACGCCATCGGCAAAGGAGTCGCCCACATCCACAATCGGGTGGCGTTGTCTGATGAGGACCGGGCCGAGGTCGTGACGAAGCTGATGATTGAGACCACCCCCTCTGGTGTCGATAAGAAGGCCCGGGCGATCGCCATCGCCACAGCCAAAACCCGGCCGGTCGACGACGGGACGGTGCCGGTCGCCGAAAACACCGACCTCAACGACATGACCCTGACGCAGACCGACGACGGGCGGGTCGCGGCCAGCCTGGATCTCGACGCACTCACCGCGGAAGAACTGCTCGCCGCGCTGGACCCGTTGTGCCGGCCCATCCCGCTGCCCGACGGGTCACCGGACCCACGCCCGACCGGGCGCCGCCGCGCCGACGCCTTCGGTCAGATCATGCGGACCTACCTGTCGAGCTCCCTGCGCCCGATGAGCGGGGGCGTGCTCCCGCACGTCACCCTCACCCGCCCCGCCGCAGCACCAGGCGTGGACTTTCTCGGATTCGGTGGGCCGGTCAGCACCCGCACCGCCGACCTCATCACCTGTGACAGCACCCTGACCTCGGTGATCGTCGACGGTGCCGGCGCCCCACTGGACGTCGGGCGCGCCGAGCGGCTGTTCACACCCGCGATCCGTAAAGGGTTGGCCGTCCGCGACGGTGGCTGCGCGCACCCCGGCTGCGGGCGGCCGGTGTCGTGGTGCGACGCCCACCACATCCAACCCTGGAGTAGCGGCGGGCACACCAGCATCGACAACGGGGTGCTGCTGTGCCGTCTGCACCACACCGCGATCCACCACGGCGGCTGGCAGGTCTACCTCGGCCCCGACCGCCACCCCTGGTTCATCCCGCCCCATGACCCGGCCGAACCAGAACCGGCACACCTGAGATCCCACGCCCGACGCACCATGACCGACCTACCCACCGCCGCATAACCAAACCCGCACAGCACCTTGACAACTCCACAGAGAACACCGCCCGCACAGCGGGTCCGGCGGCACCACACGCCGCCGGGCCCGCCAGCACGGCGCCCCGCGGATCAGTCCTCGCGGGAGTGCCGGCCGCGACTCGGCCGGGAATGCCGGCCGGAGGACTCGGCCTGCTCATGAGCCGAAGGCGCTTCCAGCGGCTGGAACCAGCCCTGCTGGTCGGTGTGAAAACCGTTGCGCGCGTGACCGATTTGATCGTCGGCCGGGGCGGTCAGCAGATCGTCGAGAATGCTGCGCCACGCCGCGTCGTGGGGCAGCTCCTCGGGCTCGGGAACGGGCTCGGGCTCGGGTTCCGGCTCCTGGACCGGCTCCGCCTCGTCGGTGACGTGCTCCCATGTCTCGACCGGCCCGGGATGCCAGGTGTCGGCGGGCGCATGCAGTGGATGCTCGACATGCTCATAGAGACGATCGGTGGGCGGCTCGACGGGTTCGTCGCTGACTGCCGGGATCAGATCGGTCGGCGGGTCGGCGGCGCGGGTCGCCCGCGGCCAGTCGACCGTGTACTCGACGTAATCGTCTTCGTCGTCCCAGTGCTCGTCGAGGGAGTGCTGCTCGTCGACCGGTTGCACCTCCGGTACCTGCACGACCGCACTCGGGGCGATCGGCCCGGTCGCGAAGCCGCGCAGGAAGATCGCACCGACCACGCCGACGAGGGCGATGAACGCCGGCAGCAACAGTGATTGCGCCAGCGCCTCGGAGAAGGCGCCGTGCAGTGCCCCGGGCAACGCGGGGGCCGGCCCGTCGGCGGTCACCTCGACTCCCGCGGCGGAAAGTTCCGCGCTGATCCGGGTTGTCATGAACGCCGCCATCGCGGCGCTGCCGAGCACCGCGCCCACCTGCCGCGTCGCGTTGTAGACCCCGGATCCCGCACCCGCGGACTCCGGCGACATGTTCCGGGTGGCGGTCGCCGCGAGCGGCGAGAAGATGAACGCCATACCGATACCCATCGCAGTCAGCGGCAACAGCAGCCGCCAGATCGGCGTCGCCGGCGTCAGGTCGAACGACAACCAGGTCAGCGCGATGGCCGCCGTGGAGAAGCCGAACCCGATGACCGGCGTCGGGTGGGTGCGGTCGACGATGCGCCCCACCAGCGGCGCCAGCGCACCGGAGGCAATCGCCATCGGTGCGGTCAGCAATGCCGAGCGGGTGTAGGACAGGCCCGCCACCACCGGCGCGTAGAACATCACCGGCAGGATCATCGCGGTCACCACGAAACCGATGACGGCGCCACCGAGGGCGGACAGCGTGAAGTTCCGGTCACGGAAGATAGTCAGCGGGATCAGCGGTTCGTGGGGATTGACCGACTGCCAGTAGACGAAGGCCACCAGCAGTGCGGCTCCGGTCGCGATCACCGCCCAGATCCACGGCTCCCACTGGTGCGACTGGCCCTCCTGCAGCGCGAAGACGATCAGGAACATCGCCAGGCCCGACAGCGCGACACCCAGGATGTCGAAGCGGTGCAGGGTGGTGGGCAGGGTCGGCACCAGCCACAGCGCCAGGCCCAGACCGATGATGCCGATCGGCACGTTGACGAAGAAGATCCACTGCCAGCCCAGTCCGTCGACCAAGAGTCCGCCGGCGATCGGACCGACCAGGGTGGCCACTCCGGCCGTCGCGCCCCAGACGCTCATCGCCACGCCCCGGCCGGCGGCCGGGAAGATCCGGGTGATCATCGACAACGTCTGCGGCGTCAGCAGCGCGGCGCCGAGACCTTGCAACACCCGCGCCGCGATGAGCACCTCGATGGAGCCGGCCAGCCCACACCACAACGAGGCGGCGGTGAAGACCGCCAGCCCGATCAGGTACAGGTTCTTCGGGCCGAAACGGTCGCCGAGGCGGCCCGCCACCAGCAGCGGCACGGCGAAAGCGAGCAGGTAGGCACTGGTGACCCAGATGACACCGTCGTAGTCGGTGTTCAGCGCCTCCATGATGCGCTTGTTGGCGACGGCGACGATCGTGGAATCGACCAGGATCATGAAGAACCCGACGAGCATCGCCCAGAGGGCATGCCACGGGTTGGCCTGGCGGGCCCCCTCGGTCAGCCGGGGGGCCTCGGGCGCGCGTCGGTCGGTGAGGTTCTCGGACATCTACTTGGTCATCGGGAGATCGGCGATCTGCCCGACGCTACGGACCCACCCGAATCCCGACAAGTCAGGGCCGGTCACACCACGAAACCGGGCGGCCGGCGATCAGGCCGGTTCGGAAAGCGGATCGCCGAGTACCGCGGGCTCGCCCGCGACGTGCTCAGCACGCGACGGCACGCCGACGAACACCATGGCCGCCAACGCGATGGCCGACCCGACCAGCATCACCAGCGCCAGCGCGAACTCGTTGTTGCCGAGCATGCCCACCACCGGCGCGGTCACCGCACCCAGCCCGAACTGCGCGGCGCCCAGCAATGCGGCCGCGGTGCCCGCGGCATCGTGATGCCGTGACAGCGCGACGGCGGGCGCATTGGGCAGGACGAGGCCCATCCCGCCCAGGATGACCAACACGGGCCCCAGGAAGCCGGCCAGTCCCGCCACCCCGGTCACCGCGAGCACGACGAACACGATGGCGGCGATGACGGAGACGACCAGTGCGACGAGCATGATCGCCTGCGGCGCAAACCGGCGCAGCAACACCACATTGGACTGGGTGGCGCCGATCAGGATGATCGCGCCGGCGGCGAACACCAGCGCGAAGGACTGCTGGTTCAGCCCGTAGTCGCCCTGCAGCACGAACGGCGCCGCGGCGATGTAGCCGAACAGCCCGGCCATGCTCAGCGCGGCCACCAGCACCAGCGTGACGAAACGGAAATCGCGCAGCAGTTCGCCGTAGGTGGCGACGATGGAGCGCACGTGCAGCGGGCGCCGATGGGATATCGGCAGCGTCTCGGGTAGCGCCAGCGCGGCCAGCAGGAACAGCAGCCCAGCCAGCACCACGAGCACCGCGAAGATCCAGTGCCACGACGCCTTCAGCAGCACCACCGCGCCCAGGGACGGCGCGATGACGGGCGCAACACCGAGGACCAGGATCAGCCGGGACATCACGGTGGCGGCCGCGGAGTCCACGTAGAGGTCGCCGACGACGGCGACGGCCACCACGGCCGCCGCGGCGGCGCCGAATCCCTGCAGCACCCGCCCGGCGCCGAGCACCTCGATGTTCGGCGCGAACAGGCACACCAGTGAGGCCACCATGTGCAACGCGATACCGGCCATCAGCGGAACGCGTCGCCCCAGCGAATCCGAGAGCGGCCCGATGATGAGCTGCCCGAAGGCCAGCCCGGCCAGCGTGCCGGTGAGCGTCAACTGCACCACCGACGAGGACACCGAGAGGTCCTCGGCGATACGCGGCAGCGCGGGCAGGTACATGTCGATGGTCAGCGGACCGAGCGCGATCATCAGTCCCAGGACGGTGATCATCCGGAGCCTGTTGGGCGCCACTGGCTCGGTTGTCACGCCCAGGGATGTTGCCACGACTATGGCCAGCGTCGCATCGTGGTTTTTTCTTCCCCGATCGGCCGGTGACCGCCGTCACTGCGCGGGCGGGCACCCGGACTGCACCCCCGCTCGTTGAATGAGCACTAACCTGGGTATTCGACAGGCACCGTGGGAGCCGATCCCGGGGATGCGATGGGAGAACCACCGATGAACGCTCGGTCCAGCAGCAAGAATCTGCCCGCGGTCCGCGAGGGGGCTGACGAAGACCCCAGTGCCGCTGCCAAGGCCCTGTCCCAGATCCTCGAACGCAGCACACGGCTGCAAGCGCCCGCCGTCACCGCGTATGTGGACCGGATGCGCAAGCAGCGGCCCGATGCGACGCCGGCCGAGATCATCACCTCGCTGGAGAAGCACTACCTGGCCGCGGTGATGGCCAGCGGCGCGGCGGTCGGTTCGGCCGCCGCGTTCCCGGGTATCGGCACGCTGGTGGCGATGTCTGCGGTCGCCGGGGAGACCCTGGTGTTCCTGGAGGCGACGGCGGTGTTCGTGCTGGCGGTCGCCGAGGTGCACGGCATTCCCGCCGAACACCGGGAACGGCGGCGGGCTTTGGTGCTGGCCGTCCTCGTCGGCGAAGACGGCAAGCGTGCGGTGGCCGATCTGGTCGGCGGCGGTCGCACCAGCGGGGCGTGGATCTCCGACGGGGCCGCGACCCTGCCGTTGCCCGCGGTGTCTCAGCTGAACAACCGGCTGGTGAAGTACTTCGTCAAGAAGTACGCCCTCAAGCGCGGGGCCATCGCGTTCGGCAAACTGCTGCCGGTGGGTGTGGGCGCCGTCGTCGGAGGTGTCGGTAACCGCTTGATGGGCAAGCGAATCGTCAAGAATGCGACCCTCGCGTTCGGCAGCCCGCCGCCGAGGTGGCCGTCGACCCTACACGTGCTGCCTTCGGCCCAGCTGGAGTGACAAGTAGCACTCTCGTGGTGGGGGTGTGTTCCGAGGCGTAGCCTTTAGTCGGCCAAATGCGGGCAACCGTAGACAAACAGCGCGCGGGCGACGCCGGACTTCGCCTGCCGGGACAGAGGAATCGGGGCGAAACGCTGCTGTGAGCAGTTCACCATCACCTTTTGGACAGAACGAGTGGCTCGTCGAAGAGATGTATCGCAAGTTCCGCGAGGATCCTTCGTCGGTGGATCCGAGTTGGCACGAGTTCCTGGTGGACTACGCCCCCGAGTCGATGGACACCCCGGCCCAGAAATCCGAGCCCGCCGCGGCCAAGGCGTCGGCCCCCGCAAAGGCCGCACCCGCCCCGTCGGCCCCGGCAAAGGCTGAGGCAAAGACGGAGACCAAGACGGAGGCGAAGACGGAGGCGAAGGCCGCTCCGAAGTCCGAAGCCTCGACGCCGAAGGCCGCAGCCCCGGCCAAGAAGGCGGAGCCGGCCCCGGCCCCCAAGAAGCCCGCAGCCGCCGCCCCCGCGGCCGAGGGCGATGAGAACACCGTGCTGCGCGGCGCTTCGGCCGCCGTCGTCAAGAACATGAACGCCTCGCTGGACGTGCCCACGGCCACCAGCGTGCGGGCCATCCCGGCCAAGGCGATGATCGACAACCGCGTGGTGATCAACAACCACCTCAAGCGCACCCGCGGCGGCAAGATCAGCTTCACCCACCTGCTCGGCTACGCCATCGTGCAGGCGGTCAAGAAGTTCCCGAACCTGAACCGGCATTTCGCCGAGGTCGACGGCAAGCCCAATGTCGTCACCCCCGCGCACACCAACCTGGGCCTGGCCATCGACCTGCCCGGCAAGGACGGCAACCGCACGCTGGTCGTCGCGGCCATCAAGCGCTGCGAAACGATGAAGTTCGGCCAGTTCATCGCGGCCTACGAGGACATCGTGCGGCGTGCCCGCGACGGCAAGCTCACCGCCGAGGACTTCGGTGGCGTCACCATCTCGCTGACCAACCCGGGCACCATCGGCACCGTGCACTCGGTGCCTCGCCTGATGCGCGGCCAGGGCGCCATCATCGGCGCCGGCGCCATGGAATACCCGGCCGAGTTCCAGGGCGCCAGCGAGGAGCGTATCGCCGAGCTCGGCGTCGGCAAGCTGATCACCCTGACCTCCACCTATGACCACCGCATCATCCAGGGTGCGGAATCCGGTGACTTCCTGCGCACGATCCACACCCTGTTGCTCGACGACGAGTTCTACGACGAGATCTTCATGGAGCTGGGGATCCCGTACGAGCCGGTGCGCTGGCGTATCGACAACCCGGACTCGATCTTCGACAAGAACGCCCGGATCATCGAGCTCATCGCGGCTTACCGCAACCGTGGTCACCTGATGGCCGATATCGACCCGCTTCGGCTGGACAAGACGCGCTTCCGCAGCCACCCAGACCTCGACGTGCTGACCCACGGCCTGACGCTGTGGGATCTGGATCGCGAGTTCAAGGTCGACGGTTTCGCCGGTGCCGAATACAAGAAGTTGCGCGATGTGCTCTCGGTGCTGCGCGACGCCTACTGTCGGCACGCCGGTGTGGAGTACACCCACATCCTGGAACCCGAGCAGCAGAAGTGGATTCAGGAGCGCGTCGAGACCAAGCACGCCAAGCCCACGGTCGCCGAGCAGAAGTACATCTTGAGCAAGCTCAACGCGGCCGAGGCCTTCGAGACGTTCCTGCAGACCAAGTACGTCGGGCAGAAGCGGTTCTCGCTGGAGGGCGCGGAGACCGTCATCCCGATGATGGACGCCGCGATCGACCAGGCCGCGGAACACGGCCTCGACGAGGTCGTCATCGGCATGCCGCACCGCGGCCGGCTCAACGTGTTGGCCAATATCGTCGGCAAGCCCTACTCGCAGATCTTCGGCGAGTTCGAGGGCAACCTGAACCCGAGCCAGGCGCACGGTTCCGGTGACGTGAAGTACCACCTCGGCGCCACCGGTACCTACCTGCAGATGTTCGGGGACAACGACATTGCGGTGTCGCTGGTCGCCAACCCCAGCCACCTGGAGGCCGTCGACCCGGTCCTGGAGGGACTGGTCCGCGCCAAGCAGGACCTGATCGACTTCGCCTCCCCCGAGGGGCACGAGGCCTTCTCGGTGGTGCCGATGATGCTGCACGGCGACGCCGCCTTCGCGGGTCAGGGTGTGGTCGCCGAGACCCTGAACCTGGCGCTGCTGCGCGGGTACCGCACCGGCGGGACCATCCACATCATCGTCAACAACCAGATCGGCTTCACCACCTCACCGCACGACTCGCGTTCCAGCGAGTACTGCACCGACGTCGCGAAAATGGTCGGCGCGCCGATCTTCCACGTCAACGGTGACGATCCCGAGGCCTGCGTCTGGGTGGCCAAGCTGGCCATGGACTTCCGGCAGCAGTTCGGCAAGGACGTCGTCATCGACATGCTGTGCTACCGCCGCCGCGGGCACAACGAGGGTGATGACCCGTCGATGACGCAGCCCGGCATGTACGACGTGATCGACACCAAGCGCGGCGTCCGCAAGACCTACACCGAGGCACTGATCGGCCGCGGTGACATCTCGATGAAGGAGGCCGAGGACGCGCTGCGCGACTACCAGGGCCAACTGGAGCGGGTGTTCAACGAGGTCCGCGAGCTGGAGAAGCACGAGATCGAGCCGAGCGAATCGGTGGAATCCGACCAGCAGACCCCGAAGGGGTTGAACACCGCCGTCGACAAGGCCGTGCTGGCCCGCATCGGTGACGCGCACCTGGCCGCACCGGAGGGCTTCAATGTCCATCCCCGGGTGCAGCCCGTGCTGGAGAAGCGCCGCGAGATGGCCTACGAGGGCAAGGTGGATTGGGCGTTCGGCGAGTTGCTGGCCCTCGGTTCGCTTGTCTCCGAAGGTAAGACGGTCAGGTTCACCGGGCAGGACGTCCGGCGTGGCACGTTCACCCAGCGTCACGCGGTGATCATCGACCGCAAGACCGGCGCCGAGTTCACGCCGCTGGACCTGCTGACCGTCGATACCGACGGCAACCCGACCGGTGGCCGCTTCATGGTGTATGACTCGGCACTGTCCGAGTTCGCGGCGGTGGGCTTCGAATACGGCTACTCGGTGGGCAACCCCGGCGCAATCGTGTTGTGGGAGGCCCAGTTCGGCGATTTCGTCAACGGCGCGCAGTCGATCATCGACGAGTTCATCTCCTCCGGCGAGGCCAAGTGGGGCCAGCTCTCCGATGTCGTGCTGCTGCTGCCGCACGGTCACGAGGGCCAGGGTCCCGACCACACGTCGGGCCGTATCGAGCGCTTCCTGCAGGTGTGCGCCGAGGGCTCGATGACCGTGGCGATGCCCTCGACCCCGGCGAACTACTTCCACCTGCTGCGCAGGCACGCCCTCGACGGTATCCACCGGCCGCTGATCGTCTTCACCCCGAAGTCGATGCTGCGCAACAAGGCTGCGGTCAGCGAGGTGAAGGACTTCACCGAGATCAAGTTCCGCTCGGTGCTAGAGGAGCCCACCTACGAAGAGGGCATCGGCGAGCGGTCGAAGGTCAAGCGGGTGCTGCTCACCAGCGGCAAGATCTACTACGAGCTGGTGGCCCGCAAGGCCAAGGAGAAGCGCGACGACGTGGCGATCATCCGCATCGAGCAGCTCTACCCGCTGCCGCGGCGCCGGCTGAACGCCACCCTCGACGAATACCCCAATGTGTCGCAGTACTTCTGGGTGCAGGAGGAGCCGGCCAACCAGGGTGCCTGGCCGACGTTCGGGCTCTCCCTGCCGGAGTTGTTGCCGGAGAAGCTGACCGGGATCAAGCGCATCTCCCGGCGCGCGATGTCGGCTCCGTCCTCGGGTTCCTCGAAGGTGCACGCGGTCGAGCAGCAGGAGATCATCGACGAGGCGTTCGCGCCGTAAGTCCGCCCAACGTGAAGAAGGTCGCGAGAATCCGAATGATTCTCGCGACCTTCTTCGCTTTCGAGGTTAAAAAAGACCGGGGATCGGCGACTCACCGTTGGCCAGGGACGTCATCGCGCCCGGGCAGAACGCCGAGATCGCGAACCCGGTGAACATGGTGGCCGGCCCGAGCGGACGCCCGATCGTGTCCGAGACCTGCCCGGCGACATCGGCGAGGTTCTGGCCGCCGTCTGCCAGCATCGGGCACACCGACTGCCCCGCCGAGACGGCGTCGGCCGGGTTGATGCCGCTCAGGCCCGACCCGTCCAGGGTGTTCAGGAAGTCGGTGGCCGGATCGGCCTGGGCGGGGGCGGCGGCCAGCAGACCGGCGGACAGGACGGCACCGGCGGCAACCGCGAATCGCAAACGCATCATGATGGGGGCATCGCTGCGAGCGCGGGCATCGTTACACCGGAGCGCACAAAATGCACCATCGGTAGTCCAATGAGATGCGTTCTGCCACTGGGCTTCGCGAGATGATTGTCACATCATGGTTGGATGCGCCTTCTGACGGTCGATGACCGTGCCGTCCGAGTCCATACAGCCGGTGACCCCCAGAACACGCCGGTGCTGTTGCTGCACGGCATCTCGCGCAGCCTCGAGGACTGGACCGAGCAGGTGGAACGACTGTCGCAACGGTTCTATGTGATCGCCCCGGACCAGCCGGGGTTCGGGTTCTCGGCCCGCCGGGAGGGACCCGCCGATCTGGGCGCCCTGGCCGACGGGGTGGCCGGCACCCTCGCCGAGCTCGGCGAAACCCGGGCATGCCACGTCATCGGCAATTCGCTCGGCGGTGCGGTCGCCATGCAGCTCCTGGCCAACCACCCCGACCGGGTCGCCAGCCTGACCCTGGTCAACAGCGCCGGTTTCGGCGCCGAGGTCACCCCGCTGCTGAAGATGTTGTCGCTGCCCGGGCTCGGCCGCTACGCCGCCACCCACAGCACCGCGGCCGGCGCCCGGCTGATGGAACGCCGGATCTTCGCCGACCCGGCACTGGCCACCCCCGAACGCGTCGAGCATGCGCTGCGGATCGCTGCGCAGCCCGGCGCCGGGACGTTTCTGCACGAGATCGCCAACCAGCTCGGCACCGCGCGCGGAGTCCGCCCACAGTGGCGCGAGGATCTGCTGGCGGCGGTGGCCGCGCATCCCCGCCCCACCCTGTTGATCTGGGGTGACCGCGACCGTATCCTGCCCGCGGTGCACCTCGGCGCGGCCCGCCGGCAGTTTCCCGACGCTCAGGTCCACCTGTTCGCCGGCGCCGGACACATGCCGCAGATCGAGCGGCCCGACGAGTTCGCCGACCTCGTCACCGCGTTCGTGGAGAACGGACCGACCCGGTCGGCTGCGGTACCGCCGGTAACGGCTAAGGTCGAACACAATCGAACAACAGTTGGTCACGACAGGAGTGTGCGCATGGAGGGCTTTGCCGGAAAAGTTTGCGTCGTGACGGGCGCCGGCTCGGGCATCGGGCAGGCACTGGCCGTCGAACTCGGCCGCTCGGGCGCCAAGCTGGCGATCAGCGATGTCGACACCGAGGGGCTGGCGGTCACCGAGGAGCGACTGAAGGCCATCGGCGCACCCGTGAAGTCCGATCGCCTCGATGTCACCGAGCGTGAGGCCTTCGAGCTGTACGCCACATCGGTCAAGGAACACTTCGGCAAGGTCAACCAGATCTACAACAACGCCGGTATCGCATACTCCGGCGATATCGAGGTCAGCTCCTACAAGGACATCGAGCGGATCATGGACGTCGACTTCTGGGGCGTCGTCAACGGCACCAAGTCCTTCCTGCCGCACCTGATCGAATCCGGTGACGGGCACGTCGTCAACGTCTCCAGCCTCTTCGGCATCTTCTCGGTGCCCGGCCAGGCCGCCTACAACGCGGCGAAGTTCGCGGTGCGCGGATTCACCGAGGCCCTGCGCCAGGAGATGGCCGTGGCCAAGCATCCGGTCAAGGTGACCTGCGTTCACCCCGGCGGCATCAAGACCGCGATCGCACGCAATGCCACCGCCGCCGAGGGTATCGACGTGCAGAAGATGGCCAACGCCTTCGACAAGAAGCTGGCCAAGACCTCACCCGAGCGGGCAGCCAAGATCATCCTGGAGGCGGTCCGCAAGGATCGCGCCCGGGTACTGGTCGGCGCCGACGCGAAAATCCTCGACGTGTTCGTCCGGATCACCGGTTCGGGCTATCAGAAGCTGTTCTCCACGGTGGCCAACGGCCTCATCCCGAAGTGATCTAGTGGCCGAGCGGGTGGGTGTCCAACCAGGCATTGGCCACCGCCCCCGGCTCGGCGCCGGCGGCCACCTCTGCGCGCAGCTGCGCCAGGGCGTCGGTGTCGAGCACACCGGCCAGTTCGTTGACCGAACGTAACTGCATCTGGCTCAGGGTGTTCCGCCGGAAAACCGGCACCACGTTCTCGGCGCGGATCAGTGCCGTCCGGTCCGACAGCATGGTCAGATCCTCGGGGAAATCCGGTGCCGCCGCCGAGCTCCAGGCGATGTCGATCTCACCGCCGCGCAACGCCGCCCACAGCCCCTCGGCGTCGGGAAACTCCTCGGGCGCGGCCGGCGTGCAGGTGCCGAACGATTCCGGCACCCGAACCCCTTCCACCACACCGGGTTTCAGTGCATCACACCGGGTGATCAGCGCGCTGACGTCACGAGCACCCCAGTCGGCAGCGGTCGGCCCGGTCACCACGACGACCGGTTTGTCGGATGCGCCGTCGGCATAGTCACCGGCGCCCAGCCCTTCCGGGAGCGCGCCGACCATGGCGCGGTACACCTGGGCCGCCGACCGTGCCGGCGCGTCCGGCGCGAACCGGGCCAGCACGTCACCGGTCAACGCCGGTGCGACGTCGATGTCACCGGAATCCAGCGCCGCCAAGGGATCCGGCGTGTTCTGCACATGCGCCGGGCTGCCGTAATAGCGCAACGCGGCGGCATACAGGTGCGCGAGCAGCGCCGACTGACCGTCGGCGCCGACCGACACCGACGCCGGTGGCGGCGTCTGCCCACCGCACCCGGCGATCAGCAGCGCGACCAGCGCGACCGCCAACCGCCGCATCGTCGACCGGATCTCAGACGCCGGAGGCTTCCGCGACCGCGGCGGCAACCGCGGGACCCACCCGCGGGTCCAGTGCGCTCGGCACGATGTGGTCGGTCGCGAGGTCATCGCCGACGACCGAGAAGATCGCATGCGCGGCAGCGACTTTCATCTCCTCGGTGATGCGGCGCGCACCGGCGTCCAGCGCGCCCCGGAACACACCGGGGAAGGCCAGCACATTGTTGATCTGATTCGGGAAGTCGCTGCGACCGGTGGCCACCACCGAGGCGTACTTACGCGCGGCGTCGGGATGGATCTCCGGGTCGGGGTTGGACAGCGCGAACACGATGCCGCCCGGCGCCATCGTCGCGATGAGCTCCTCGGGGACCAGACCCGCCGATACCCCCAGGAAGACATCGGCGCCGCTGAGCGCCTCGGCCACCCCGCCGGTCAGCCCCCGCGGGTTGGTGCGCTGGGCCAGTTCGGCCTTGAAGGAGTTCAGGTCGCTGCGACCGCTCTCCACGATGCCCTTGCTGTCCAGCACCACGATGTCGGTGATACCGCTGTTGATCAGGATGTTGGTGCAGGCGACGCCGGCCGCGCCGGCGCCGGACACCACGACCTTGAGATCGTGGATGTCGCGCTCGAGCACCTTGACCGCACCCAGCAGCGCGGCGAGCACGACGATGGCGGTGCCGTGCTGGTCGTCGTGCATCACCGGGCAGTCCAGCGCCTCGATGGCGCGGCGCTCGATCTCGAAGCACCGGGGTGCGGAGATGTCTTCCAGGTTCACCGCGCCGAACGTCGGCCGCAGCCGGATCAGCGTCTCGACGATCTCGTCGGGATCCTTGGTGTCGAGCACGATCGGGATGGAGTTGAGCCCACCGAAGGTCTTGAACAGCGCGCTCTTGCCCTCCATGACCGGAAGCGAGGCCGCCGGGCCGATATCGCCGAGGCCGAGCACCGCACTGCCATCGCTGACCACGGCAACCAGGCGGTTCGCCCAGGTGTACTTCTTGGCCAGGGTGGCGTCGGCGGCGATGGCGCGGCTCACCTGTGCGACGCCCGGGGTGTAGGCGATGGAAAGCGCGCGCTGGGTGTCCAGCGGTTCCTTCAGTTCAACCGAGAGCTTGCCCCCCTCGTGGGCCGCGAAGATCTCCGCGTCATCGATGACAACCTGTGGGGTCTTGACCAATTCCGACACGGCCGTCACGTTACTTCACCCAAGGAACTCACAGGCACCGGTTCCCTGACCGTGAGAGGTTGGAAACGCGACTGACGAGTAACATTCGGCCACGGGGCACGCGGTCGCGGCCCTAGACGATGGAGGTCGCGATGCCGTCTTTCCGCCCCCTGCCACCGTCGATGCTGAGGCCGGCGGGACGCCGGGTCACTACCGCTGCGGACGCATCCGGCATCCACGTGCCGGTTTCGCAGGCGATGGTCGACTGCGGCGTCTACTGCGACGGTGTCCGCCTGCCGGGCAAATACACCCACGCGGCGGCGCTGAACAAGGTGCACGAGATCGAGGCCGACGGCGGCAGCGCGTTCGTCTGGATCGGCCTGCACGAACCCGACGAGCATCAGATGCAGGCCGTGGCCGAGGTGTTCGGTCTGCACGAACTGGCCGTCGAGGACGCGGTGCACGCCCACCAGCGCCCCAAGCTGGAACGCTACGACGACACCCTGTTCCTGGTCCTCAAGACGGTCAAGTACGTGGCGCACGACTCGGTGGCCAAGACCCGCGAAATCGTCGAGACCGGCGAGATCATGGTGTTCGTCGGCGCCGATTTCGTCGTCACGGTTCGGCACGGCGAGCACGGTGGACTCGCCGCGGTGCGCAAGCACATCGACACCAACCCGACGAGCTGCAAGCTGGGCCCGTACGCCGTCATGCACGCCATCGCCGACCATGTCGTCGACGACTACCTCGACGTCACCGACCTCGTCGAGAAGGATATCGACGAGATGGAGGAGAACGTGTTCTCCCCCAACAGCGCCACCGAGATCGAGCACATCTACCTGATGAAGCGCGAGGTCGTCGAGCTTCGCCGGGCCGTCAGCCCGCTGGCCACCGACCTGCAGCGCATCACCACCGATCACAATGACCTGATCTCCAAGGAGGTCAGGCGCTACATGCGCGACGTGCTCGACCACACGATCAAGGCAGCCGACCGCATCGAGGGCTATGACGAGGTGCTCAGCTCGTTGGTGCAGGCTGCGGTCGGCAAGGTCTCGATGCAGCAGAACACCGATATGCGCAAGATCTCGGCCTGGGTGGCGATCGCCGCGGTGCCGACCGCGCTGGCCGGCATCTACGGGATGAACTTCGACTACATGCCCGAATTACACCAGCCGTGGGGCTACCCGGCGGTGCTGCTGCTCATGCTGAGCGTGTGCACACTGCTGTACCGGACGTTCCGGCGCAACCACTGGCTCTAGACGTGGGCTAGGACGGCTCGGAGGCCCGCCGGTTCGCGTCGAACACGTCGACGCCGTCGGTGCGCCACGCCTCGCGCATCGCCTCGGCGCCCTTGAGCCGCACCCAGGCCGCCTCGGTCGGCGTGATCGGGGTGGCCTGCAGGATCGTCACGTCGGACAGCGGGTCCGGCAGCGCGACATCGTCGATGGTGCTGGGGCCCAACAGGAATGCGGTGAACGGCGCGCCCTCGAACAGCGGTCCGCTCAGGTCGATCAGTGCGTCGGGTTCCAGCACCAGGCCCTCCACCGACGGCGCGGCCGCCAGCACCGCCATCGACCGGGCCAGACCGGCCGGGCTCGGTGGTCGCAGTGACACCACCACTTCGGCCCGCGGCCCGTGCTCGGTGTCGGTGACGAAGTTGGTCGGGTCCACCATCGGGTAGCGCGAACAGCCCACCGAGACAAAGTGGTTGACGCCGCCGCCGTCGGGCCCGTAGCGCAGCACCGAGATCCGGTCCGCGCCCAGGAAGGTGACGCTCGCCTCGGCCGGCTCGGCGAGCACACCGGCCGCGGTGAAGTGCGCCCGCAGCCGGTTACGCACCTCGGCTGGTACGTCGACCACTAGCCGGCGGGCGGGATGGAAAGATTCACCCCGGTGTCACCGTCGAAGATGATCAGCTTGGAGGTGTCCACCGCCAGCTCCGCCTTCTTGCCGGCAGAGACCTTCGAGTCGGCCGAAACCCGTGCCACGAATTCGTTTTCGCCGGCGCCGGATTCGGCGGCAAGTTCGGCGAGCTGAGCCGATTTCGCACCGGACCCCTCGATGCGGAAATGCAGGTACTTGTCGGCGCCCAGGGACTCCACCAGGTCGACGTCCACCTCGAAGGTGAGACCCTTGATGCGGGTGTAGGAATCGACCAGCGCGGCGTCGTCGAAATGCTCGGGACGCAGACCGGCGATCGCGTTGGTGGGCTTGGAATGCTGCCCGAGGATCCGCTGCGCCTCATCGGTGAGCACCACCTCGTCACCGAACGGCAGCTTGATACCACCGTCGGTCAGGGTCGCCGGGAAGAAGTTCATGCCGGGCGAGCCGATGAAACCGGCGACGAACAGATTGGTCGGGGTGTTGTAGAGCTCCTCGGGGGTGCCGATCTGCTGCGCCACGCCGGCCAGCATCACCACCACCCGGTCCCCCAGCGTCATCGCCTCGGTCTGATCGTGGGTGACATACACCGTGGTGGTGCCCAACCGGTCCTGCAGGCGCGCGATCTCGGTACGCATCTGCACGCGCAGCTTGGCGTCCAGGTTGGACAGCGGCTCGTCCATCAGGAACGCCTTGGGGTTACGGACGATCGCCCGCCCCATCGCCACGCGCTGACGCTGCCCGCCGGACAGCTGCCCGGGCTTGCGATCCAGCAGCTCGGCCAGATCGAGAATGCTTGCGGTCTCCTCGACCTTGCGCGCGATCTCGTCCTTGCCGAGCTTGGCCAGCGTCAACGGGAACGCGATGTTCTGTCGGACCGTCATGTGCGGGTACAACGCATAGGACTGGAAGACCATCGCGATATCGCGGTCCTTGGGCGCCTTGTCGTTGACCCGCTCGCCGCCGATGCGCAGGTCTCCGGAGCTGATGTCCTCCAGGCCCGCGATCATGTTCAGGGTGGTCGACTTACCGCACCCGGACGGCCCGACCAGGATGATGAATTCGCCGTCGGCGATGGTCAGCGACAGGTCCTTCACCGCCGCCGCACCGCCGGCGTAGCTCTTGGACACGTTCTCCAGCACGATCTCGGCCATGAATTACCCCTTCACCGCGCCGGAGGTCAACCCGGCCACGATCCGTCGCTGAAATATGAGCACAAAGATGATGATCGGCACGGTGATGACCATCGCGCCCGCCGCGATCGAGCCGGTCGGCTCCTCGAACTGCGAGCTGCCGGTGAAGTTCGCGATCGCCACCGGCGCGGTGATCGCCCGCTCGGTCGCCGTCAACGACAGCGCGAGCAGCAGGTCGTTCCACGCGAAGATGAACACCAGGATGCCCGCGGTGACGATGCCGGGCGCCGCCAGCGGTGCGATCACCTTGCGGAAGGCCTGCCCCGGCGTGGCGCCGTCCATCTTGGCGGCCTTCTCCAGATCCCACGGGATCTCCTTGAAGAACGCGGACATGGTGTAGATCGCCAGCGGCAACGCGAAGGTGATGTAAGGAATGATGAGGCCCGGCCAGGTGTCGAACAGTCCGAGCCGGCGCTCGATGTTGAAGATCGGTGTCACCAGGGAGATCTGAGGGAACATCGCGATCAGCAGGGCCACCCCGACCAGAACCTTCTTGCCCGGGAAGGCCAGCCGCGCAATCGCATAGGCGGCCATGCCGCCGATGACGACCGCGATCAACGTGGTGATCAGGCCGATGCCGATCGAGTTGACCAGCGCCGAGGTGAAGATGTTGCCCTCGAAGATGGCCTTGTAGTTGTCGAAGGTGATCTCGGATGGAATGAGCTTGCCGTCCTTGACCGTTGACGTCGGCTTCAACGACAGGGACAGGATCCAGAGCACCGGGAACAAGGCGTACAGCACGACGATGACATTGATGACGGCCCAACCGGTCGCGCGGCGGGCACCCACGTTCTCCGCCATCTAGCGGCCCTCCTCGTCCGCGCCGGGTGCTGACGCACCGAAGATCTTGATGAAGATGAAGGCGATCACCGCGACGCAGAGGAATATCAGCACGCTGATGGCCGAACCCAAGCCGAGGTTGAACGCCTTGAACAGGTTGTCGTAACCGAGGATCGACACCGACCCGGTGTCGTTCGCGCCGCCGGTCAGCACATAGATGTTGTCGAAGATGCGGAACGCGTCCAGGGTGCGGAACAACAGCGCCACCAGGATGGCGGGTTTGATCAGCGGAATGATGATCTTGGTCAACCGCTTCCAGGCGCCGGCCCCGTCCACCTGTGCCGCGTTCAGCAGATCCTGCGGAACCAGCGCCAGACCGGCCAGCAGCAGCAGCGCCATGAACGGCGTGGTCTTCCACACCTCGGCGAGCACCACGATCGCCAGCGACGGAAGCTGTTCGGTCAACGGCGCGCTGCCGGTCGGCAGCAGGTTGGCCAGATATCCGGTGCCGGGTGTCCAGGCGTAGTACCAGCTGTAGGACGCCGCGACGGTCACGATGCCGTAGGGCACCAGGATCGCGGTGCGCACCGTTCCCCTGCCGAAGATGGTGCGGTGCATGACCAGTGCAAGCGCCATACCGAGCACGAACTCGATGGCCACCGACACGATGGTGATGCCCAACGTTACGGCGAACGCCGTCCACCAGTACCGGTCGGTGAGAATCGTCTGATAATTCTCCAGGCCGATGAACTCGACGTCATCGGGTGCGGCGAGGTTGTAGCGCTGCAGGCTGAGCCAGACGGCGTAGAAGATCGGGTAGGCCGTCACCGCCAGCATCAGGAAGACGGCCGGGCTGATCAGCCAGAAGGCCAACCGCCGTTCGGCGCGCGTGTCATCGCTGCCCTGGGTCTGGGTGGTCACGGAATGAGCCCCTTGCCGTCGATGGCCTTCTGTACCTGCTCGGCCAGTTCATCAGCGGTGCGCTCGGGATCGATATCGGTGATCGGCGCCAGCGCGGCGGAGATCCGGGTCGACACCGCCTGGTACACCGGTGTCGCCGGGCGCACCGCGGCATTGGTGAGCTGCTGACGGATGATCTCGTACTGCGGGTATTTCTCCTGGAACGCCGGGTCGTCGTACAGCGACGCCCGCACCGCGGGCAGACCACCCTCGACCGACGTGTAGCGCTGGTTGTCGACATTGCGCAGGCACCGGATGGCCTCGAACGCCTCGGCCTTGTGCTGGGTGTTCTTGCCGACGGCCAGATTCAGACCACCCAGGGTTACCCGGGCCGGCTCACCGTCGCGCACCCCCGGGAACGGCGCGAAACCGAAGACCTTCTTGCTGGCCTCGTAGGCTATGTCGAACTGTTCGTCGGTCGGCGAGAAGCTGCCGGACTCGTTGATCGCGCCGGCCAGGGCGGGGTCCTCGTTGAGCGGCAGGAACGCGACGCCGCCCTTGACGGCGTTCTCCAGCATGGACGGCAGCACGAACGGCCAGTTCACCTCGAGCGCGGCTTTGCCCTGCTCCAGCGCCAGGCGTGCGGTGCCCTCATCGGTCTGGGTGATCGACGGGTCCGCACCCGGCGCGGTGGCAACGTCTTTGATGATCTGCAGCGCCTTGACGGTGGCCGCCCGGTGCTCGGGGGTGTCGGTCAGCGTGACGGTCTTGCCGTCATCGGAGAGCACCTGGCCCCCGGCACTTTCCAGCAGCGTGTTGAACCACACGACCAGACCCTCGTACTGCTTGCCCTGCACGGCGATCCAGCTGGGGCCGCCCGCGGCGTACTGACGCTTCGCCTCAGCCACCATGGCATCCCAGTTCGAGGGCGGTGCGGACATCAAATCTGCTCGGTACCAGAGCAATTGAGTATTGGTGGTGATCGGCGCCGCATACAGTTTGTCCTGCCACTTGGCAGTCTCCAGCGGGCCGGGCAACGTGTTGGCGGTGGCATCGGATTCGGCCTGGCCCGCGGGATCGTCGGACAACGGCAACGCCCAACCGGCTTCGGCGAATTCGGCCGTCCACACCACGTCGAGGGCCATCACGTCCAGCGATTTGTCGTTACCGGTGAGCCGGCGAGCCAGCTGCAGACGTTGATCATCGGCGCCCTTGGGCAACGAAACCTGCTTGATGGTGAACCTGCCGCCGAGCTGCTCGTTGCACTTCTGGGCCACCGCGGTGAACGTTGCCATCTCGTTGGCCGGTGTGTAGTAGCTGATGACGATGCCGTCCTCGGCCTCGCCGCACGCCGTGACCACCGAACCGACCGTCAGCGCGGCCATCACCCCGGCGCAGAGTCGTCGCTTCAGCACTTCCGGCCTCCGTCTGCGTTGATGGCACCGCCGGAGCGGCTCCGGGCGAGAACATCCCGCGGGGCAAACCTAGGGCTACAAGCGCGTAATATGCAACCGTTCCCTGGGCGCGTCGCCCATCAGATCGTCAAGCGCGCCAGCAGATCCCGCCCCTGCTCCGCGCTCTGCGGGTCACACAGCACGTCATAGCGGCCCGCGACGAGTTGCATCGTCGAGCTGAAATCTCTTGTGCCGCGGGCCATCGCATACGGAATGGCCGAGGTGATGAGACCGAAGAACACACCGGCGATCAGCCCGGTGGCCAATGCACCCCACGGGCTCGGACTGAAGAACCCGAGAATCAGACCGATGAACAGACCCAGCCAGGCGCCCGAGAGCACGCCCCCGCCGAGCACCTTGGGCCATGAGAGTCGGCCGGTCACCCGCTCGACCTGCATCAGGTCGACACCCACGATGGTCACCTGCTGCACCGGAAACTGTTGATCGGAGAGGTAATCCACCGCGCGCTGCGCCTCGGCGTAGGTCGGGTAGGCCCCGATCGGCCACCCTTTGGGTGGGGTCGGCAATGCCGACGGGCCACGCACACCCGGTCTGCCGACGGGGTCCTTGCCGGGCTGGAGGGGACCGGTCATAGCTACTCGTTCTCCTTCGTTCGCGTCAGCGCTGCACGACCTGTGCAGACGGGCACGCAACCTGCGGGTTCGATGCCACAACCCTAGCCCCCGGCGGGCCCGCACGCGGCGCCGCCCCGCACTCGAATCACCCCGGGTACCAGCACGTACGCTAGGTTTGCAGGATGACCAATCCGGGTGAGAACGCAGGGTCAACCCCACCATCGGATGCACGTTCCGGCTCGGAACCGAATGCCGCCGACAGTGCTTCCGAGCCGGCCTCCGGCGGCTACGAGGCGCCGCCGATCGAGCAGGCGCCCGGTGAGCCGGCACCGCCGCCGAGCTACCCCGATTACTCCCCACCGCCTGCGTACGGCGGCTATGACGCCCCGCCGAGTTATTCGCAGCCCGACCCGCCCGCGGGCTATCCCCCGCCCGGATTCACCCCACCGGACTATTCGTCCACCGGCTATCCCCCGCCGCCTCCCGGCTACGGCGCACCCCAGGGCGCACCGCCGCCCTCGGGCTACCCGCCGGCACCGCCCTACGGTGCGTCCCCCTATGGCGGGCCGCCGCCGGGTTACCCGCCGGCACCCCCCTACGGCGCCGTGCCCGGCTACGGGGGTTACGGGCCTCCGCCGCAGCCCGGCACGAACTCCCTGGCCATCGGCTCGCTGATCGCCTCCCTTGCCGGAGTCCTTTGCGGGATCGGCTCGATCATCGGCATCGTGCTCGGCTTCGTCGCGCTCAACCAGATCAAGCAGAACCCCCAGGGCGGCCATGGCCTCGCGGTGGCGGGCATCGCGGTCGGCGCGCTGACGCTGGTGTTCAGCTTCATCATCGCCGTCGCGGTGCTGTGAGCGAGGGCCCTGCGCAGCCGCCTCCCGGCGACCCGAACGCACCCTGGGACTACCCGGCCGATCCGGGTCTGCCGCCACCGATCTACCCCGGACCGCACGCCGGATTCCCCGTCGCACCCGGCTACCCGCCGCCCGGCTACCCCGGCTACCCCGGCTACGACCCCTACCGGCCGGTGAAGCCGCTCGGCACCAACGGCAAGGCGGTCGGCGCGCTGATCGCTGCCCTGATCGGCCTGCTGTTCTGTGGTGTCCCGTCGGTCGCGGGCCTGGTGCTCGGCGTCATCGCCATGCGCGAGACCAAGCGCACCGGCCAGGACGGATACGGTCTGGCCCTGGCCGCGGCCATCATCGGCGGTCTGGTCACCGCCGGCCTGGTGCTGATGATCCTGCTGTGGATCGGCGTCGTCGCCAGCGGCTTCAGCCTGGTCTAGGCGGGCGGTCGATAGGGCGCACTGCAACGCGTCATCCCTGCCGCGCGTCCCTTACCCGCGACCACCAGCGCCATCTTGCGGCTGGCCTCGTCGATCATCTCGTCGCCGAGCATCACCGCTCCGCGCGCGCCGCCGGCCGCGGAGGTGTGCCACTCGTAGGCCTCCAGGATCAGTTCGGCGTGATCGTAATCAGCCTGCCGCGGGCTGAACAGTTCGTTGCCTGCGGTGATCTGGTCCGGGTGCAGCACCCACTTGCCGTCATAACCGAGCGCGGCCGACCGGCCCGCCACCCGCCGGAACCCGTCGACATCGCGCACCTTCACATAGGGCCCGTCGATCGCATTCAGGCCGCGTGCCCGGGCGGCCACCAGGATCCGCATCAACACATGATGGTGAGCGTCGCCGATGTCGTACCCCTCGGGTTGCCCGCCGACCTCCAGCGTGCGCATGTTGAGGCTGGCCGCCATGTCACCGGGGCCGAGCACCAATGCCTGCACCCGCGGCGCGGCGGCGATGGCGTCGATATTCGTCAGGCCCTGCGCATCTTCGATCTGCGCCTCGATCCCGATGCGGCCCAACGGCAGACCGTGGGTCTTCTCCAACTGGGTGAGCAGCATGTCCAGTGCATGCACGTGGGTGGAATCGGACACCTTGGGCAGCACGATGATGTCCAGTTGCGCCCCGGCGCCGGCCACCACCTCGATGACATCGGCATGGGTCCACGGTGTCGTCCAATCGTTGACACGCACCCCGCGCAGCGATCCGCCTGCCCAGCCCGGTCCGGCCAGTGCCGCGGCGACCCGGGTCCGGGCCTCGGCCTTCGCGTCGGTGGCCACCGCGTCCTCCAGGTCGAGGAACACCTGATCGGCGGCCAGCGTCTTGGCCTTCTCAATCATCTTGTCGCTGCTGCCCGGAACCGAAAGACACGTTCGACGGGGGCGATACACGTTGTCCACGCCCCTAGTCTCTACGCTTTGACCCATGGCGGCGGTTACCCGGGTATATGCGGCCCGCCTGGCGGGCATGGTCGTCCTCGGCCCGGACGGCGAGTCGATCGGGCGTGTCCGCGATGTGGTGGTCAGCATCAGCATCGTCCGCCAACAACCGCGAGTTCTCGGACTGGTCGTCGAACTGCTCACCCGCAGAAGGATTTTCGTTCCGATCCTGCGGGTGACCGCGATCGAACCCAGCGCCGTCACCCTGACCACCGGCAACGTGTCGCTGCGCCGGTTCTCGCAGCGCCCCGGTGAGGTGCTCGCCCTGGGGCAGGTGCTGGAGACGCGCGTGCGGGTCGACGACCCCGACCTCGACCAGCTAGCCGGTCTCGATGTGGTCGTGGTGGATCTCGGTATCGAGCAGACCCGCACCCGGGACTGGGTGGTCACCAAGGTGGCGGTCCGCCCGCAGCGCCGGCTGGGGCGCCGCAGCAATGTCTATCCCGTCGACTGGAAGCATGTGCACGGGCTGACGCCGTCCGGATTGGCCATGCCCGACCAGGGCGTCGCCCAGCTGCTCGAGCAGTTCCAGGGCCAGCGTCCGATCGAGGTCGCCGAAGCAATCCGGGAGCTGCCCGCCAAACGGCGCTTCGAAGTGGTCAACGCCCTCGATGACGAACGCCTCGCCGATGTGCTGCAGGAGCTGCCCGAGAACGAACAGGCTGCGGTGCTGCGTCAGCTCAAGACCGATCGCGCGGCCGATGTGCTGGAGGCGATGGATCCCGACGACGCCGCGGACCTGCTGGGGTCGATGGCGCCGGCCGACGCCGAACAATTCCTGCGCCGGATGGACCCGGAGGACTCCGAGGATGTGCGGCGCCTGCTCAGCCACTCCCCCAACACCGCCGGCGGCCTGATGACTTCCGAGCCGGTGGTGCTGGCACCGGACACCACGGTCGCCGAGGCGCTGGCCCGGGTCCGCGACCCCGACCTGACACCGGCACTGGCGTCGCTGGTGTTCGTGGTGCGGCCGCCGACCGCGACACCGACCGGGCGCTACCTGGGCTGTGTGCACCTGCAGCGGTTGCTGCGGGAGCCGCCGGCCGAGCTGGTCAGCGGCATCGTCGACAAGGATCTGCCGAGTCTGCGCCCCGAGGAGACTCTCGGCGCGCTGACCCGCTATTTCGCCGCCTACAACCTGGTCTGCGGGCCGGTGGTCGATGAGGAGAATCATCTGCTCGGCGCGGTGTCGGTCGACGATGTGCTCGACCACCTGTTGCCCGACGATTGGCGCGCACGTGAGGCCGAGCCACTGATCGTCACCACGGAGAAGTCGACGTGAGCGACCGGATCGACACCCCGCGCTCCTCGCGTAGGCGCTTCACCCCGCAGTTCGACGTCGAGGCCGCGGGCCGCTTCGGCGAGTCCTTCGCACGGTTCCTGGGCACCGGCCGCTACCTGGCGATCCAGACCGTGTTCGTCATCGTCTGGATCCTGCTGAACCTGTTCGCGCTCACCCTGCAGTGGGACCCGTACCCGTTCATCCTGCTGAACCTGGCCTTCTCGACTCAGGCCGCCTACGCCGCGCCGCTGATCCTGCTGGCGCAGAACCGCCAGGAGAACCGCGACCGGGTCTCGCTGGAAGAAGACCGCCGGCGCGCCGAGCAGACCAAGGCGGACACCGAATACCTGGCCCGCGAGCTGGCCGCGCTGCGGCTGGCGGTGGGCGAGATGGCCACGCGCGACTATCTGCGCCGCGAACTCGAGGAGCTGCGCGAGATGCTGGTCGAGCTGGTGCCACCCAAACCGAAGAAGAACAAGGGCAAACGCGCGGCCGAACCGGTCGCGCCGAGCGATCAGCCGGAAGCGGATTCCGAGCCGCCTGCGGGCGCATGAAAATCCTTGCCATCCATTGCCGCACCACGGAGACGAGCGACTGGGTATGGTGACCTGGTTCACAAACGGTCGGGTACCGCAAATCTAGGACGGTTGAGTGGTCAAAGGGGGAGCCTCCGCCCTCGCTGCAGCGCGGCACGGAGCACGGCGACTGATGCGCACGGTGGCTGAATCGGCGCCGAGCACCCGCGGGTTGCTGGGTATCGCCATCCTCACCCCACTGGTCCTGACCTTGGGCGTGGGCGCTTCGGCTCCCGTGCTGAAGCCCGTGCTGGAGACCACCGTGACCCCGCTCGCGGCCGTCGTCACCACCCCCGAAAGCGATTCCGGTGTCAGCGTGGTGGCCGCCATGAAGGCACCGCGCCCGTTCCAGACCGCGGGCACCGCGCTGTCCGCGCCGCCACCGGCCGCCGTGGTGAGTGCCCCCGGCAACCTTCGCATTCCGACGGTCGCCCTGAACGCCTACCGCAACGCCGAGCGGATGATGGCCACGGCGGCGCCGACCTGCGGGATGAGCTGGAACCTGCTCGCCGGCATCGGCCGTATCGAGTCCATGCACGCCAATGGTGGCGCCACCGATGTCAACGGCACCGCGGTCAAACCCATTCTCGGGCCCGCCCTGGACGGAACCCTGCCCGGCAACGAGATCATCGTGCAGAGCCGCAACAACGACCGGGTCACCTACGCCCGGGCGATGGGTCCGATGCAGTTCCTGCCGGGCACCTGGTCGCGGTACGCCTCCGACGGCAACGGTGACGGCAAGGCCGAAGTGCAGAACCTGTACGACGCGACGCTGGCCGCGGCCCGATACCTGTGCAGCGGTGGCCTGAACATGCGCGATCAGAGTCAGGTCATGACGTCGATCCTGCGCTACAACAACTCGGTTGCCTACGCGCGCAATGTGCTGGGCTGGGCCGCCGCGTACGCCACCGGCGTGGTGCCGGTGAACTTGCCGCCCATCACCGGACCGGTTCCCGCGCTGGGCATGGGCAACGTGCACCTGGACACCAATGCCGAGGGGCTCGGACCGGGGTTGCCGCTGAACGCGCTGGGGTTGCCGTCGACCGACCCGATGGCCGTCATGCCGTTCTTCGACCTGGGCCGCGCCGATGTGGCCGACCGCCTGCCGGTGCCGCCGGGGCCCGGCGAGCCCGCGGCCGTCCCGAACTGTGCGGTGTTCTGTCTCGGTGAGAACACGCCCGCGCCGGCGGCGCCGTTCAACCCGTTCGCACCGCCACCCCCGGCCGCCGCACCGTTCAACCCGTTCGCACCACCGCCCCCGGCCGCCGCACCGTTCAACCCGTTCGCAGCACCGCCCCTGGCCGCACCGCCGGCGCCGTTCAACCCCTTTGCCCCGCCTCCCCCCGCGGCTCCGGTCCCTCCCGCGGTGCCCGCCGCGCTCGGTCCGGCACCCGGGCCGGCACCCGGCCCCGCCGCGTAGTCGGCCCGGCGGACCGAAGGTCCGTCGGCGCGGCCTAGACTCGCGGGTGATGTCCTCGACACATACCGACCTGGAAGCCGCGGTTCGTGCTGCGCTGAGCAAGGTCGTCGATCCCGAACTGCGGCGCCCGATCACCGAAGTGGGCATGGTCAAAGGTGTCACCGTCGACGCCGACGCCGGCGTGCACGTCGAGATCTACCTGACCACCTCGGCCTGCCCGAAGAAGAACGAGATCACCGACAAGGTGACCGCCGCCGTCACCGACGTCCCGGGCACCGGTGCGGTCAAGGTCAGCCTGGACGTGATGAACGACGAGCAGCGCGCCGAGCTGCGCAAGCTGCTGCGCGGCGACTCGCGTGAGCCGGTGATCCCGTTCGCCCAGCCCAACTCGCTGACCCGCGTCTACGCGGTGGCCTCCGGCAAGGGCGGCGTCGGAAAGTCCAGTGTCACCGTCAATCTCGCGGCGGCGATGGCCGCCCGCGGTCTGTCGGTCGGCGTGCTCGATGCCGATATCTACGGCCACTCGGTGCCGCGGATGATGGGTGTGGTGGACCGGCCCACTCAGGTCGATTCGATGATCCTGCCGCCGATCGCGCATGAGGTGAAGGTCATTTCGATCGCGATGTTCACCCAGGGCAACACCCCGGTGGTGTGGCGCGGACCGATGCTGCACCGGGCGCTGCAGCAGTTCCTGGCCGATGTCTACTGGGGCGATCTGGACGTGCTGCTGCTGGACCTGCCGCCGGGTACCGGCGATATCGCCATCTCGGTGTCGCAGCTCATCCCGGGCGCGGAGATCCTGGTGGTCACCACCCCGCAGTCGGCCGCGGCCGAGGTCGCCGAACGCGCCGGCGCGATCGCGCTGCAGACCCGTCAGCGCATCGTCGGCGTGGTGGAGAACATGGCGGGGCTGACCCTGCCGGACGGCACCGTGATGGACATCTTCGGGTCCGGCGGCGGCGCGCAGGTGTCGGCGTCGCTGACCCGGTCGGTCGGCGCCGATGTGCCGCTGCTGGGCCAGATTCCACTGGAACCGAGCCTGGTGACCGCCGGCGACTCCGGCATTCCGCTGGTGCTGTCGACCCCCGACTCCCCTGCCGCCAAGGAGCTGCGCAAGGTCGCCGACGCGCTCGGGGCACGCAAGCGTGGCCTGGCCGGGATGTCGTTGGGGCTGGACCCCGCCGGACGCTAGGTCGCGTCGCTGTCGAAGCGGGCGCCGGTGCCCGGCCGGCTGCCCTCGACCGGCGGCGTCGGGTCCGGCGCGGGTTGGGGGGCGTCCGGGGACACCGGCTTGACCGGCTTGTCGAATTTGCCGGTGAGGAACGAGTCGTCCCCGTCGAGCAGGTGCTTGGTCAGTGCCGCACGCGGTGTCATCCCGCGCAGCTTCTGCAGCTCGCTCAGCGGTTCACGCAGATCCTCGAACTCCGGGCCGAGGTCCTGCCGCAGCTGGCTGGTCGCCCCGCTGAGGTACTCGCGGGCCTGGCGGATCGCGCCGGAGGTCCAGCGGATGGCTCCCGGCAGTCGTTCGGGGCCGAGGATGACCAGACCGGCCACCACCAACAGCAGCATCTCGCCCCAGCCGACATTCGCGAACATCTCAGGCGGCGCCGTCACCGATCGGAGTGACGGTGAGGGTGACGCGGCGACCGTCGCGGACGACCTCGATCGGGGCGGGCTCGCCGATCTTGAGCTGACGCACCGCGACGACGAACTCGTCGGCGTCGGCGACATCGCGGTCCCCGACCTTGACGACCACGTCGTTCTCCAGGATCCCGCCGCGCTCCGCGGGACCGCCGACCTTGACATCGGCGATCTGCGCGCCGGAAGCCAGGTCGTTGCTGGCCGAACGGGCGGTCAGACCCAGGGTGGGATGCGAGATCTTGCCGGCCTCGATGAGCTTCTGCGCCACATCCTTGACCTCGTTGACCGGGATGGCGAAGCCCAGACCGCTGGCGCTGTCGGACAGTGACTTGCCGGCGGTGTTGATGCCGATGACCTCGGCGGCCATGTTGATCAGCGGGCCGCCGGAGTTGCCGTGGTTGATCGAGGCGTCGGTCTGCACACCGTCGATGACGGTGTCGGTATCGGAGCCGTCGCCGGACAGCGGCAGCGGGCGGTGCAGCGCGCTGATGATGCCGTGGGTGACGGTGCTGCGCAGCCCCAGCGGGGCGCCCGCCGCGATCACCTGCTCGCCGACCTGGAGCTTCTCCGAGTCCCCCAGCTTCGCGACGCTGAGGTTGTCGACGTTGTCGACCTTGATCACCGCGAGGTCGGTCTTCGGGTCGCGGCCGACGAGGTTGGCCGGGACCTCCTTGCCGTCGTTGAACACGACGGTCATCTTGTACTTGCTCGGGTTGATCGCGGCCTCGGAGATGACGTGGTTGTTGGTCACGATGTAGCCGCGCCCGTCGATCACGACACCGGAGCCCTGCGAGCCCTCCTGGTCGCTGGTCGCTTCGATGGTGACCACCGAATCGGCAACGGCGGCGGCAACCTCGGCGAACTGTCCGGCCGGCTCAGCGGGCCGGTCGCTGGTCTCCAGGGTGACCTTGGAGGTGGTGAAGGCCTCCACCACCTCGGCGGTCTTGCGGCCGACAACGCCGCCGAGAGCGCCGATGACCAGCGCCATGATGGCCAGGATCGCCAGCGCGGTGATCGACACCTTGCGGCCGAAAAGCACGTCGCGCACGCCGAGCTTGCCTTGAGGCGCCTGCACCACCACGGGAGCGCTGGGTGCGGCCGCCGGCGCTCCGAGTGCCGCGGCGGCGGACGGGTCGCGCCAGGGATCGTCGACGTCTTCGGCGTCGATATCGCGTTCCGCCTCCAGCGCGCCGGCGTCGGCCGGGTGGCGCTGCAGGGAATCGCCGCCCGCGTAGGGCCGACCGAAGGCCTCGGCGAGTACGGGGTCCGGCGACTGGTTCTTCGGGGTGTAGTCGCCCTGATCGCGATGCTTGTCCGCGCCGAGGAACGAGCCGGACACACCATCGGGCCGGCCGAAGGCGCGCTGTGACGCCGGGTCGACGGGCGGACGTGAAACCGGACGAGGCGCCAGACGCGGGTTAGTGCCCGATTGGTCCTGATTGGTCACCCGTGCATCACTCCCGGCTCGAGCGCGCGCCACCGACGGCACCCGCGACTGAATTCTCCTACACCAAGCCTACCGGCGCTTGCGCCGGGCGCGACCTGCGCCTTCGACCACCTGCTGGGTGGCTTCCTCGGGGACTGGGGTCTCGGGATTGCGGTCCGGAATCTGAGACAACAGACCCAGCAGAGAATTGGGCATCGCGATCGGGCAGGCGTCGCGCAGCGCCGAGCGCGCCTGGCGCTGGGCATCCACCTCGCCGGCGCACAGTGGGCACAGCGACAGGTGATGTCCGGCGCGCAGATGCGCGGTCATCCGCAGTTCTCCGTCGACGAAGGCCGCGATGGCCTCGGTGGAGAGGTGCTCGGTGGAGCCGAAGCGGCGTGGCCCCACCGGCTCGCTGCTCTGGGAGGCGAACTGGGCAGGCAGCCACGAGAACGCGCGACGGAACACATCGCCCGGGTCAGCCATCACCCGACTCCTCTCGGAACGCCGCGCCTTTGAACACACACTGCTCATTTGAATGTAGCGCGGTAATCCGCGCCTCACACCCACGACGCTCAGGCGGAGGCGGTCAGCTGATCCGAATGCTTGGCCAGATGCTCACGCAGCGCCTGCCGACCACGGTGGATGCGACTGCGGACGGTGCCGAGCTTCACACCGAGGGTGGCGCCGATCTCCTCGTAGGACAACCCCTCGATATCGCAGAGGACGACAGCCGCGCGGAACTCCGGCGGCAGCGAGTCCAGCGCGGCCTGCAGGTCCGGGCCCAGGCGCGAGTCGTGATAGATCTGCTCGGGGTTGGGATCCTCGGCCGGCACCCGGTCGTAGTCCTCGGGCAGGGCCTCCATGCGGATCCGGGTCCGGCGCCGCACCATGTCGAGGAACAGGTTTGTGGTGATGCGGTGCAACCAGCCTTCGAAAGTGCCGGGCTGGTAGTTCTGCACCGAGCGGAAGACCCGGATGAAGGTCTCCTGGGTCAGGTCCTCGGCGTCCTGAGGGTTGCCCGACAGGCGGTAGGCCAGCCGGTACACCCGGTCGGCGTGCTGGCGGACCAACTCGTCCCAGGACGGCATGGCGGTCTTGTCGCCAGTGGCATCGAAGACCGCGGTGCCGGTCAGTTCGTCGGAGGGTTCGACCCAATCGCCGTCGGTGTACTGCTCCAGATGGGGCATGGAGACGGGGCTGGCAACAGTGCTCCCGGCGCTTGCGGAAGCTGCAGCGTTGGCGATCGTCGGATCCTCCGTATCAAGGTGGCAGGCCATTTTGGTCGGCGTCTGCGCGTTGTCGATGGAAACGTGGCCGAGGCCGTCCGTATTCCGTGATCGCAAGCTTTCGCCGTGTTCCATGGGAAGTACCGTCTCCGACCGGGGTGTGCCTGGCATATGAGCAAACTGAACAATTCCTGAGAATGCGGATTACCCACGATTCGACCAGGTAAAACCCGGTGAGACCCGGTGTGATTCTCGTATCAGGGGCGGGCGTGTCGGGGTCGCGCCGGTCGTTGTTCGCTCTACGCTGCGGGCATGGCCAGCACCGACGACGCCGCCCAGTCGATCGTCTCGCACGCGGAGGCGTCGATCACCGAGGACGCGGTGACCGCCGCGGCACGGGAACGTGCGGTGGACAGCGGCGCGGGTGCGGTGACGCCGGCCGTCGGCGCGCTGCTGAGCGTGCTGGCTCGGCTGACCGGCGCGAAAGCAGTGGTCGAGGTGGGCACCGGGGCCGGTGTCAGCGGGCTGTGGCTGCTGGCCGGTATGCGCGAGGACGGTGTGCTGACCACGATCGACGTCGAACCCGAGCACCAGCGACTGGCCAAGCAGGCATTCACCGAGGCCGGCGTCGGCGCATCGCGCACCCGGCTGATCAGCGGACGCGCTCAGGACGTCCTGACCAGGCTGGCCGATGAGTCCTACGACCTGGTGTTCGTCGACGCCGCCCCGGCCGATCAGCCGCAGTATGTCGCCGAGGGTGTGCGGTTGCTGCGCCCCGGCGGGGCGATCGTGGTGCACCGCGCCGCGCTCGGCGGGCGCGCCGGTGATGCGTCGGCCAACGACGCCGAGGTCGCCGCGGTCCGGGAGGCCGCCCGCCTGATCGCCGAGGACGAGCGCTTCATTCCGGTGCTGATCCCACTGGGCGACGGTCTGCTCGCCGCCGCCCGCGACTAGCTTCCCTTTCCCGCGCAGTTCCCCGCGAGATTGCACTTCTCGCGGGGTCCACTCGCACTTTCACGCGATAACCGCAATCTCGCGGCTCGATCCCTTGACGCTCGACTGAACGTGCGTTTAGCCTATTAAACATGCGTTCAGCCGATGATCTGACGACCACCGCCCGTATTCGCGACGCGGCGATCCGGCAGTTCGGCGAACACGGGTTCGACACCGGTGTCCGCGCG